>JASFBC010000149.1:0-29784 GCA_036172315.1 Anaerolineae bacterium | reverse complement strand
GGTATGGAGCCAGTGGGCCGCCCGTTCCAGGGTTGTGTACTTGGGGATCCACTGGATGGTGATCGCTTCCGCTCTGCCTTTCAGTTGGACGGTCATCTTACTTCCTCCATACGGATCTTGCGGCGAACGAAGAAGAAGGCGGCCAGGATGCCCAGCAGGGTGGCGCCAAAGGCCACGTTGCCCAGCGGCTGGAGGATCTTCTGCCAGATATTCGCCAGCGCCGGATACTGCGGGTTAGCCGGCAGGCCGTAGGCCTCCGGCGGGGCGATCAGGACGTACAGCCGTCCCAGGCCGCCCACCGGGTCCACGCCGTAGAGATTGGCCTGGGTGTACCCGCGCGCCTTCAGGGCCTTCACCCGCTCCTGCCCCCGGGCGATCATCTCATCCCGGTCGCCGAAGTCCAGCGCCTTCGCCGGGCAGGTCTTGACACAGGCCGGCAGCAGGCCATTGGTCACCCGGTCCTGGCAGAAGATGCACTTGGAGGCCTTGCCTTTCCCGGTGATCGGGTCGGTCTCCAGCCGGGGGATGTGGAAGGGGCAGAACTGGGAGCAGTAGCCGCAGCCGTTGCAGAGTTCCACCTCCAGGGTGACCAGGCCATTGGGCTGCTGCTTCAGCGCTCCCGTGGGGCAAACGGCCACGCAGGCCGGGTTGCCGCAGTGCATGCACCCTTCCTTCAGGAAGAGCCAGCGGAACCCGTCCGGGCCCTCATACTCGGTGAACCGGATACGGGTCCAGGTTTGCGGCGAGAGGTCCGGCGGGTTCTCATAGGAGCCCCAGTTGCGGGTGCGGGAATAGAGCCATCCTTCCCGATCGTTCCACTGCTTGCAGGCGACCTGGCAACCGCGACAGGCAACGCACTGCGAAGTATCTATGAGCATTCCCAATCGTGCCATGTTCCACCCCCTATGCCTTTTCCACATCCACCAGGAAGGCCTTGTACTCCGGGATCATCGTATTGGCATCGCCGACGTGGGGGGTCAGGAAGTTGGCCGTGCTCTGGACCATATCCGTAACACCCGCGTCGTAGGTCAACCCCTTCCAGCCCCAGTGCCAGGGCATCCCCACCACGTGGAGGGTCTTGCCGTTGACCTGAAGCGGTTTGATGCGGGCGGTGACGATAGCGATAGCCTCAATCTCCCCGCGGGCGGAGCGGACCTTCACTTTATCGCCGCTCTTGATACCCTTTTCGGTGGCCAGTTCCTGGCTCATCTCCACGAACATCTCCGGCTGCGCCTCCACCAGCCAGTCCAGCCAGCGGGACATACCGCCGGCCTGCCAGTGCTCTACCAGCCGGTAGGTGGTGGCGACGATGGGGTATTTATCGGCTGCGCCGTAGCTATCGCCGATCTCCTTCCCCTCGTCGGTCTTCCAGACCTTGATGACCGGGTTGATCTGCTGGCTGGAGAAGACGTTCTTCACCGGCGATTCCACCGGCTCATAGTGCTCCGGCAGCGGCCCTTCGTTCATTGCGGCGAAGAGGCCCCCCTTGCCGTCGGTGCGCATGATGAAGGGGTCGCGGCCGCCGGGGTCGGTGGGGGCTTTGGTGACGACGAAGTCCGGCACATCGTAGCCCACCCACTTCTTCTGCGCCTCGTCCCACCAGATGTACTTGCGGTCCTCCGACCAGGGTTTGCCGTCGGGGTCGGCGGAGCAACGGTTGTAAACGATGCGCCGGTTGGCCGGCCAGGCCCAGCCCCAGTAGGGGTAGTTGCCCCAGCCGCCGGGGTCGTAGACGGAGTTGCGCCGCTTCGTCGCCGGGAGCATGTTGCCGAACCCGTCGGGCTGGAGGGAGAAATAGCCGGTGTAAATCCAGACGCCGCAGGCGGTGGAGCCGTCGGCCTGCAGGTGGGCGAAGGTTGTCAGGGTCGCGCCCGCTTTGGCCAGGACGTTGCCCTGCGCATCCTTCACGTCCTTCACCGCGTAGCCGTTCATTTCCCGGGCCACCTTCTCAATGTTCAATTCCTGCCCATAGTCCCAGACCAGGTGCAGGATGGGCTGGGGGAAGGGGCCGGGGTCGGCGGCGTAGAGTTCTTTCAGTTTCAGCGCGATGAGGTTGAGAATCTGGTGGTCGGGCTTCGCCTCTCCTGGCGGCTCGGCGACCTTCTCCCGCCACTGGATCAGCCGCCCACTGGTGACGATACTGCCGGCCTTCTCCATCGCATCGGCGGCGGGAAGGACGAAGACCTCGGTCTGGATTTGGGAGGGGTCCTCGCCCGGCGCGCGCCAGAAGGAGGTGGTCTCGGTATCAAAGATTTCCTGGACCACCATCCACTCCAGTTTCTTCAGCGCCTCTCGCTCAAAGCGGGCGTTGGGGCCACCAATGGCCGGGTTCATGCCCATAATCCAGAGCCCTTTGATCTTGCCCGCATACATAGCCTCAAAGAGGGCGATCCAGTAATGGTTGGCGGGGCTATCCGCTTTGGGCAGGTACTGGTAGGCGAAGTCGGTGCGCTGGACAGCGTAGGGGCCCCACCAGGCTTTGAGCAGGCTGACGAGGAACTTGGGGCCGTTGGTCCAGTAGCCGCCCGACCAAGGGCCACCCGGTTTGGTCTTGTTCTCAACGTAGGTCTTCAGGTCCGGGTCCGCCACCGTAGGCACCGGCAGGTAGCCGGGCAGGGTGTGGGCCAGGAGGCCTACATCGGTAGAGCCCTGGACGTTGGACTCGCCACGTAAGGCGTTAACGCCGCCGCCGGGGATGCCGATGTTGCCCAGAAGCAGTTGGATAATGGCCAGGGCGCGCACGTTCTGAGAGCCTACCGTATGTTGCGTCTGGCCCATCGCGTACAGGATGGTGCCGGCCTTGCCCGGCTGGCCCGACTCGGCGTAGGTCTTGTAAATTTTCTCCAACAGGTCTTTCAGGATACCCGTCACCTGCGAGACGGTGTCCAGGTCGTAGCGGGCGTAGTGGCGTTTCATGATCTGGAAGACACAGTGGGGGTCCTGGAGCGTCTCGTCCCGCAAGGGCTTCCCGTCGGCATCGGTCTGGTAGGACCAGGTGGAGCGGTCATAACGCCGTTTCTCCGGGTCGTAGCCGGAGAAGAGGCCGTCCAGTTCGTCCGGGCCCTTATAGTCGGGGTTGATCAGAGTGGCGGCGTTGGTGTAGTGGACGACGTAGTCTTTGTGGTAGAGTTCGTTATCCAGGATGTATTTGATCATCCCGCCGAAGAAGGCGATGTCGGTGCCCGGGCGGATTGGGGCAAAGATGTCGGCCTGGGAGGCGCTGCGGGTGAAGCGGGGGTCTACCACGATCAGTTTAGCCCCGCGCTCGTTCTGGGCCTTGTGGATCCAGGTCATAGAAGCCGGGTGGTTCTCCGCACAGTTGGAGCCGATGATAAGGATGTAGTCGGCGTTCTTGAGGTCCACCCAGTGGTTGGTCATCGCTCCGCGACCGTATGTGGGGCCGAGACCGGCCACCGTCGCGGAGTGTCATATCCGGGCCTGGTGTTCCAGGTAGACGATGCCCAGGGCGCGGGTCAGTTTAGCCGCCAGGTAGCCCTCTTCGGAGTTGTTGGCCGCGCCACCCAGGAAGGCGATGGCCTGGGTGCGGTTAACGGTGACGGTTTTGTCGCCGACGGTGGCGGTGCGCTCAAAGGTGGCATCCCGGGTGGCCTTGATCCGTTTGGTGACCTCGGTGATTGCCCAGTCCCACTCCACCTCCACAAAGTGGTCGGAGCCGGGGGCCCGATAGAGGGGCTTCTTCAGGCGGAGAGGGCTCTGGGAGAGTTGCCGGACGGAAATGGATTTGGGGTCCAGGGCACCCCGGTTGGTGATGTTATCGGGGTCGCCTTCGGAGTTGATAATATGGCCGTCCGGCCCGGTAGCGATGATGAGGCCGCAGCCGCAGGAGCAGTAGGGACAGAGGGTCACCGCTTCCTTCACCTTCTTATGAAGGGGGAAAATCGGTCCCTCGGTGGTCGCCAGGGCCGAGGAAGCCGGGAGGAGCAGGCTCCCGCTGGCCGCCGCTGTCAACTTGAGGAATTCTCGGCGTGTGACTTTCATAGATAAACCCTCCTGAGATCAGAGTCTTAGCCGTCAGGGTTTCCGGTCTTTAAGGGCGGTTTCTCCGATAGGCACCTCCTGTCACGGGTTGCGTACTCCGTAGTTTACAGGGCCTGGTCCAGGTGCTCGGGATGTTCCCGGAGCCATCGTTCCAGGGCCGCCAGGACTCGTTCCACATCCGCCAGGCCCTGAGTGCAGATTTGGTAGAGTTCCTCCACCGAGACCTCGTGGTAGAAATGGACCAGACGGTTTCGGTAGCCGGCCATTCGGAACAGCAGGGTGGATTCGGGTGGGTGGAGAATGCCCGCTTCCTCCAGCCCTCGTGCTACATCCCGGTATTCCGTAGCGGCCTGACCCAGTCCTTTGGCCAGAATGTGTCGGCCCAGGTCCAACAGCGCCTCCAACCCCCGCCGGAGGTAGGATTCGGCAGCCGCCGGAGTGCGGGGGTCGGCGGTGAAATCGGCAAGAGAGTCGCGGGGCAGGGAGCGAATGCCGGCCAGCATATTCCGCACCCACGCGATCCGGTCGGCTACGATTTTCACCCGGATGGGGGGAGGGCCCATCAGTACGCTTCTCCTGCCAGGATCATTCGGCGGCGCTCCCGCTCAAAGGGTGCCAAATCCGCCGCCCGACGGAGGACATAGAGTTGATACTCCGCCTCAGCGATCGGGTCGGTGGCGCAGAGAAGTTCTCCCTGGACGATGTCCAGTGCCAGAAAGGGTGGGGCCTCCGGCAGGATCACCAGGTCCACCCGCACCACCTCCAGCAGGTCCTCCAGGGCCACCATCAGGTCAGCCCGCTCGGCGGCAGTGAGACGCCGTCCGGGGGCCGGGAGGACGCCGATGTCCACGTCGGAGGCCGGATAGGCGGACTCTACGGCCTGACCTGCCACCCGCGCGGCCACCTCTTCGGCCCGGCTGCCGAAACTGTAGATAGCGATCAGGTTGTACTGCCGGGCCAGGTCGGCCAGTCTGTCCGAAAGAGCAGCCCCTCCCATTCACGCCTCACGCTTCACGCCTCACGCATCACGCTTCACGCATCACGCATCACGCTTCACGCATCACGCTTCACGCATCACGCTTCACGTATCCCGTATCACGTATTCCGTACCCTTCCTGCCTCGCCGCCAGGTCCATCGGCAGGGTGAGGATCCGCTCTACCGGAAGCGATGGCTCCTCCATCAGTTCTCGCAGGTCTATCACTTTCAAGTAACGGCGGCAACGGTCGCAGAGATAGAGGCGGTGGATACCATCCTCCGAGGGGACGTACAGGTACTGTTCGGGGTTATCGTTGCCGCAGAAGGGGCATGAGGTCCGACGGTAAGGCCACTCAAAGTCGCAACGGGAGCAGAGGAGGCGGCGGGCGCCGTGGGGCTTGGCCAGCGCGGCGAAGTCCGGCTCCCCGCCGCAGACCGGACAGTACGGGCGATACCAGGTCTCGGTGTTTACCAGAGGAGCCACCGTTGCCGCATAGCGGCGCAGGAAGGGATGGAGGGTGTTGTTGAGGACGAACTGAAGAAGCGACCCATCCAGTCCAGCCTCATCCGCTATCAGGTTAGTCTCGCCCCGCAGATAGTATATGGCGGCGGAAAGCAGGCCATCCTCCCGACCGTCGGGCCAGCGGCGGATGGGTTCCAGCGCGGGGGCCAGGTCAGGGAAGTAGCGGGATGCGACGGCACAGACCTCCTCCCACAACTGCCGGAGTGCCTGGGGGTCGGCCTGGAAGTCCTCAGGGGCCAGCGCGGGGATGCCCCGACTCAGGCGGGCCCGAATTTCGGCTTCCGACGGCGGGGGTGGGGAGAAGGCGGCTTCTATGGGAGCCTGGGCCGAAAGAAGGGCCAGGTAGGGCGCGGCTAACCCGTCCAGTTCCGGACGTTTGGCCGCCCGCTGACGTAACTCTGTGGCCAGGACGTGCGCGTAGGCTGGTATCTGGGTGGTGGGATTACGCTGGAATGGCATCCTTGTTTCCTGGTGATGCTGATGATGGCCTATTTCCGGCACCTTGTCAAGTCAGCATCACCCGCCCAATAACTGACCGTTGGTCCGTTATCAGGCATTCATTATGATAATCCATCCCCGCCGGTTGTCTATAGCCCAATAGGACTAATTTATGGGCAGTTTTAGTCTTTAAGGACTACTGGCTATGAGAGCCATTGCCCCTGTCCCTATCCCTGCCCATGGGGCAGGTCGGCGGCGCTAAAACTATCCGGCAGCAACTGGCGCAGAGTGGTCTGCCGGTAGTGGCCCGCCGTGTCGCCGATGAGGATGACCATGTCCTCCGCAAACTCCCGCAGGGTCTGACGGCAGGAGCCGCAGGGCGTCCCGCCATTCTCCGTCACCACCGCCAGCGCCATGAACTCCCGCTCCCCCTCAGAGACGGCCTTCACCACCGCTGTCCGTTCGGCGCAGGTGCAGAGGGGGTAGACGGCGTTCTCCACGTTGCAGCCGGTGTAGATGCGCCCGGAGCGGCCCAGCAGCGCCGCGCCGACCCGGTAGTGGGAATAGGGCGCGTAAGCCTGATCCCGGGCGTCCCGGGCCCGTTCCAGCAGGATTTGGGGGTCAAAATTCACTGTTGCGGGTTGATTCCTGGTCATGAGAATTTCTCCGTTGTCGTTTGTCGGGAAGCCGTCATTCTTTCCCCCGCGCCATCCGCACCTTGCGGATACGCCGACCGGAGACGGTCAGTACCTCTATCCGCCATTCGCCGATCCGGAGATGGTCGCCAGAGACGGGAACCCGTCCCAGCGCATCATATATGAGGCCTCCCAGCGTGTCGGCAGTCTCCGTTGGCAGGTCGGCCTTTAAGAGGTCATTGACGTCGTCCAGGTTCATCCGCGCGTCCAGGATGTACTCTCCTTCGCCGATCTGCTCAAAGGTGGGTTCCTCTATATCGTACTCGTCCTGAATCTCCCCGACAATCTCTTCCAGGATGTCCTCTACGGTGACCAGTCCGGCCGTCCCGCCGTACTCGTCCACCACGATCGCCATATGGATGCGCCGCTGCTGCATCTCCCGCAGCAGGTCATCCGCCTTCTTCGTCTCCGGCACGAAGTAGGCTGGGCGGAGGATCTCCCGCAACGGCGGGCGGGGACCATCCCCCTGCAGATAGAGCAGCAGGTCCTTGGCGTAGACCAGTCCCACAATTCCATCCACCGTCCCTTCATAGACGGGGATGCGGGAATGGCCGGTCTCCGCGATGACCCGGACCACCTCCTCCGGCGGCGTCTGGACGTCCACGGCGACGATGTCTATGCGGGGGACCATCACCTCCCGCGCGATGGTCTCGCCTAGTTCAAAGATGGAGTAAATCATCTCCTTCTCCTCTTCCTCAATGACGCCCTCCTCTTCTCCCGCGTCCACCAGAGTGCGGATTTCCTCTTCGGTGACCAGGGTGGTGCCGCTAAGGGGGACGCCGCCGAAGGGGGCGGCCAGCCGGTTGCCCACCCAGACCAGGAGGCGGACGGGGGGCCAGAGGAGGGCGATCAGGACCCGGAGGAGTCCGGCCAGGCGGACGGCCCATGCCTCCGGATGGGCTGCGGCGATACCCTCCGGCACCAGCCGTCCGAGGACCAGGATGAGGGCCGAGAGGCTGCCGATGACCAGCAGCAGCGCGACGCCATCGGCCCAGGGGTGAGGGAGTCCACCGGTGGCCAGGGCGCGCGCCAGCGGGGAGACCAGGGTGAGAGCCGCCAGGGCCGCCGCCAGCGCGGCCAGGAACGCTTTGCCCAGGTAAAGGGTGCCCAGCATACGGCTGGAATCTTCTGCCAGATGGAGGGCCAGCGCGGCGCGCGGGACGCCCTCGTCGGCCATCTGGCGGAGCCGCCCGCGCCGGGCGCTGGCAAATGCCAACCGCATGCCCGCCAGCAGGCCGTGCAGAAAGACCAGCAGAAGGGTGCCGGCTAAGCCGGCCCAGGATTTACCGTCCATTTTTGATCCGCTGGAGGGGCAGGGCTTGCCCTACATCTGCTCCTGCACCTTTCTGCGCTCCCGCGCCGGAACCCCGTAGGCCACCGTCTCGTCGGGGATGTCGTGGGTCACCACGGAGCCGGCCCCGATCACGGCCCGGCGGCCCACCCGCACCGGCGCCACCAGCATGGTGCCGGAGCCGATGAACGCCTTTTCCCCAATCTCCGTCCGGTGCTTCCGGCGGCCGTCAAAATTGCAGGTGACGGTGCCCGCGCCGATGTTGGCTTCGGCGCCGACCTCAGCGTCCCCTACGTAACTGAAGTGGCCCATTCTGGCCCCCGGGCCCAGGTGGGCATTTTTGACCTCGCCGAAATTGCCCACGTGGGCTCCTGCCCCCAGGTGGGCGCCTGGCCGGAGGTGGCTGAAGGGGCCGACGTCGCTCCCTTCTTCCATCACTGCTCCCTCCACCACCGACGCCACCACCCGGCAGCGGTCGCCGATGACGCTATCTTCTATCAGGGTGTTGGGGCCCAAATGGCATCCCCTGCCGATTGCCGTCCGCCCGCGCAGGATGGTGTTGGGCCAGATGACCGTATCTGGGCCGATGGTCACCGTCGGCTCAATGTAGGCCGTCTGGGGGTCTATCATGGTCACCCCGGCCTCCATCCAGCGATGGTTGATGCGGGAACGGAGGATAGCCTCCGCCTCGGCCAGGTGGACGCGGGTGTTGATGCCCAGCGCCTCCGTGGGGTCGTCGGCGGCCACGGCAACCACCTCCTGGCCCTCACCGGCTGCCATCTCCACCAGGTCGGTCAGGTAGTACTCCCCTTTGCGGCTCAGGGGGAGGAGGGGAAGATGGGCCCAGAGCCAGGCCGCGTCGCAGGCGTACACTCCGGCGTTCAGTTCCCGGATGGCCCGCTCCGCGTCTGTCGCGTCGGCTTCCTCCACGATACGCGCCACGCTCCCGTCGGCCTGGCGCACCACCCGACCAAACCCCCGGGGGTCTTCGGCGACCACTGTCAGGATGGAGAGGACGGCCCGGGCCGACCGGCGCGCGTCCACCACCCGGCGCAGCGTCTCCGGGGTCAGGAGGGGCATGTCGGCGTAGAGGATGAGCACTTCGTCTACCTGCCCTTCCAGCGCCGGACGGGCCTGGAGGACGGCGTGGCCGGTGCCCCTCTGCTCCCGCTGTTCTATGTAGGTGACGGCCTCCCCCACAGCCCGGCGCACCTCCTCCGCCCCGTGCCCCACCACCAGCACCGGGGGGAGGTCGGAGAGGCCGCGCACCGCGTCCAGGGCGTAGAAGACCATCGGGCGCCCGCAGAGGGGATGGAGGACTTTGGGGACCTCAGAGCGCATGCGCGTCCCCTGCCCGGCGGCCAGAATGACGATTCCCAGCATGTTTCTCCGCTCCGTACAGTTTGGAAGTGCCTGGGCATTCACCATTATACCCATGAATGGGGATTTGACCAGTTCGTAGCGCAAGGAGTTGCGCTGTGGGCTCTGAAACGGGCTTCACGCAGAGAACGGGCGGCCATCCTGGCAAGGTTGATTTGGCAATCTACCGGCCAGGAGTATAATTCCCGGGGGATGGGCCGAACGGCTCCCCGGCGAGGATTGAGCAGATATGGAGTAAGAACGGCGATGAGAGGGACGGACGCGCATAAAGATCAAGGAAATCCATATTCATCTGCGCTTAATCTGCGTTTATCTGCGTCCTATTTCCAATGAAGTCTAATGTGCCAGGCACGGTTTGGAGGGAATCATGAACCGCCAACTTCGCTGGAGCGATCATATTCTCATTAATGTCTACTGGCTGGGGCTGAACGTCGCTTCGGGGACCATCACCCCGGTCCTCCTGCCCTATCTGGTGGCCCTCTTCGTCCCGCCGGAGCAGAAGAACACCTACCTGGGGCTGGTGCGGGGCATCGGCCTGGCGGTAGCCATGCTGGTCCAGCCAATGGCCGGGATGTTCAGCGACCGCTCCACCCTCCGCTGGGGCCGCCGCCGCCCCTACATCTTCGCCGGGACGGTGCTGGACCTGGTCTTCCTGGCCATCGTCGGCGCGTCGCCCCTTTTCATCGGCTCCGCGCTGGACGGCTTCTTCCTCCCCACTCTGGGCATCACCACTGCCCTCTTCGTCCTGATTGTGGGCATTGTTCTCCTGCAGGTCTCCTCCAACATCGCCCACGGCGCCCTCCAGGGCCTGATTCCCGATCTGGTGCCGGAGGACCAGCGGGGCCGCTCCTCCGGCGTCAAAGCGGTGATGGAACTCCTCCCCGTCTTCCTGGTCATCGTCGTCGGGCCGCTGGTGGACCGGGGGTTGATTGGGCCGGTGGTGGGCTTTGTGGGGGTGGCGCTGCTGGCGACGATGCTGGCAACGGTGCTGGGCGTGCGGGAGGAGCCGCTGAGGGAGAGGCCGACCAAACCGGTAGGGGAGCGGGTCTGGCGGCTGGTCGCGCTGACGGCCATTTTCGTCCTGGTCACCCGCGCCGCCCTCTGGCTGGTCAACGCGGCTGGCGGAGCAACGGCAGCCGCCGCGCTGGGCACGCGTGTCGCTGTGGGCATCCTCGTCGGCCTGATCGCGATGGCCGGCTCCATCTTCCTGGGCGTCTATTTCGGTGCCTGGGTCGGCATCGGCCGGGAGGCTCCTCGCCAGACCTCTTTCATCTGGTGGGTGGTCAACCGGCTGATGTTTCTGGCGGCCGTCGGCTCCGTGCAGGGCTTCGCCCAGTACTTCCTGCGGGACGTCCTCCACATCCCCAACGCGGCGACAATGACGACCATCCTCCTGGCCGTCGTGGCGGTCTTTCTGCTCCCGGCTGCGCTGGGCGGCGGCTATCTGGCGGACCGGATGGGGCGGAAGCGGCTGGTGGCGCTCTCCGGGCTGATCGCCGGGGCGGGCACTATCTTGCTCCTTTTCTCCCCCAACATCCCGATGGTGCTGTTCAGCGGCTGCGTCATCGGCCTGGGGACAGGGGTGTTCTTCGCCTCCAACTGGGCGCTGGGGACCGACCTGGCCCCTTCGGCGGAGGCGGGGCGGTATCTGGGCATCTCCAATCTGGCGGGGGCCGGAGCGGGGATTGTCGGCGCGGGCATCGGCGGGCCGATGGCTGACTATTTCAACGCCCTCCAGCCGGGGCTGGGGTATCTGGTCATCTTCGCCGTCTACGCAGCGCTCTTCTTTATCTCCGTTCTGGCCCTGATGCGGGTGCGGATGTAGGAATGGCCCCTGCGATCACCGCCCCTACCTCCGCTGGGCGCTCCATCGGCACCATGTGCCCGGCCTCCGGGATGACGACGAAGCGGGCCTGGGGGAGCATCCGCTCCATCCACCGTTGCGCCAGGGGGACGAAGGTATCGGAGTACTCCCCCCGAATGACCAGCACCGGGACGCGCAGGCGGGGGACGAACCGCCAGATGTCGGTGGGGATGGCGGCGAAGAGGTGCGCCTCCCACTCCGGCGGATAGACCAGTTCCACCCCACCGTCGGGCCGCTCCCGGGTGCCGGCCTCCACGTAGGCCCAGAGGCTCTCCGCCGGCCAGCGGGCGAAGAAGGGCTTGCTCCGGAAGTACTCGTAGCAGGCCTGGCGGTCCGGCCAGGTCCGCCGACGGTTCAGGGCGCCCCGAACCAGCAAGGGGCGCGGCGTCCGGCCAAACCGGCGCATCAGCCGTGCCAGGAGCAGCCAGTGGGGTGGCAGGATAACCGGGTCTATCAGCACGACGGCGCGGAAAAGGTCGGGCCGGGCGACGGCGGCCCAGAGAGTCGTCACGCCCCCCATAGAATGGCCGACGCCGATAACCCCCTGTAACCCCAGCCGATCCAGTCCCCCGATCAGGTCATCGGCCAGGGGATGCCAGTCGGCGACCTCTTCGGGGCGGCTCCCTGGCCAGAGGGGGCGCGCGGGCAGACCGATCACCCGGTAGTGGTCGGTGAGGGTCGCCGCCAGCGGGCGGTATGTGCCTGGCGGGAAGCCGTTGGCATGGGCGATGTGCAGGACAGGGCCCTCTTCCCCGAATTCGTAGACGTCGGTCATGGCCCTCCGGGCTCTTTGTAAAGCAACTCCGCAGGAGTTGTTATACAATATATAAGAAATAGAGGCCGCAGGCTCCGTTCAGCGATACGACTCACTTCCTGAAGTCCCATTCCCCTTTCCGCCGCCAGCGCTCCCAGGGCCTCTACCCGTCCCCCGAAGACTGTATCCTCCGGCGCGTGGGCCACGTAGAGGGTGGTCGGGTCTTCCAGAAACGGCCGGACCCGCTCCGAAAAGCCCGTATCCGGCCCATGGAGTTGTTCGTAGCCGAACACGTCCGCCGGCGCTACCCGCCCGATGGTGAGGAACTGCACCGGGGCACTGATTCCCCAATCCAGCGCGACGACCGGTCCGGTGGCGTTTCCCTCCAGATATGCGGCCAGGTCGTAGATCGCGCTGGAGTGGGCGGAGTGGCCTCCCGTCCGGGCCAGTACCTGGTGGTAACGGACGGTTGCCCGGAGATCGCCTGCGGCCCAGAGGAGGACGATCAGGGCAGAGAGCACCACCCGTACTCCCCGGGCCCGACCTGTCCCGAGGCGGACTGCCGCTTCCATTACCAGCCCCGCCGTCAGCGGGATCAGCGGCACCGCCAGCGCGTAGTGGGTGATGAAGAGGTCGCTCACGGTGAACGCGCTCTGGGCCACGATCAGCGCCAGCAGGGCGACGGGCAACAGGTGGGCCCACCGGCGGGTCCAGAAGCCCAGCCCGAGCCCCAGCAGGAGGGTTCCGGCGGCCAGGCAGGGCGCCAGCGGGTTGGCAAAAATGCCCCCCAGATACCATAGGTGGTCTCCCCGAAGGAGGGGCCCCAACTGGCCCAGCCGGACGGTCAGGTTGGGGAGATAGGCCCGGTTGTCCACCCCGTAGTACGATTCCCCCAGGTTGTTCAGGACCGAAGCCAGGGTGCCGCCGGTCTGGAGGTTGAAGATAAGAAGTGGGAGTAGGGGAAGGAAGAAGCAGAGCGCGGCGATAAGGGGGGGTATGAAACGCCTCTTCGCTCCGCTGCTCTGTTCGTAGTGAGGCATGGAACGGGGTGGAGTGCCGTCCTGGACGCCGCTCCGTTTTGCTTCGTGGCTGACTACAGACAGGAGATAGGCAAGCCCGGCTACTCCAAAAGCGGCCCCGATAGCCCAGAGGAAGAGCAGTTTGGCGTAGAGGCCCAGGCCCCAGAAGAGGGCTGTCAGATAGAGATCGGTGGGACGGCGCTGCCGCCACCAGCGCAGGCCGGTGAGCAGGCTCGCCATCAAGAACAGCGCGGTCAGGTTGGTGACGAAAATGCCCTGCCGGCTCCAGAAGACGAAGGTCGGGTTGACGGCCAGAAGAGAGGCCGCGACATAGCCGGCCAGGGGGCCGCCCAGCATGCGGGCTACCCGCCAGGTCAGCAGTAGCGTCAGCCCGCCGGTGAGGAGCGGCAGCCACCGCAGCGCGACGACGTTCACTCCGCCCAGCGCCAGGAATGGCACCGCCAGGTAGACGTTCAGCGCGCCAATGTAATCCTGCACCATCAGGGGTAGCCGCCAGGGCCCCAGGGCGATCACCGCGTCCCGGAACGCCGTCACGGGCTGACCGGTCAGCAACTGCATGGCGTTCAGGCCCGCTTCCTTCGCCTCATCGTAGTGCAGCCCGGGCAGGGACAACTGGTGGGCACCCAGGGCCAGGAAGAGGAGGAAGAGGGGGAGTATGGGGTAGGGAGTAGGGGGTAGGGAAGCCGTGGTGGGCATTTTATGGCCGGCTTGTGGCTTCATTCCATACTCCATACTCCCTACTCCATACTCCATACTCCCTACTTCCATCAGTACGCCCCCTCACCCAACAATACCTTTGGGATGGTGCGCATCAGGATTTTAAAGTCCAGCCACAGGGACCAGTTTTCAATATAGTAGATGTCCAGGAGTACCATTTCGTCAAAGGAAAGGCGGCTGCGGCCGCTGACCTGCCAGAGGCCGGTCATCCCCGGTGGGGCCTCCAGCCGCTTCTTGTGCCATTCCTGATACTTCTCCACCTCCGCCGGGATAGGCGGTCGGGGGCCGACCAGGCTCATCTCCCCCCGCAGGACGTTCACCAGTTGCGGCAACTCGTCCAGACTGAGCCGGCGCAGAATCCGTCCCACACGGGTCAGTCGGGGGTCGTCCCGAATCTTGAAGATGGGGCCGTCGGCCTCGTTCAGGTCCGCCAGCATGTCCTGTTGCTCCTCCGCCCCCACGTGCATGGAGCGGAACTTGTACATCTCAAAATGGCGCCCCCGCAACCTCACCCGCGTCTGGCGGAAGATGACCGGGCCGGGGCTATCCAGCCGGATGGCCAGCGCGATCAGCCCGAACAGGGGAGCACCGAGCAGGAGCCCTGCGGCGGCGACCGTGATGTCTATCAGCCGCTTGACCAGCAGGGCCCCTTTACTGATGGAGACGGCCCGGACACCGATGAGGGGCACCCCGCCCAGGTCCTCCACGTTCACCTGGGTCAGGCTCATCTGGAAGAGGTCGGGGACAATGCGGGCGCGCATATGGCGCCGCTCGCACTCCCGCACGATGCCCATAATCTTGCGGTGGTACATCCAGGGCAATGTGATGATGACCTCGTCGGGCCGCTCCTCGTCCAGGATGGCCGGCAGGTTATCCAGCGGGCCCAGGGCCCGGAAGCGCCCGATGTCGGTGTATCCCTTCTGGGGATTGTCGTCCACGAAGCCGACGACCCGGTAGCCCAGGTCCGGGCGGGCGACGATGGTGCGCATAACCGTTCGCCCCACCTCTCCGGCGCCGACGATGACGACCCGCTTGATGCCGACGCCCTTTGCCCGCAGGTAGGCGATCAGGCCGCCCTCCACCCCGCGCGCCAGTGCCAGCAACAGAATGGTCAGCAGGCCGACCTCTATGAGCATGGCGCGGGAGTAGTAGCGGGGCCGGAAGACGAAGGTAACTGCCAGCATCAGCACCGTTGCCTTCGCGGTGGCGTTGGTGATGCGGTAGACCTGGTCCATCCAGGAGCGCGGCCAGGTCCGATACACCCCGTCCACCACGAAGAAAACCGGCGTTAGAACGACGTAGAGGATCAGGAACGGGAGATAGGCGGAAAGCGGTGCATCGTAGGCGACGTCCAGGAACCAGCGCAGATCGTAGCGCACCCAGTAGCCCCCCAGAAAAGCGGCGATGAGGGTGACGACGTCCAGCAGGACCACCCACCATGGCACACGACCGTTCCGGATCATGCTCCTCCTCCGGCGATAGCCTCCTGGTAGACGGTAACGGTTTCAGCGGCGGTGCGGGGCCAGGAGAACCGGGCGGCGTGTTCCCGACCCCGCTGGCGGAGTGTCTCCCGCAATGTCTCATCGGTCAGCAGGCGGTGGAGGCCGTCGGCGATGGCCTCTACATTGAATGGGTCCACCAGGAGCGCCCCGTCCCCGGCGGCCTCGGGCAGGGCGGAGACGGAGGAGGTCAGCACCGGCGTGCCGCAGGCCTGGGCCTCCAGGACGGGCAGGCCGAAGCCCTCGTAGAGGGACGGGTAGGCGAAAACCCGCGCGGCGTTGTACCAGAGGGGAAGTTCATTGTTGGGGATGTAGCCGGGAAAGCGGACCCGGGCGGAGAGCCCCAATCGCTCCACGGTGGCGAAAATCTCCTCGTCGTACCAGCCCCGGGCACCGGCGAGCACCAGGGCGGTTCCGGAGTCCGTGCCTGCGCGGGCGAACGCCTCTATCAGCCGGACCAGATTCTTGCGCGGCTCCAGAGTGCCCACGAAGAGGACGAAGCGCTCCGGCAGGCCCCGCCGGGCCCGGAACACGGCCACCTCCTCCGGCGGCAGGGGCCGGAAGATGGGGTCCACCCCATGGTAGACGACGCGGATTTTCTCCTGTGCGATGCCCAGCAGGCGGACCGTCTCTTCGGCGGCATGGGCGGAGACGGCGATAACCCGCCGGGCTCGCTGGATAGAGAGGCGGGTGAACAGGCGCAGATAGAGCCGGTTGGCAGGCCGGAAGAGGTGGGGATAGCGCAGGAAACTCAGGTCGTGGACGGTGACGACCACGGGGCAGGGGGCCATCAGCGGCCCGACGAAGACCGGCCCGTGGGCCAGATCGGCGCCGACGGCCCGCAGGGCGTGCCCCTGGGCCAATTGCTCCCAGAGGACCCGTACGGCGGGCCGGTGGGTAGGCCAGCGGGTATGCCGGTAGCCCAGGTTTTCAGCCTGCGCTGGGGGCTGGGCGCTCGCGCTGCGTGGGCCCACAAACGCCGTCACCCGACAACCGGCCTGAGGCAGGTAAGTGAGCAGGTGATGAATGTATTGGTGAACGCCGGCGCTCCGGTAGGACGGGTCCCCGGAAAGCAGATGGGCGTTAATGGCCACGGAGATGGGCCGTTGCTGGGATGCTTGCATAGCGAAACTATTATACCACGTCCGCTGCAGATGACCAGAGGTTTCAATTCCTCACCCCCGGCGGCTTCGCCGCTGCCGCCGAAGGCGGTGGGGGAGGGGAGGCTCCCCTGTCCCACTTATGTCCAAATCTCAGCGCGACCCTCTTGACAAACCCCAATTCGGATGTATAATAATTATGCTTCAAACAAGCATCCCATCACGCGCACCTGGAAAACTCTACATCCGGTTCTCCGACCCACTGCGCTCCCTCCGGGACGGGTGGGCGATACGGTGTGGAGAGCAATCTCCACGCCCGCCGTTGTTGCAAAGGAGACACCATGCGGTCGGGGTTGTGCCGGCCAGGGTGTCTCTTTTTTGTTTTAACGGTCTTCCCCAAAGTTCCCCTATAGGAGGTGAAAGATGTCCAAGATTCTGCGGGTCAATATGACCGACCGGACGGTCAAGTACGAAGACGTCCCCGAGAAGTACCGCTTCCTGGGCGGGCGTGGTCTCACCTCCTCCATCATCTATGACGAGGTGGATCCCACCTGCCACCCCCTGGGCCCCAACAACAAACTGGTCTTCGCTCCGGGCATCATCACCGGCACCAACGCGCCGAGCTCCGGCCGCGTCTCGGTGGGTGGTAAATCCCCCCTCACCGGCGGCATCAAGGAGTCCAACGCCGGCAGCGCCTGGCCCCAGTCGGTGGCGAAACTGGGGATCAAGGCCATCATCGTGGAGGGCTTCCCCAAGGATGGCGGCTGGTGGGGGCTGCACATCACTAAAGACGGTGCCACCTTCTTCCCCGCCGACGAATACGCTGGCCGGAGCCTCTACGAGGTCTACCCCCTCCTCTTTGAGCGCTTCGGCAAGAAGGTGGACATCTGCTCCATCGGCGTCGCCGGTGAGATGAAGATGGCGATGGCCGGGATCTGCTTCAACGATGCCAGCGGGCGGCCCAGCCGCTACTCCGGGCGCGGCGGCCTGGGCGCGGTAATGGGCTCCAAAGGCCTCAAGTTCATCATCGTGGACCCCACTGACGCGCCGGGAGTGGAGATCGCCAATCCCGACCTCTTTGAGCAAGGGCGCAAGAAGATGCTGGAAGCCCTCCGCCAGCACGACATCACCAAGCCCAAGGGCGGCCTGAACACCTACGGCACCGCCATTCTCGTCAACATCCTCAACGAGGCGGGCGCTTACCCCACCCGCAACTTCCGGGAGGGCCGCTTTGAGGGCGCCGCCGCGACCTCCGGCGAGGCGATCTTTGAGAACAACAAGAAGCGGCTGGGCAAAGAACTCTATAACCACGCCTGCCACCCCGGCTGCGTCATCCAGTGCTCCAACACCTATTACGACGAGCAGGGGAAGGAGATCGTCTCCTGCATTGAATACGAATCCACCTGGGCGCTGGGGGCCGACTGCGGCATTGACAACCTGGATGCCATCGGCAAACTCATCTGGCTCTGCAACGACATCGGCATTGACACCATTGAGACCGGTGGCACGCTGGCAGTGGCAATGGACGCCGGGCTCCTGCCTTTCGGGGACTGGCAGGGGGCCATCCGGCTGCTGGATGAGGAAATCCGCAAGGGAACACCGCTGGGCCGCATCCTGGGCAACGGCGCTGCCACCACTGGCCGGGCCTTCGGCTGGCACCGCGTCCCCGGCGTGAAGGGGCAGAACATGCCCGCCTACGAGCCGCGCCCGATCAAGGGCATCGGCGTCACCTACGCTACCTCCACCATGGGCGCCGACCACACCGCTGGCTATACCATCGCGCCGGAAATCCTGGGCGTGAGCGGCAAAGTGGACCCGCGCGATGTCAAGAAGGCGGACCTCTCCCGCAACTTCCAGATTGCCACCGCCTTCATTGACAGCACCGGCCACTGCCTCTTCATTGCCTTCGCCATTCTGGACATCCCCAGCGGCTTTGAGGGGATGATAGAGGAATGCGCGGGGGTCCTGGGCACGGAGTGGACAGCCGACGATGCGACCCGGATTGGCAAGGAAATTATGGAGAAGGAAGTGGCCTTCAACCGGGCGGCCGGCTTCACCAAAGCCCACGACCGGGTGCCCGAGTTCATGAAGTACGAGCCGCTCCCGCCCCACAACGTCGTCTGGGACGTGCCGGACGAGGAACTGGACGCGGTGTGGGGGTAAGGCTCCCCAAGACAGACACCCGGCACCGTTAGGTGCCGGGTGTCTGTTTTGTACGGTTGTACTATTCAGCGCGGACGGAAGGTCCGCCTCTCGGAGCCTGCGACCTCCGGACGGCCGGCGCCGTCCTTTCAGAAGCCGTCAGCCGGGCTGAATGTTGCGTACGGTCTACGCCGCCGCCAGAATACCCAGGACGGCGGCCCAGAACAGAATTTGTACCGTCAACGCGCCGCCCCAGAGCAGATACGCGGCCAGACGTTCATGCCGGTAGAGCAGACCGCCCAGGACGCCATTGACCATAAGTACAATCAGCCCAATCAGAGGGATGAAGAAAATCTGCCCGCGTACTCCCAGACGGTCGGGAGACCCCAGCGCGTCAAAGTGGAGCGGTAGGAGGGGCGGCAGAGAGGGGAAACGGAAACAGAGCAGACCGGTCAGCGCCAGCAGCGCCCCCAGTGCTGCGGCCAGCATCACCAGCGCCGGTCGGTCCCGCCAGAAGGCCCATCGGGCGAAGGACGGCCCGTAGGAGGCCTGCTCCACCCACTGGGTCGGGCCCATCTGCATCCGGATGTGCAGGGTGTGCAGGAACCCGTCCCGGTCTTCCGGAGAGATGCCATAGGCCAGCCCTGGCGTCACCAGAATCACCTGCTCCTCCAGTGGGGCGGTGGCGTGGAAGAGGACTGGTCCCACACCCTCTATCTCGCCATACCCCACCCAGTGTCCGGGCCAGCGGATGCCCCGAAAGCGCAGGCGGCCCGTCACTTCCTCCCCTAATAATACCCGCTGTACTTGTGGCAGCGGGATGACGTGTTCGCTCTCCCCCCAGAGAATGACCAGCGCGTTGCGGTCCAGGACATAAGTGGATTGGACCAGGCCGCTGATCCAGTAGCCCATCAGTCCGATGACGATCAGACTACCCAGGGCAAAAAGGCCAGCCAGAAAGGTCAGCCCGTCCACCGGGCGGGTAGCGGCCCAGAGGACCAGCCCAATATCAGCCAGGAGTGCGGCGGCAATCAGCGCCAGCCCGACCCGCAGGCCGGTTTGGGGGTTGGGGTACCATTCGGTCATCTTTTCCCCCTTTGATGCGAAAGGCGCGAGAAGGCCAGTGTCTCGGCCGAATTATACCCGGTTATCCCGATGTGTCAATGCTACGCAGGCTAACAGCGTGCGCTACGTAGCGCAGGCCGCCAGGCCTGCTTTTGCAGGCTAACAGCCTGCGCTACAGGCTAACAGCCTGCGCTACAGGCTAACAGCCTGCGCTACAGGCTAACAGCCTGCGCTACAGACCCTGTTCCTCTCCCCTGGGCATGCGGCCAGGGGAGAGGGCCCTACCAAGCAGTGACGAGAACCACTACCTCGGGGTGGTCGTAGACGACGAAACTCTCATCCAGGCGCGGCAGGCAAAGCCAGGTTCCGGCAGGGCGACAGGCCCGATGAGGGAGGGGCAGTCCGGCCGCTCCAAAGGGGTCATCGGCCAGAGAAATGCCCGCCAGGGACGGCCAGCGCCCCCAACATCCCGCCACCAGAAACCCGCGCTCACCGGCAAAGAGTGCGCGGTAATAGGCCAATGTCACCGGAAAGCGGTCGGGCCAGCGGGCCAGCGCCCCATACCCGCGCCGGCTGGCCACCACCACCGCATCCGCCTCCGCCAGCACTGAACTCATCACCCGCTCTTTCTCTTCCCCCTCCGGCTCAAAGACGGGCAGTAACCGCAGATTGTAGCCCTCCGCGTTCAGCGGCAAGGGGTGGTCCCATTCCTCCACCGCGATGACGGAACCTGGGGGAAGATGGGCCTGTATCCATTCGGAGGCCGCCACCCAGGGGTGCGGCTGGCCATAAGAAATTACCAGGGCAACGGAGAGAAAGGCGGCTGGCAGGACAGCCAGGGCAAGGAGAATATAAGTCACCGGTCTCCTCACCATTCCACCCCACCGGGCCGCATACACCGCCAGAACGGGCATCAGCGGGAGCAGATAGCGGGGAAATTTGACGTACAGGCCACCGGTGAAGGCAAAAAACGGCAATGCCCAGGCCAGCCCCACCCATTCCGCTGGGCTCAGGCGTCCCCGGGCCGCGCGGACGGCTGCCCAGGCCAGTCCCCCGAAGCCCAGGAGCCCCAGCGCCGGCCCCATCCCCCAGATCAACTGCTGGGCGATAGGGTACAGGTAAGGGAGCGTCCTCCGGTACTGAAGGGTGTAGGGTGCCAGGACCGCCCCGCGCGCCAGGGATGCCTGGGCGGTTACATTGGCCAGGAAGCGGGGGAATTCCGCTACGGCGAAGGGATTGGCGACGGCGAACATCGCCAGGGCCGCCCCGAGCGCACCCCCGATCCGCCGGGTCTGCTCCCGGCGAGTCTCCGCGCCCAGCGCGCCCGCCAGCGCGATGGGAACCAACAGCAGCGCCGCCCCCGCTTTGCAGCCCAGGGCCATTCCGGCCCAGATGCCCGCGAGACAGCACTCCGCTGCGCTCCATGCCGGACCGCGAACGTTTGTAGTAAGCAACGTAGCGAAGCGGAGTCGGATTGAGCGGCGCTTCGTTGCGCTCCGTGCCGGACTACGAACGACGGAGCGGATGGCGAAGAGCAGCGCGCCGGTGGAGAAAAAGGCCAGCGGGACATCGGCGGTGGCGAAATGGGCCTGCTGGACATGGATGGGCATCACGGCGAGGAAGAGGGCGGCCATCAGCGGCCATTCGCTCCGGCGGCCGGACCGATCGGCGGCCAGCAGGGTGCGGGCCAGCGCCGCCGTCAGCGCGATTGTCCCCACATCCAGCAGTCCGCTCAGCAGACGGGCCGCCATCAGCCGGTCGGTCCCCCCCAGCAGCAGGAACAGATAGAGGGGGACATGCCCGTAGGGGAAGGAAGCGTCCACCGTGAAAGGATCCGGTTCCCGAGAACGCGCCATCGCTTCGGCCACACCCACCAGATACCGCTCGTCGGGGTGGGCGCCGACGCCTCCATCCCAGATCACCCCGCTCAGCCGCAGTGCCGCGGCGACCAGCAGAACCGCTACAAACCCGACTTTTCGGCCCATGCTCCTTGCCATTCTCCCTCTTCTGTGTTACACTTACGCCCAGAACAGAAACGGGATGCAAGGGATGCCGATGAACGGGAAAAAACTGGCGCTGGTATTCGGGGCGGTTTTGGCCGCCTTACTGGCCGCCCGAGGGCCCCTGTTCGCCGCTCCTCTGCCGCAGGAGAATGTCGTCCTCATCACATTCCCCAATAGCGGTGCCACGGTCAGTGGGGTAGTGCAGATTTTGGGCTCTGTAGCCCACCCGAATTTTGACCGGTACAGCATCTACTATGCCCCCGGTCCGGCGGCAACGGCGACTTCCCAGTGGCAACCCCTCATCCTGGACGTCCGGCAGCAGGTGATTAACGGCGTCCTGGCCCAATGGGATACGACGGCCATCGCGGAGGATGGATCGCCCCTGGTCCCCAATGGGGTTTATCATATGGTCCTTATCCGCTACCGCGAAGGGGACGTGACCGACTCGTTTTTCGTGAACAACATCATCGTCCAGAACGAGATGGCCACGCCAACACCGACCCCGACAGAAGAGGCGGTGGAAATCCCCACCCCCGGTGCGGAGACGCCGACGCCGGTGCCGGTAGAGATGCCGCCTACTGCGACCCCGCGCCCTTCCCCCACTCCGCGCCCCGGGGCGACACCGACGGCCCCAACCGGTGGGGGGACGGGAGGAAGGACGTCGGCGCTGGATGGAGCGCAGATAGTGGGGGCGTTCCTGCGCGGAGCCCGTATCACCCTCCTCTTGTTTGGCCTCTGGGGCTTGTACCTGCTGGCGAAAATCCTGCTCCGGTACTATCTGAGAACCCGGAGGGAGGGAACCCTCTCCCAAAGGATCCGCCGATAGGGGCAACCTCAGCGGTTGCCCTACATATGCCAGCGGCCATGCATTTGATCGTTGGTCTGGGAAATCCAGGGGTCCGTTATGCCCGCAACCGCCATAACGTGGGCGCCCGCTGTGTGTCCCGGCTGGCGGCGGCCCACGGGCTGGAATTCTCCCGCCGCCAGAAGAACGCCCGGGTGGCCCGGGGGACCATCGGCGGTTGCCCCGTCGTGCTGGCCATCCCCCAGACCTTTATGAACGAGAGCGGGCGCGCGGTAGCCCCCCTGGCCCGTTTCTATTCGGTGCCGGCAGAACATCTCCTGGTCATCTACGATGACCTGGACCTGCCCCTGGGCACTCTGCGCATTCGTCCGGAGGGAAGCAACGGTGGCCATCGGGGGATGCGGTCGGTCATAGAGCACCTGGGCACCCAGGCCTTCCCCCGTCTTCGCATCGGCATCGGGCGCCCGCCGGGACAGATGGACCCCGCTGACTACCTCCTCCAGGACTTCACATCCGACGAGGAGCCGCTTGTAGAAGAGACGATAGAGCGCGCCATCGCTGCCATCCAGACCTGGCTGACAGAAGGGCTGGAGAAGGCGATGAGCCTGTACAACCGGTGAGAAACCCTATGAGCCCACAGGTCCCTGTTGTAGAACACATCCTGAGTGCCAACGACCGGCTGGCAGAGGCCAATCGGGCCCGCTTAGATGCCGCCGGAGTCTTCGCCATCAATCTGATGGCCTCCCCCGGTGCGGGAAAGACCAGCCTGATCCTGCGGACGATTCGGGCTTTGAAGGACCGGTGGCGGATCGCCGTCGTGGAGGGCGACCTGGCCTCCACCCTGGACGCAGACCGGGTGGCCGCCGAGGGCGTCCCCGTCGTCCAGATTGCCACCGGTGGGGAGTGCCATCTGGATGCGGCTATGATCCACAGCGGGCTGAACCGGTTGCCGCTGGACGGGGTGGACCTGCTGATCGTGGAGAATGTGGGCAACCTGATCTGTCCGGCGGAATTCCGCCTGGGGGTCCATCGCAACGTCCTCATCGCCAGTGTGCCGGAGGGCGACGACAAGCCGTACAAGTATCCACCGATGTACCGGGGCGTGGATGCGGTGGTGTTGAATAAGGTGGACGTCCTCCCGGCGTTTGAGTTCAACCCGGAGTACTTCCGCCGGGGTGTGGAGGCGCTCAACCCCGGGGTGGCCTTCTTCCCCCTCTCCTGCAAGACCGGGGAAGGGCTGGACAACTGGCTGAACTGGCTGGAAGAGGAACTGCGCATGTACAGGGAGAAAAGAGATGTGTCTGGGCATTCCCGGTCGGATCATTGAGGTGCAGGAAGGCGGGCTGATGCGGGTGGGCCGGGTGGACTTCGGCGGTATTATCCGTGAGGTCTCTCTGGCCTACGTCCCGGAGGCGCAGGTGGGCGATTGGGTCGTCGTCCACGTGGGCTTTGCCATCAGCCGTCTGGAAGAGGAGGAGGCGCAGGAGGCCCTCCGGTTGCTGGAGGAGGTGTTCGGGGCCGAATCCAGCGCCTGACCGCGCTCTTCCCCTGGCGGGCGCGGCCTATCCTCCCGACATCCCCACTCCTGCTACCGGTGTCCCGCAGCGCGGGCAAGTGCCGTCGGGGCGGACGCGGTTCTCCAGCACCCAGAAGCCGGAGCGGCGGATGAGCAACTGGTCGCAGGCGTGGCAGTGAGTATTTTCCTCTCCGGGGACGTTCCCGACGTAGGTATAGCGCAGGCCTGCCTCCTTCCCGATCTCCCGCGCCCGCTGGAGGGTCGCCACAGGGGTCGGCGGATTGTCCATCCGGTAGGCCGGAAAGTAACGGCTGACGTGCCAGGGCGTCTCCGGCCCCAGTTCATCTACCAGGAAGCGGGCGATGTCCCGGAACTCCTCCGGGTCGTCGTTGACGCCCGTCACCACCAGGGTCGTTACCTCTATCCAGACCCCCATCTCTTTCATTTTCTTCAAGGCATCCAGTACCGGCTGCAGGCGTGCGCCGATATAGCGGCGGTACGTCTCGTCCCGGAATGTTTTCAGGTCCACGTTGGCCGCGTCCAGATACGGGTGGTAGGCGTCCAGCATCTCCGGGGTCATGTAGCCGTTGGTCACGTAGATGTTGGCAATGCCGGCCTGGCGCGCCAGCCGGGAGACATCGTAGGCATATTCAAAGAATATGGTGGGCTCGGTGTAAGTATAGGCGATGCTGCGGCTTCCGGCCCGGCGGGCGCCGGCGACGATCTGCTCCGGGGGGATCGTCTCGCCCAGAATCAGATGCTCCTCCCGGGGCATCTGGGAAATCTCCCAATTCTGGCACCAGCGGCAACGGAAGTTACAGCCGGGAGTGGCGATGGAGTAGGCCGTGGAGCCAGGATAGAAATGATAGAGGGGCTTTTTCTCCACCGGATCCACGTGCTGGGCGATGAGCCGCCCGTAGACCAGAGTGTAGAGAGTCCCGTTCCGGTTTTCCCGCACGTGGCAGATGCCGCGCTGGCCCTCAGGGATGACGCAGCGGTGGGCGCAGAGAGCACAGCGCACCTTATTCTCGTCCAGACGCTCGTACAACCGCGCTTCCTGCATGGCTCTCATTCCCTCCAAAGGCCATTATACGGGATGGACGACGGACCACAGACTCCTGTCTCATTCCTCCAAAGGCCATTATACTGCACTTTATGCCGGTTGGGAATTGGGCTTTCTGGTTTTGGCGCAGAGTGTGCGGATACCCCGGAGGTAATCGCCGATCAGTCGGGCGCTGCGGCGCAAAACCATGTCCCGGTAGGACTGGAGGTGTTCGGGGGGGACGTGCCGGAAAATCCAGGCCATCCGCTCCGGCGAATGGGCCGCTGTCTCCACCATCTCCGCTGAAACCCCTATCCGTTCTGCGAAGACTTCAGCGGTGCGGATGCGATGCCCCGGTTGCAATTGCTCCACCAGGGTATCCCGCCATGCCCGCAGGTCCTCATCCCGGATGAAGGGGAGCCAGCCCCGGGGCTCTGCGGTCGCCAGGGCCGTTGCCTCGCGGCCGTCCAGGCGGGCCTGGTCCTCTTCATCCAGCCATGTGCGTAGGACGTTGTGCAGGAACAGCCGCTCTTCCCACGTGCCCCATCCGGCGTCCGGGCCAAAGAAGGGGTGGAAGACCTCTCGCCACCACAACTCGTCGGCCAGCAGATGGGCCAGATAGCCGGATAGAAAGGCTGCGTGGGCCGGATCCAGGCGCTCCGCGCGGGCCAGCGCCGGGTAGGCATTCAGGAGGGCCTGGGAGGCCGGCACCGTGGTGCGGGGTGGGAGGGTATAGAAGTGGGTCTCTTCCCGCCGTTGTCCGCTGACCGTCTGCGCGTCCGGGGCCGTGTGGCCCAGCAGGAAGGGGCCGTACTGAGCCAGCAGTAATCGCCGTGCTGGCGCAGCCAGAGTTCCCCGCTCCAGGACCTCGCGGGCCATGACCAGATGGTTGATCGGCGTCGGCATGGGACAATTATTGTACACGAAACAGGGGATTTAGAGAAGTGGTGCAAGCAGGCGCAGATGTTCTTGCGCCACTTCCCTAACAACCATTTGAGGTGTATAAATAAGATAAGGCGCGGCCCTGAGCCCTCTTCTCCTGTTCGTCCGGGACTCAAAGAGCCCGAAGTGCCTGCTTCTGAGCCGGACGTTCCCGTTCGGGTATCATTTTCCTGCAACGATTCAGCCCGATGGAGATCGCCCTCCTGGTGCCGATTGGAAATCGGCCCCGCTGGGCGCTTTCGCGCCGGGCGTCAACCTCCGTTGACGCCCAGGGAGGACAGCGCAGGCTGTCCGGAGGCCACAGGCCCAGAAAGTGGCTGACGTTCTGTCAGCGCTGATCGTTACCGTTTCCCCAAAGTGCATAAGGAGGTGCGCGATGACAGTGCGAGCAGGAGTCGGTTGGAGCCTGGCAAAAGATGCCCGGGCAGCAGCGGATGAGATCGTGAAGATGGCGATGGAGGGGTTGGCGGGGGAGTCCCCGGGACTGGCCCTTCTCTTCGCCACGGTGGATATGGACCTGCCCGTCCTGGTGCGGCGGGTGGCGCGCCAGCTGGGAAGGGTGCCGATATTCGGCAGCAGTTCTTTCACCGGCATCCTGACCTCCGCCGGTTTCCAATCCGGTCCGAACGGGGTAGTCGGGCTGATGCTCGTCTCAGGAGTACGGGCGGGCGTCTCCCGCTGCTCCCTCGGCAAGAACCCCGCCCGGGCCGGGGCCCTGGCGGCGGGCCTGGCTGTCCGGGAAGCGGGGCAGGGAGGGGCGCCGACCCTGTTCCTGGTCACGTCTCCGCCGGGCAGCGAGGAGGCGGTGGTGGCCGGCATCAGCCGGAAATACCCCGGTGTCCCGATCGTGGGCGGCAGCCCTGCCGATAACACTATTGAGGGGAAATGGCAGGTGTTCGCCGACGGCCGGGTGTTGCCGCAGAGCGCCGTCGCGGCGGCCATCTACGCCCCCGGGCGGGCCGGGTACGCCTTCGGCAGCGGCTACCGCCCCACCCGGATTCGGGCGCGCGCCGGCGCCGCAGGACGCCTGCTGAAGACGCTGGACGGCGATCCCGCGCTGGATGTCTATGCCGGGTGGACAGGGAAAGAACGGGAGGCGCTCATCGGCGACTGGAAACTGCTGGGGGAGTGCCTGCTGGCCCCTCTGGCGACTCCGGTGCAGGACGCCTATCTCATCAAACACCTGGCTGTG
Organism: Anaerolineae bacterium; assembly: GCA_036172315.1. Lineage (GTDB taxonomy): Bacteria > Chloroflexota > Anaerolineae > B4-G1 > DUEL01 > SpSt-77. Next base: position 2,801 of record JASFBC010000149.1, on the reverse strand, counting down.
GGGAACGAAGACGGCACCATTGGCGCCTTCGCGGAGTTCGCCGATGGCGAGGAGGTCGTTCTGATGGAAGCGACGACGGATGAAATCATCGCGGCGGCCGGAGAGGTGGTCCGTCGGGCGGCACAAGGGATAGGGGACATCCGCGCCGTCTTCCTGGTCCATTGCGCCGGACGGCGCGTCGTGCTGGGGGACCGCATCGGAGAAGTAGTAGGCGCGGTCAAGGCGGTGATCGGCGATGCCCCCTTCCTGGGCTTCTGCTCTTTCGGAGAGCAGGGGATGCTGGTCCCCGGCGTCAACCTGCATGGCAACCTGATGCTCTCCGCGCTGGTGCTGGGAGGGTAAGGAAGAGGAGAATGAGTTCCGAGGAGATGCAAACGTCATCGGAGAAGGGGTCTGCTCGTCCTCCGTCGCCGATGGAGTTCGGCTCCATGCCTCTGGACCCGGTCTACGGGTGGGGTATGGTCTTTGAGCCGGTGGAGACGCTGATCAACGAGACGGCGACCTATATTGAGCAACTGGCCCGCGAGGTCTACGAGCGGGGGGCCGAGTTCAGCGACGAGGAACTGCAGGAGCGGTTCTTTGCCTTCTGGGACCGCCTGGTAGCCGAGGGGCGGCTGCGGCGGCTCCCCGACCGTCCGCCGGAGTTTGGGAAGGGGATTCTGGGCCCCCGCCGCTGGCTGCGGGCTCAGCGTATCCGCATCCGTCGGCTGGTGGAGTACTGGCGCTCCAGCGGGCAACCGCCTGCCGGCGACTCCGCGAAGGATTCGTAGGGGCGCAGGGTCTGCCCTCTCTCCCGACGGAGGGCAGGGGCCGACGCTTGTCGGCACCTGCCCTCAACCCAATTCTTCCTCACCCCACCCCCGGTGGCTTCGCCGCCAGGGGGTGGGGTGAGGACCTAACCACTGCCTGGTAGGTAGTTACCCCCGGGATTTCTCCTGCCAGACGGGTGCTCTCTTCTGAAACGGGACGCAGATTTTCGCAGGCTTTGCTCGCAGGTGGTGATCACCAGAGTCTAGTAGCGCTCTCCGGTTCTGCGAACTCCTCGCGCCGGCTTATGCCCGCTACAGATGGATGCTCTCCCCAGGCCGGAGCACCACCGGCTCGGCGGAGGTTTCCCGACGCACCCGTTCGGCCCAGGCGTGGGGGTCCTGGCGGATGATGTCAAAGGTATTGTAGTGGACGGGGATCACCTTACGGGGCGTGAGCAGTTTCACCGCCCGCAGCGCGTCGTCCGGGCCCATGGTGAAATTGTCGCCGATGGGCAGGACGGCCAAGTCCACTCCCTCCTCGCCGATCAGTTTCATGTCATAGAAGAGGCTGGTATCGCAGGCCAGGTAGATATGGGGGCCCTCCGCCGTCTTGATGAAGAAACCGCAGGGGTTGCCGCCATAGGAGCCGTCGGGGAGGGCGGAGCCGTGATGGGCGATGGTCAGTTTGAGGTAGCCGAAGGGGTAGGGGAAGCCGCCGCCGATGTGATGGGGGTGAACGTTGGGATGGCCCTGGGCCTGGAACCAATTGCAGATTTCAAAGTTGCTGATGACGGTGGCTCCGGTGCGGCGGGCGATCTCCAGGGCGTCTCCCATATGGTCCCCGTGGCCGTGGGAGACCAGGATGTAGTCGGGCCGGAGGGCATCAGGGGACGTGGCCGCCAAGGGGTTGCCCGTGAGGAAGGGGTCCACCAGCAGGTGGTGGGAACCTACTTCTATGCCTATGCACGCGTGGCCGTACCAGGTGACTTTAACCATGGTGCCTCCTTTGCAGGATAAATTTTGCGCTACCCAGCCCTTCGGGGCAGGTAGTTACGGACACCGATAAGCGAAGCGCCGTTCTGGCGTTCGTAGTCAGGCACGGAGTGGGGAGCGAAGGGCCGTTCCGCTGCGGGGCTGAATGCGAACTGCGGGCTTACTCCGGCTCAATGCGCACCCGCACCGGGACAATCCGGTCGCTGCTGAGGCGGACCTGGACCGTGTGGTCGCCCAGATTGCGCAGGGGGTCGGCCAGGATTTTGCGCCGGTCAAAGGGCATCTTCAGTTCCCGCTCCAGTGCCTCCGCGATGGCAGCGGGGGTGATGGAACCGTAGAGACGACCGGTCGGGCCGGCTTTGGCCTGGAAGGTCAGCGTCAGTTGCTCCATCCGTTCCGCCAGCGCCGCCAGTCGTTGCGCCTGACGGGTCGCCTGCGCCGCCTTGGCCTGCTTCTGCTCCTGCGCCATTCGGACCCTTCCCTCGGTGGCGGGAACGGCCAGTCCGCGAGGGATCAGATAATTGCGGGCATAGCCATCGGCGACTTCCTTCACATCCCCCGCACGCCCCAGATTGGGAACATCCTGAGTCAGTACAACTTTCATTTCCCCTCCGTCCGACCTGTGGTTTGCCGTCTATTTCACCAGCGAAACGTCTACCGCCTGCGGCCCCCGCCCCGTCGGCTGAATCCGATAGCGGACCCGCGCTTTATCGGGAATGGTCTCCGGCGTGCCGGGAGCCAGGCCACTCCGATGAAAGAAAATCTCGTTCCCGCTGCGCTGGATGATAAACCCGTACCCTTTTTCGGAGTCGTACCATTTGACGACGCCCTCGTGGGGGCCGGGTCTCATCTCGTGGGCTCGCAGACAATCCGGACAGAGGGTTGGGGGAATCAATTCAAACCCCAGCCCGGCCAGCCGCCGCTGCTCCTCTACGGTGAAGACAAACTGACGGCCACATTGGGAGCACGATGCCCAGGCATCCCGGTATGGCATTATAAAACCTCCTGGGGGTGGAAAGTGAAACGTGAAACGTGAAACGTGAAACGTGAAACGTGAAA
>JASFBC010000148.1:0-14111 GCA_036172315.1 Anaerolineae bacterium | reverse complement strand
CTGGCGGCGCGGCCGTACCCTGGAGCGGATAGGGATTGAGGGAATGAGCGTGAGCGAACTCACCCGTTATGTGCTGGAAGGAGAGCTTCCATGACCGTTCTGATCGGCACCAGCGGCTTCAGTTACGATGACTGGGTCGGGCCCGTCTATCCGCCGGACCTGCCCAAATCGGAGTGGCTCCGATACTACGCCCGGGAGTTCCCTACCTGTGAACTGGATTTCACCTTCTACCGCCCTCCCGACCCTCACACTCTGGCCCGATTGGGGGACAAAGTCCCCTCGGGCTTCCTGTTCTCCGTCAAGGCCTTCCAGGGCATCACCCATCAGCGCGAAGAGCCGGAGCCGCTCATCCGCCAGTTTGTAGGGGCCCTCGCGCCCCTGCGGGAAGCGGAAAAGTTCGCCTGTGTCCTGGTCCAGTTCCCCTACGCCTTCCACGCCACAGAGGAGAACCGGGCCTACCTGCGGCGCCTGCGGGAAGGCTTCGGCGACTTGCCCGTGGTGGTGGAATTCCGCAGCCGGGATTGGATCACCCGTCGTACTTTTGACGAGTTGCGGGCGCTGAACCTGGGCTTCTGCTGTGTGGACCAGCCCCGGCTGCGGGGGCTGATCCCTCCTGTCGCCGTCGCCACCGGCCCCGTGGCCTATGTCCGCTTCCACGGCCGTAACGCGGCCAAATGGTGGGAGCACGAGGAGGCCTGGGAGCGGTACGACTACACCTATACGGATGAGGAACTGACGAAATGGGTACCGAAAATCCGTCAGTTGGACGCCGAGGCTCCGCTGACGCTGGTCTACATGAACAACCACTGGCGGGGGCAGGCAGTAGGGACGGCCCGGCAGTTGCGCCGATTGCTGGGATAGGGTAAAATTTCCCCCTGGGTGCAGGCCTGACGGCCTGTAGCGCAGGCTGTTAGCCTGTAGCGCAGGCTGTTAGCCTGCGTAGCGGCCTGCTCTCAATCCATCCCGGCAGGTGGATACTTATGGGGAAAACCGTATCCGTCAAATGGCTGGAGAAATTGCAATTTGTAGGCATAGACGCCACCAAGCACTCCGTAGTGATGTCGGCTACCGATGAGGAGAACGGCATCGGGATGAGCCCCAGTCAGTTGCTCCTGGTCGCGCTGGGCGGCTGCACCGCCTACGATGTGGTCAACATCCTCACTAAAAAGCGCCAGCGGTTAACTGGCATGGAGATTGCAGTGACGGGGGAGCAGAACCCCGACCCACCCTGGGCCTACACCCACATTCACCTTCATTACCACCTGCGCGGCCGGGGCCTGAGCGAACAGGCTGTGCGGGACGCCATTGAACTCTCCAAAAACAAGTACTGCTCCGTTGGAGCCACTCTCTCCGGTGTTGCTGAAATTACCTCCGACTATACCATTGAGGAGGACTCATGAGCCTGCGCATCGTTGCCGAACTGACGTCCATTTCGGCCCGGACGGCTCCGAAGGCCGTAGGACAGGATTTCCTGGCAATTCAGATTGTGGAGGGTGAGGAACTGCGCCGCCTGGGCGAGGAGATGATCGCCTACGGCGAGCGCACGGGTAAGCGCAACTTTGATCGGGACGGAAAGAACGTCCTCAACTCGGAGGCGGTGGTCCTCATCGGTCTGAAGAACGCCCGGGTGGTGGGTCTCAACTGCGCGGCCTGTGGCCATCCTGCCTGCGTAGAACCCAACACGGTAGAGGGGGAGTTTCGCGGCCCTCAGTGTGCGATGCGTCTCCTGGATATGGGCATCGCCATCGGCTCGGCCGTCAAGACAGCCAGCCTGCTCAACGCGGATAACCGGGTCATGTACCGGGTTGGCGTGGTAGCCCGCCAGATGGGCCTGATAGACGCCGACGTGGTCATGGGCATCCCCCTCTCCGCCACCGGCAAATCCATCTACTTTGACCGCTGACGACGGACGAGAGACCACAGACAATAGACCACTGACGACAGACCACTGCAGCCCATGGTCGGTGGTCAGTGGTCAAGCGAAGGAGGGAACTCTGTATCGCACTCGCCCCCTGCTGGAGGGGATTCCGTTCCTGCTGATCGGGGTGTCAGTCCTGGTGGTAGCGCTGGCCTTCCTCTGGCCCGCGCCGACCGAGTTCCCGATGGATGACACCTATATCCACTTTGTCTACGCGCGCAACCTGGCCGAATACGGCAAATTGATGTTCAACTTCCCCACCGAGAAAGGGGTGGGAACCTCCAGCCCGCTCTGGGTGCTGCTGCTGACGGGTGGGTATAAGGCGGGTATCCCCCTTCACCTGGTGGCGAAAGGTCTGGGCATCGGCGCCCTCCTCATTGTGGGCGCGGCCCTCTACCTGCTCCTGCGCCCGATCTGGGGAGTTATCGCCGCCCTGGGGGCCGCTCTGGCCGGGGTGCTCTCCGGCCCGATGGTCTGGTTCAGCCTCAGCGGGATGGAGACCACCCTCTTCCTGGCCCTGGGGTTGCTGGCCCTCCTGGCCTACCGGGCCGGGCGCTGGCTTCCGATGGGCCTCCTCCTGGGCCTGCTGGCGCTAACCCGCCCGGAGGGATTGGCGCTGGCCCTGGCTATCGGGCTGGCAGAAATCATCCGCCAGAAGCGGATTCCCCGCCCTCTGCTCGGTGCCGGTCTCCTCTGCGGACTGGTCGTTGCCCCGTGGTTCCTCTACCTGTATCTGCGCACAGGCCACTTCCTCCCTACCAGCGGTTTGAGCAAGCACATGACCATCACGATGGGCATCCGCCTGGTGGTCGCCCGGAACCCTATCCTGAATGCCATCACCCGGTTTGCTCCGCTTACCTATACCGGCCTGTGGGTCGCCTATCTGGTGGAGTTCGTCCTGGGCGGGATGACCCTCCCCCCGCCCCGCCTGCCCCTGGGAGCCGCTATCGGCGCCCCCCACTACACCCTCTCCCTCTGGGCCGTATTCGGCCTGGTGGGGATGATCGGGCCCCTCCTCTGGGCCGCCCGACGCGCGTGGGACATCCGCCGCTGGCCCCTCCACCTGCAGGACCCGGCCCGGCGCCCCTGGGTCGTCTTCCTCCTCTGGCTGGTCCTCCATAACCTCTCCTATATGGCTTTCCTGCCCACTCCGGGGACCGCCAGTCGGTACGGCGCCATCAACCACATCGCCCTCTGGCTGGGATTGGCCGCCGGACTCCGGGCCTTCGCCCATCGGCCCCGCCTGCAACGGGCCTGGCTGGCCGGATTGGCGCTTCTGCTGGCCGCCGACGGCATCTACTGGAACTCCGTCTACGACGCGAATCTGGAGCATATGCAAAATGTCCGCATCGCCGCCGCCCGCTTCATTCGGGACTATGTCCCCCCGGGAGACTTATGCGCCGCCTTTGACATCGGCGCCGTCCGTTTCTACGGCGAACGGCCCATCATAGACCTCTACGGATTGGTGGACCCGGAAGTAGGCGACTGGTTCTACCGGGGGGAGATGGATCGGTACCTGGTAGCGAAGAACGTCCGCTGCCTGGTCCTGCCTGACCGTCCCGGCACTACCGAAGATGGATGGTTTGACCTGGGCACAATATTGAAACTGACGACCAGTTCCCTTTTCGCCCCCCATCCGATGGCCCTTTTTGAGATCCGTCCGGACCGGTGGCGGCAGGGGTATCTGGCCACGATGAACTACCAGGCGGTAGTGATGGTATATCGTCTCCAACCGGTACAGTCACAGCGATAGCCGGGAAAGGGATTTCAGATGCGCATCGGACTCCTCACCGATGCTTACTGGCCCGGGGTCAACGGCATTATCCGCTTTGTCTCCTTGCACCGGCGCATCCTGGAGAGCATGGGGCATCAGGTCTTTGTGTTCACTGGCGGGCCGCCAACCCCACAAGACGAGCCGGGAGTGGTCCGCTCTTTCGGATTCCCTCATCCCGACCCCGGCTATCGGATCATTTTCGGGTACTCTCGTCGGGCCGTTGCCCTGTTGAGGACAATGGACATCCTGCACGCCCAGCAGCCGGCGATGAGCGGCCTGCTGGCATTGCGGTACGGTCGCCGCTTCGGCATCCCCGTCGTCCTCACCCTCCACAGCCGTTATGACATGTTGATCAATAGCCGCCTGCGGATGCCGATGATCGCTGTTCGCTCCCTGTTAGGTGCCTACCTGCAGTGGCTTCTTCCCCGCTGCGATCTGGTGACCGCTCCGACGCCGGAGGTCACGAGAGTGCTGGAGGATATAGGGGTCCGGGCCCACATGGAAATCATCCCCTGCGGCGTGGAGCGGAATCGCTCCCCCTGCTCCAATGTGACCCGGGCCGAACTGGGCATCCCCGAGCAAGTGCCGCTGGCCGTGTTCATTGGACGGGTGGTCGCCGAGAAGAACATCCGTTTCCTGCTGGAGGTGCTCTCGGCCCCGGAACTGAGCGCTGCCTATCTTCTGGTCGTTGGGGATGGCTCCGAACGGCCAGCGCTGGAGAAGATGGCGGAGCGGATGGGGTTAAAGGGAAGGGTCCGCTGGACAGGACAGGTTGCACCGGCAGAGGTGCCCGCCTACGTCACGCTGGCCGATTTCTGCGTCACCGCGTCCAAAATAGAGATGCTACCTACGGCGATTCTGGAGGCATTGGGGGCTGGATTGCCGGTGCTGGGGCTGGACGTGCCCTGGATTCGGGCTGTCATCCGCTCCGGAGAGAACGGCCTGCTGACCCCACCGGACGATGTCGCGGCGATGGCACACGCCTGGGCCCGGCTGGCCCACGACCGGGAACTGCGGCAGCGTCTGGCAGAGGGGGCCCGGCGCACCGGCGAACAGTATGATGCCCGCCAGGTAACGGCCCGCCTGGTCGCTCACTACGAGCGATTAACATGCCAAGGCACGTCCAAAGATGCCTGACACGTAACTATTCAACGCTGACCGAAAGTCAGCCTCCCTGGGCCTGCGGCCTTTGGATAGCCTGCGCCGTCCTTTCCAGATGGACGACAGACGACAGACCACTGACGACGGACCATCGTCGTCTATGGTCTGTGGTCCGTGGTCTATGGTCTGTGGTCCGTGGTCTGTGGTCTGCGAGGGAGGCCGATTTCCCATCGGCGCCAAGAGGGCGATCTCCATCAGGCTGAATAGTTACCCTGACACGTAGAATTCTTATGGGCGCAGGCCGCCAGCGAATTGGATTAGGCCGCCGGGGGGAGGAACTGGCCGCGCAGGAACTCCAGCGCCAGGGTTACGAGATTATAGAGCGAAACTGGCGCTGCGCGGTCGGAGAGGCGGATATTATCGCCCGGCGTGGATCCATGTGGGCCTTCGTGGAAGTTCGCACCCGTCGGGGGGAGGCCTTTGGCACGCCGGAGGAGTCCATCACCCCCAGAAAGCGGGCGCGTATGCAGGCCGTCGCCGAACGATACATGGCCGAACACGGCCTCTGGGAAGCAGACGGACAATTGCTGGTGGTGGCCGTAGAGATGGACCGGGGCGGTCGCCTGCAGCGGGTGGAGATACTGGAACTGGAATGATCCCTGCAAGCCCCGCCTGCCTTCGCTCACCGCAGACGAATCCCGTCCGGCAGGCTCTCTATCAGCCTGCGCGCCGGCACAAAGACATCCCGCAGCCGCTGAACCGCCGGGTCCAGCCCGGAGGGTCCCAACTGGATGGAGACCGGAATGTTCATCTTGATGGGCACCGTCTGGCTCACCGGGACGGTCATCTGGACGGGGATGGTCTTCTGGACCGGCACCACCATGTTCAGGCGGACCGGCAGGGGAGTACCGGCGGGGAGCACAACCGTCGTCCTTACCGGGACGTTGTTGAGGTAGACGGTGGTGTTGGGGATGGAGGTATCTCGAAGCAAAACGACCACGGTGTCCTGGGCAATAGGGAGTTCAAAATTCAGCGCCAGGGGTTGATCCAGCGGCAGGTCAAACTGGATGGGGATGGATTGGTCCACCGGTACCGTTGTATGGATGGTCGTCTCCCCCAGGCCCAGGAATGCCCGATCCAGGTTGGCCAGGAGGGGTTCCAGCAGGGAGGTCTTCAGATCCAGTAGTGGGCCGATGGCCAGAATCAGGACCAGGACAAGGACGAGGTTGACAACGAAGGAGAAGATGATAGCGAGGTTGGCAAAGGCCCGCCAGAGTCGTTGAAAGCGCTCTTTCATTTATCCTCCTAAAGCAGTGCTTTTAAGGCTGAATAGTTACGCGCAATTGTATAAAATCTTTCCGAAAATGCAAGGTCTCTGGCAAATCCTTCCCCAGAATCGGGTGTTGTAATATGCAGATGAACACAGGCACCATCGCCATCATCGCCCTGTCGGTCTTTCTCCTTCTGTGGTACATTGGTGGCCATCTCTACAACCGCCAGCGTGGCCGTCGCCTCTTCCACTGGCTGGAAGAGGGCTTGGGGGTCCTGGGGGAGGAGTACCAGTGGGGATGGTTGGGCTCTCCGGCCTCTGGCGCGCGCATCCTGATTCCCCAGGCCCGTCCTCCTTTTCGTCGGATGGAGATCACCCTGCTTCTGGAAAACCGCGAAATCCCTGTCCTCTGGCTGGCCGACCGCTTGCAGAAAAAACGGGATGCGATTATAATAAAGGCAACTCTCCGATCTTCAGACGGCAGGGAGATTCGGGTGGGACCGCCGAACGAACTCCAGAGCGATGCCATTTTGTCCTGGAACCGGGAGACCGGCCCGCATGGTCTGATAATGGCATACCGGGGCCCCGGCCCATCCTCCCACCTGACCCGATTGACCCCCTGGCTGACCCGCTATGGCTCCCACCTGCGCCGCTTCGTCCTGCAACGGGAAGACCCCCATCTGGCCGTGTGGATAAATCTGACGGGCCTGGTGTCGGATTTCCCCTCAGCAGCCCTTTTTACCGACCTCCAGAATGCCCTGGAATCCGGGCAGGAGAAGAGATGATTTCTGAAGAAACCGTAACCCAAACCTGGCAGCGCGTTGCCGGGAGTTCCCCCCAGCAAGTGCAGCGCTACATGAATCAGATGTCCCAGGAGCAGCCCGCCATCCTGGCCTACCTGCTGACCCTGGATGGCGATCCCTTCAACCGGAACGAGATGGGCTACATCCTCTTCATCGCAGTGGTTGTATGGCAGGCGATGAAGCAAGCCCCTCAGGGCCTGGGGTCTGTCTCCATTCAGGCGGTGGAACAGGCGGACGAAGCGAACCTCGCGTTTCTGGAACGATTTCTCCCGGCAAGCGAGTGGGACTTTGAGGCCGCCATCGCGAAAATGCTGGCGGAGTATCCGGAGCCCGAGGTGCTGAGATACATCATTGAAGCGTTGATGGAAGAGGACGAAGAAGAGCCATTTCGGGACGAATATCGGGGACTGGCCCTCATCTGCTTGAAGACCGTGCTGGACGCCCTTATTGCCAGCCCGGCTCCGACGGCCGGGGATACCTGTGGCGGGACGCGCCGGCACTGGCCTTCTTCTCCGGGCCGGCGAGGCCTCTGAGGAGAACAAAACCGGGATTCCCCGCGCGTCGGTGGTGCCCTCCCCGACCGCGCGGCACGGCCTGAAAAGTTTAGGCGACGGTCACCTCTGAAGGTGACATCACCCAAAGGGGTTGCCAAAGCAGGTGGCCTGTAGTAAAATATTAGCGGCTATCCTCCACAAACGGCTCCATCCGGTCTAACCACTGACCCTTCCCCCGGCGGCTTCGCCGATGGGAAAGGGGTGAGGACTAAATTACTGCCTGGTAGACAGTTACCGTCAGCGCTGAACAGTTACCCAGTAAGGAGGTGATCCGGGGTCAACATCAGGCACTGTTTCAACCGGTTCGTCCGTTCTCCGTATCGTTTATCATTGTCGTTCCCCCATTATCAGCAAGGAGGAAAAGGATGAACGCGATTGTGGTCCTGATTCTCGCTGCCATCGGTATTGCCGTTGGCTACGGCGTCTACGCCAAGAGCATTGACCGCAAGGTAATTCAGCCCGACCCCTCCAAGGCGACGCCCGCCAAGATGTATATGGACGGCGTGGACTTCATCCCCGCCAACCGGAACGTCCTCTTCGGCTACCAGTTCAAGTCCATCGCCGCCCTCGGCCCCATCCTGGGCCCCATCATCGCCCTTCAGTGGGGCTGGCTCCCGGCGCTCCTGTGGATCATCCTGGGCACCTTCTTCATCGGCTGGGTCCAAGACTACAGCAGCATCATCATGGGCGTTCGGGAGGAGGGACAGACCTTCGGCGCCCTCAGTTACCGCCTCGTCTCCCCCCGCGCCCGCAACATCCTCCTGGCCTTCATCTACGTATACCTGCTGATGATTATGGGCGCCTTTGGGATCCAGGTGGGCTTTGTCCTGCTGACCAATCCGGCGGTGCCCCTGGGCGTCATCATCGTCACCCTGGCGGGTCTCCTGGCTGGGCAGATGACCTACAAGTGGAAGCAGGATATCATCCTGACCACCGTGGTAACCGTCGTCATCGCTCTGGTCGGCATCTGGGTGGGGACGCTCGCCCCGGTGAAGAACTTCTTCAGCACCATCTACGGCCTCCAGGTCGTAGAGGGGAAGACGGTCTCGCCGACCCTTTTCCTGAAGGTGACCCAGGCTGGCTTTATCGGCAGCCTGCTGGTGCTGGTCTTCTGCTACCTGGGTGCCGTCCTCCCCATCTGGCGCTGGGCCCAGCCCATTAACTACGTCGCCTTCTGGATCGTCCTCCTCGGCGTCGTGGGTGGCGTGATCGGCCTGCTGATCGGACGCCCTGGTCTGGGAGACTTCCCGGCTTTCCAGACATTTGTGGCACCAGCAGGCCCCCTCTGGCCAATGCTCTTCGTAACGGTTGCCTGCGGCGCCATCTCCGGCTGGCATAGCCTGGTCTCCTCCTCCGGCACCGCTCGCCAGTTGGAGAAGGAGACCGACGCCCTCTACGTGGGCGGTGGGGCCATGTTCTTGGAGATGTTCTTCGCCGTCATCGCCTTCCTGGCGGCTACGGCGGGCGTCGGCTTTGCCAAGTACACCGAACTCAAAGGCTGGACGATCCCGGCGGGTATCTTCTCCCAGGGCCTCTCGGCCTTCCTGAACTACTGGGGGCTGGACGTCGCGCTGGGTGAAGGCTTCGGCGTTGCCTATGGCTCGGTCTTCCTCACCCTGATGGCACTGACCATCATGCATCTGGTGGTCCGCTTCATGCGGGTGGCCAGCGCCGAGGCACTGGGCGACCGCTTCCCCATCCTGCGCAACGTCCACGTCGGCACCATCATCGCCCTCCTCCTCACTATCTTCCTGATCTGGTTCGCACCCTTCCTGCGAATTTGGGGGATCTTCGGCTCCGCCAACCAGTTGATGGCCGCCCTGGCGCTCTTGCTCATCACCCTCTGGTTGATGTCCAAAGCCAAGAACTACCAGTGGACTTTCTGGCCCTTCGTCTTCATGTTCGTCACTACCGTGGCCGCTCTCCTCTGGTCAGCCTATGACTCCTTCGTGGTCAAACTGCCCGCTCAGAAGACCTGGGACGGTCAGGTGGCGTTCATCACGATGGGCGTGCTGGCCCTCATCCTGGTAGTTCTGGCCATCATCCTGGTGGTGGACGGTATCGGTTCTCTCCGGCGCTACCAGGCCGAATTGGCGAAGGCCCGGCGGTAGGACCGTCTGCGCAGGATGATGCAGGAGCAGGGCGGGCTCCCCACCCGCCCTGCTTTTGTAACATCCTGTGCACACGCCCGTGGGGAGAGCGGCAGTGCATAGTATCGTTTTCCGATCGTCGTAGAGAAAGCAAACGGCAACTACTCGGCCTACTCGCCGGATTTGCCCGGCTGCGGAGCGACAGGCAAGACCCGCGAACCAGTCATGCGCAACACGCAGGAGGCCATTGAGATGCACATTCGGGGTCTGCTGGAAGACAACTCGCCCATTCCCGAACCCCGTTCCTTCGCTGAGTACGTTGCTGTTTCGCCGTAATCAATACCAGGAGGCGGGTATGCCGCCGCTGCTCTCCGGAACGGTGCAGCCGCTGGGCTACCAGCCCGCACTACCCGATAGCATTCCGAGCAGGAAATGGACAAAGTTTACCTCCAACTTCAAGTCCTGATGCCCATCCCGACAGTCTTCCGCCAGTGCCTGGCTTGCGAGGCCGTCTCGGCCAGCATGGTGGGCGATTTTGCCCGCCAGGAGATGCTCCGGGAGTACCCGACGGAGTTTCTGGAGGAGTTTGACCGCCTGATGCGCTGGATCAGCGAACTGACCCTCCGCTTCGGCCCGGCGCTCCAGGTACGGGTGGTGGACCCTCAGTCCCTGGAGGGGCTCTGGAAGTGTCTGCGGTACGGCATCCGCCGCTATCCCGCCTTCATCCTGCCGGGGGGCCGCAAAGTGGTGGGCTGGGAATGGGACGCGCTGGAGCAGGCCCTGCGGGAAATGACGGGGAGTCCACCGTGAGCGCTCGGGAAGGGAAATACCGGCAATCGCTGAAGCAACTGGAATGCCGCCTGCGCGCAGCGGGCTGCACCCTGCGGGACATCCTGTACGGGATGGCCCTCTACGACTGGGTGCTGGAACTGCAGAAGGCGCGGGGGGAAGTGGAGCGCGCTTTCACCCTTATTGTCTTCGGTGACCTCCTGGGCATCCCCATCCTGACCCCTTACTACACGATGCGCCTGCTGCCATATATGGTTCCCCGCATTGAAGCCTGGCGCCGCAGCGTGCTCCGGGAGCAGGATATCTGTGAGTTATTTGACCAGGAAATCGGATAGGAGTATAATTAAGAAGCGCTGTCTGGCCTTTGCAGGCCCAACAAAGGGTTGCTCAAAATCGCTCTGGCGGAGTTGGTGGACTGGGCAGAATCAACGAGATGTGGGGCTTTGTAACTATTCAGCCCGATGGAGATCGCCCCCTTGGCGCCGATGGGAAATCGGCCTCCCTGCCGCAGACCACAGACAACGGTGGTCGGTGGTCTGTCGTCCATCTGGAAAGGACGGCGCAGGCTGTCCAAAGGCCGCAGGCCCAGGGAGGCTGACTTTCAGTCAACGCAGATTCGCACTCATCATAATTCTATCCGCATCAAGGAGGATGTATCCAAATGGCCGAGCAGAGCAGCAAATGGCGAAACTTTCTGGATGGCGTGAAAAGCGTCCTCTACGGCATGGCCGGGCACGATATGGCCCGCTTCGCCCTGAAGACGCGCGGGAGCATGGAGCACCTCTTCATATTAGTCACTATGGGCGACCTGTTGGGCATCCCCATCCTGCCGCCCTACTACTCCCTGCGCCTGCTCCCTTACGTTGTCCCGCAGATCGCCACCTGGAAACGCCGCATGCTCCGGGAGCGCGACCTAACGGACGCTCTGGCATAACCCTGCCCAATTCGCACCCTCGCTCAAGGAGGTCAACTTGTCCCTCGCAGAAGTCTTCCACCAGCATCCGGAGCGCCGCTACATCATGTTTGGCGGCAAAGGCGGACTGGGCAAAACCACCTTCTCCGCCGCCACCGCGTACTGGCTCGCCCAGCAGGGCTACAAAGTCCTGGTCTTCTCCGTAGACCCCCAGGCCTCCCTCTCCGACATCTTCCAGCAGGACATCTTCGGCAAGGGGGCTGTGGAGATTATTCCCGGGCTCTTCGCCCAGGAGATAGACGCCGACCGGCGCATCCGGGAGTACCAGGACGAAATCCGGCAGAAAATCCTGAACATGTACGGCCTGGAGAAAGTACCCGACGAGATTGAGGACTACATCCAGGCTGCCGCTGCCGAGCCAGCCATGGAGGAGAGCGCCATTTTTGACCAGGTGGTAGACATCATCGTCAGCGGCGACTACGACTATTACATCTACGACCTGGTCCCCCTGGGCCACGCGCTCTACTACCTGAGCATGGCCAGCGTCTACGACCAGTGGATCGGGAAAATCACCAAACTCCGGGAGGAGATGCAGGAGTACGCCCAGGTTGCCGCGCTGATGCGCCGGGACAAGGAACTGGAAGAGGATAAAATCCTGGCCGAGTTGCAGGACATCCGCTACCGCATCAATACCTCTTCCAGCATCCTGACTGACAAGGAGAAGACGGCCTTTTTCTTCGTCCTGGTGCCTGAGGAGATGATCATCCTGGATACGGTCAAGGCCGCTGGGCTCTTCGCCAAATTCCAGGTCCCCATTTCCGGCTACATCGTCAACCGGGTCATCCCAACGGAACTGGAGCGGGAGCAGATTCCGGAGTACCTGCGCCACCGCATCCAGATGCAACGGAAGTATCTGGAGGAGATTCGCCAGCGCTTCGGTAAGCAGGTGCTGGCCTACATCCCGGAGTTTGAGCGGGACATCACCGGCCTGGATATGATCCGACGGATGGCGGAGGCGATGTTCGGAGGTCCGAAATGATTGAGAAATCCATGGTTCAATTTATCCAGGAGCATCCCAAATTAAAGTACGTCTTCTTCGGCGGCAAGGGGGGCGTGGGCAAGACGGTGATGGCCGGGACGGCCGCACTCTGGTTCGCCCGGCAGGGCCGACATACCCTTCTGGCCTCCACCAACCCTGTCCACTCCCTCAGCGGACTCCTGCGCCAGAACGTCTTCGGCAAACCAACCCCCGTGGAGGGCGTCCCCCACCTCTGGGCCTATGAGATTGACACCAAAGATACGATTGAGCGGTCCAAGCGGGAGATTCGGGAGAAGATTGAGTGGTTCCTCAAATATGCCGACATCCGGGTCAAGACCGACGAATTCGTGGAGTCTGCTACCATGAACCCGGCCTTTGAAGAGTCGGCGATGTTTGAGAATATGATTGATATTATGTTTGAGGATAAATACGAGGTCTACGTCTTTGACACCGCGCCGACCGCCAACGCCCGCCGCCTTCTGGGCATGTCCAGCGTTTACTCCATGTGGGTCAACAAAATGGTCCAGAGCCGCCAGGAGGCGATGACGCTGCGGGAACTCCTCTCCTACAGCAAAAAGAAGCAGGAGAAGGACCCGCTGATGGAGTACCTGCTCCGCTTCCGGGACCGGATGGCCCATGCGAAGGAGTTATTGACGGACGCGGCGAAGACGGCCTTTTTCTTCGTCACCCTGCCGGAAGCCCTGCCCATCGCAGTCATCCGCCGGTTCATCAACTGGTTTGACGAGTTCGGCATCCCGGTGGGCGGCGTCGTGGTCAACATGCTGATTGACCCGCAGGCGGTGGGAGAAAACCCGCCGGAATTCGTCCGCAATCGCATCGCTATGCAAGCAGAGTATATGGAGGAAATCCGCCATCTTTTCCCGAATGTCCGTGCCCTGGTCCCCCTCTTTGAGACGGAAGTCCAGGGCATCCCGATGCTGGAGCGCACCGCTGCTCACCTCTTTGCCTGACGGCTTACCGGCTACCGAGTATGCACCCATCCCTGCTGATCCTTCTGGTCGGCTTCCTGTATATCCTGGGCTTCAACGGCCTTTCCTACCTGCGCCACCAGGGCCTCTCCGCCCGGTTCATCCTGGAGGGCCTGCTCCTGACCGGCGCCGGAGCGGCCCTGGCTTTGGCTGTCCCTATCCACCCCCTCATTTTCCTCCTGCTCCTCTACCTGATTACTATGCGCGTCCGCATCCTGATAGACCTGGGCAACAACGTGGCGGGCCGGGGGCATCCGGAGCAAGCCCTCCGGTTCTATGACCTGGCCCTCCGGCTGGGCGCGGACTCCTGGAGCCAATGCACTGCCCAGATCAATCGGGCCGCCGCTCTCATCCAGGTTGGGCAACCAGAGGAAGCCTACCAGATTCTCCGATGCATCGTCACCGACCCGAAGGCGCATCTGGGCGCCAAATACCAGGCTGCTGCCTGCTACAACCTGGGCCTGGCCTGCCGCCGGACCGGGCGGGAGGCGGAGGCCATCCAGCGCTTCAACGAGGCCATAGACGCGCTGCCCGGTTCCATCTACGCCTACGGCGCCCGGCAGGCCCTGAAGAAAGGGACGGAAATCCGGGATGGCGAGGACTAAACCACCGCTGGTAGGTGGTTACAAATCCGTGGTTAACTATTCAGCCCGATGGAGATCGTCCTCAGACCACAGACGGCTGTAGCGCAGGCCGCAGTAGTGCAGGCCGCAGTAGTGCAGGCCGCCAGGCCTGCGCTACATCTGCGAGCGAAGCCTGCGAAAATCCGCGTCCCATTTCAGACTTTAAGGAACTTCGTGGGATTCTTGGTAGATCGTTACCAGCGCTGAATAATTACGGGAATTTTAAGGTTTCAGACTGGGGAAGGTTT
>JASFBC010000147.1:0-4052 GCA_036172315.1 Anaerolineae bacterium | reverse complement strand
AATATGACCCGTGCCTATACCCAGCTCCACACCGACAGCAATACAAGCAAGAGCATTTTCTACATTATGGACACCTGGAAGGTTGAGGCAGAAATCACCGATTCGTTTTCCTTCCCGAAAGACCTCAAAAACAAATCCATTCTTCTTTTCGTCCACGATCCTACCCCGAAAACCGACCTGCTCATTCTCGAGACCATAGGTAAAGATCCTCAAAAGACGCTTCCTCTTAAGGATATCAACCACATTGGGGTGGTCTCCACAGACCACCCCGAAGCCGCCCGGCTTTAATCCCTCCAAAAAAGTGACAAAAGCGTTCTTTTCGCTTTCCATATCGCCATAAAACTCCAGATGGTCATCTTCGATATTGGTAATCACTGCACAGAAGGGAGAAAGTTTCAAAAAAGAACCATCACTCTCGTCGGCTTCGGCAACGAAGAATTCTCCCTTTCCCCCCTTGGCATTACCCCCGATTCCCAATTCCCGATTCCCAATTCCCGATTCCCAATTCCCAATTCCCGATTCCCAATTCCCAATTCCCGATTCCCAATTCCCAATTCCCAGTTTACCAACTAAGCATACTCATGGAACCCCTTGCCCGTCTTCACGCCCAGATGCCCGGCGCGGACGCGCAGTTTCAGCGGGCGGGTGGGCAGGAAGCGGGGGCCCAGTTCCTTTGCCAGTTCCTCCAATTTGGCGACCACCACGTCCAGGCCGATTTTGTCGGCAATCGCCAGCGGCCCGATGCGCTCCCCGCCGTAGGTCATGCCGGTGCCGGCGACCATGGCCATGTCAATGTCGCTGATGCTGGCAATGTGCTCCTGGACGCAGAGGGCGGCCTCGTTAATGACCGGGAACATTAGCCGTTCCACGGAGAATTTGGTCCCGGTGCGGACCGTGCCCGAGTCCTGGAGTTCCTTGATCATCCTGTGGACAACTTCGGACTCGCCGCCCGGGTGGTCGTAGAAACCGGCGCCGGTCTTCTCGCCCAGGCGTCCGGCGGCGACCAGTTTCTCAAAGAGGCGGGCCGGCTCCATCCGGTCGCCGTACTCGCTGTAGAGGTACTGGCCGACATGGGCGCAGACGTCCAGGCCCAGCATGTCCATCAGCGTGAAGGGTCCCATGGGCATGCCCCATTCCACAATGGCCCGGTCAATCTCGGTAGCGGTGGCAGCGCCCTCCTCCAGTGCCTTCGTCGCCTCGTTCAGGTAGGGCATGAGCAGACGGTTGACCAGGAAGCCCGGGCACTCCTGAACGACGACGGGAATCTTGCGCAGGCTCTCGGCGAACATCACCACATCATCCACCGTCTCCTGGCTGGTATCCAGGCCGGGGATGACCTCCACCAGTTTCATCACGCTGGCGGGGTTGAAGAAGTGCATGCCGATCATTTTGTGGGGACGTTTCGTGGCCGCACCCATCTCGGAGATGGAGAGAGCGGAAGTGTTGCTGGCAAAGATGGTCTGCTCCGGGCAGATTTCATCCAGTTCCTGGAACACTCGCTTCTTGATGTCCATCCGCTCCGGGACGGCCTCAATGACGATGTCCACGTCCTCAAATCCATCGTAGGTGAGGGTGGGGGTGATGAGGTCCAGTTTGGCCTGCATCTCGCTCGCGCTCATCTTGCCCTTATCCACCCGGCGCTGGTAGATTTCGCGGGCTTTGGCCATCCCGCGCTCCAGCATCTTCTCGTCAATATCTTTCAGGACGACGGGAAGGCCGGAGAAACTGATGACCTGGGCAATCTCGCCGCCCATCGTCCCCGCACCGACCACTGCTGCTTTGAAAATGTACATCTTTCACCTCCTCGTTTATCACGTTTCACGTTTCACGTTTCACGTTTCACGTTTCACGTTTCACGTATTGCGTATTCCGTTACTCCATCGGAATCCGCTCCACGATCAGGCATCCGCCCTGGCCGCCGCCGACGCACATGGTGTCTATGCCGTAGCGGGCCTTGCGGCGCTGCAATTCGTGGGTGAGCGTGGCGACCAGTTTGGCGGCCGTGCAGCCCACAGGGTGCCCCAGGGCAATGGCGCCGCCGTTGGGGTTGACCTTGTTCCAGTCCCACTCGTAACCCTGGGCCTGCATCTCTTGGACAACGGCCAGCACCTGGGCAGCGAAGGCCTCGTTCAGTTCAATGACGTCAATGTCCTCCAGTTTGAGGCCGGCCTTCTTCAGGGCCTTGGGCATCGCATAGGCGGGACCGATGCCCATATAAGCCGGGTCCACGCCTGCATAGGCGTAGGCGACGATGCGTACAGTGGGCTTGAGGCCCAGTTGGGCCGCCTTCTCCGCCGTGCAGACAATCATCGCCGCCGCGCCGTCGGAGATGGGGCAGGAGTTGGCCGGGGTGACCGTCCCGCCCTCCTTGAAGACTGGCGGGTAGAGGGCCGCCTTCTGGACGGTGAGGCCGGGGTTGATGGTCTCATCCTGGGTGATGACTTCCTTCGCCACTTCCTGCCCGGCGACCTTCTTGGTGACCTCCACAGGGACGATTTCGTCGTTGAACTTGCCCATCCGCTGGGCCATGAAGGCCTTTTTGTGGGACTGGACCGCGTACTCGTCCTGCTCCTGGCGGGAGATGTTATACTTCTCGGCCAGGTTCTCGGCGGTACGGCCCATAATCTGCCCGCAGATGGGATCGGTGAGGCCCTCCCAGAGGGCATCGGTCAGTTCGGCGTGGCGCAATTTGTACCCCCAGCGGGCGCCTTTGAGGACATAGGGGATGTTGCTCATGCTCTCGGTCCCGCCGACCAGGTAGATTTCCCCATCGCCGGCCTGGATGGCCTGATAGGCCGAAGTGATAGCCTGTATGCCGGAGGCGCAGTTACGCTGGACGGTGAAAGCAGGGACGTGGATGGGCACCCCAGCCATCAGTGCAGTCACCCGGGCGATGTTCGCCGCATCCGAGGGCTGGCCGATGTTGGCCAGAATGACCTCGTCCAAGATGCCCGGATCTATTCCGGTCCGCTCCAGCACCGCCTTGAAGACGATACAGGCCAGGTCTTGGGCTCGCAGGCTGCGGAGCGCGCCGCCGTGGGCGCCCACCGGCGTGCGCAACGGACTGACAATGACCACATCTTTCACAGTACACCTCCTTTAATTGTGGGTTGTGGGGCAATTCCTGGGAGTTGCCCCGTTCAGGACGCGCGCAGCCCCCGGACCACTGTCTCCAGCGCGGTCCGGTAAAAGGTATCGGTGCTGACGCCCACCATATCCCTTCGCAAGGGATGGCTCATCAATTCCAGCACGCCGTTGAAGGTGGCCCAGAGGGTCGCCGCCGCCTGGCGGGCATCACAGCAGGTGAACAGCCCTTCCTGAATGCCTTGTTCTATGGCTTGGACGACGAGGTTCAGCCCTTTCATGCTGGCTTCCAGAATTTCCTGGTACACTTCGGGGGTGACTGTCTCGCGGAACCGTTCGCCGTTGGCGGCCATGAGGAAACGAAAGTAGTGAGGTTCTTCCTGGAAAAATCGGAGGTAGGCCCATCCCAGCCGGCGGAGGCGTTCATCGGCGGTCAGGGGACGGTCGGGGGCAAAGGCCTCTTCCAGGTAGGAGTAGAGGGAATCCAGCCCTTCTAAAAGCAAATGAGCAAGGATAGTCTCCTTGCTCTCAAAGTACAGGTACAGGGTGCCTTTGCTGACCTCCGTGCGCTCGGCGACGTCGTCCATCGTGGCGCGGGAGAAGCCCTTTTCCAGAAAGATCTCTCGCGCGGCCTGGAGGATGGACTGGCGGCGTTCTTCTTTCTCCCGCTCACGCCGGGCCCGGGTGGTCAATGCGGCGATCCTCCTGACTAACCATTGGTCATATACTGACTGGTAGTCATTATACACCAGAACCGGTCATTTGTCAATAGGTGTAGCGCAGGCCGTTGTAGCGCAGGCCGCCAGGCCTGCTTTTGCAGGCTAACAGCCTGCGCTACATCTGCGAGCGAAGCCTGCGAAAATCCGCGTCCCATTTCAGACTTTAAGGAACTTCGTGGGATTCTTGGTAGATCGTTACCAGCGCTGAATAATTACGGGAATTTTAAGGTTTCAGACTGGGGAAGGTTT
>JASFBC010000146.1:0-2017 GCA_036172315.1 Anaerolineae bacterium | reverse complement strand
CCCAGGTAGAGGAAAGCGGGTATATCTGGGGGCAGCTTTTTACCAAATCTGGGCGTTAATGTACTTGATTGTTGGTTTCTTGGCATCTTGGATTTGGGATATGAAGACCCTCGGCATTATTACTCTCGCTTTCCTCCTTGCCGGCCCTCTGCTCATGTGGCTTGCAGAAAAGCTCATCGTCAGGTTCTGGAACAGGCAATAGTAATCCGCCTAATGAACTGAACTTTAGTGATGGTCCAATTTGGGCTCTCAACTGGTCTATAGCCTAGGAGATCGCTCTTGAGCATTTGGATCACGGGCATTGACTGCTGTCCTTCCCACCGACCGCCTCTACACCGGCCAGCGCTGGGATGGGGCCCTGAGCCTCTACGACTACCGGGCCCGCTACTACGACCCGCTGCTGGGGCGGTTTGTCAGTGCGGACACGGTGGTGCCGGAGCCGGGCAACCCCCAGGCGCTGAACCGGTATGCGTACGTTTACAACAATCCATTGCGCTACGCTGACCCCAGCGGGCGCTGGGTAGAGACGGTCTGGGATATCGCCAACATCGGCTGGGACATCTACGAGGTGTATCGGGACCCGCACAATGTCTGGAACTGGGTGGCGCTGGGGGTGGATGTAGGGGCGGCGGTGTTGCCGCTGGTGCCGGCAGGGGCGGGGCTGGTTGTGCGAGGCGGCAGGGTGGCGAAGGCGGTGGTGGAGGCCGCCAACCATCTGGATGAGGCGAGGGATGCGGCCCGGATCGTGGCGGAGGCGGCCAGCCACGCCGACAAGGCAGTTGACGCGCTCAAAGCGGTAGAGAATGTTGCAGAAATAACTAATCCGCTGCCTAAAACCCAACGATTCGCGCGAGTACTGCCAGAAAGAGTGGCGCGTGATATCGAAGCAGGGTTAAAAGATGTATACTTGGGCAAGCCAGGAGATCCTGATGTGTTCATTACGGCTGCAGAGGACCTTGCTCGCTATCGTACTCAAGCCAGTGTTGAGCGCCGATTAGCTTTACCCCATAGCAGCGAACGGCGGGCAGTGGTTACCTTCAGATATGATGTTGAAACAGGAGGTATAGCCACTCCAATTTTCTGAGACTATCCTGGTTTTGTGGGTAAGGGCCGAACACTGGGTGGTGCTCGGGAATGGGTTATCCCTAATCGGCCATTGGGAGAGATGCCTATTTGGGATATCAAGGTTAGATATCTGAGATAAGAGATACAAAAAGGAGTAGAGAAGATGGGATGTTATTGCTGTGAAAAAGAGGTGTTGAGTGGAGAGGAAGCCTATCTTTATTCACAACAGGATTATATTAAAGAAGTTGCGCGATCTTCGGGGGGGTGGAGGTATCTGCTTCGATGCGAGGTTTGTGGCACGTATTGGGAAGTGACTTGGGAAGGGGGAGGAGGGTTTGATTATGGTGTAATGACATTGCATCGGCTCTCTCCTAAGGAACTCAGGGAACGTTGGCCTCAAGTCAAACTCTGAGCTCACAACCAATGGTTTGCTTTCCTTACTAACTGATTCTACACCGGCCAGCGCTGGGATGGGGCCCTTTCCCTCTACGACTACCGGGCCCGCTACTACGACCCGGCGCTGGGGCGGTTCATCAGCGCGGATACGCTGGTGCCGGAGCCGGGCAACCCCCAGGCGCTGAACCGGTATGCGTACGTTTACAACAATCCATTGCGCTACGCTGACCCCAGCGGGCACTGGGTAGAGACGGTCTGGGATATCGCTAACATCGGCTGGGACATTTATGAGGTCTACCGGGACCCGCACAATGTCTGGAACTGGGTGGCGCTGGGGGTGGATGTGGGGGCGGCGGTGTTGCCGCTGGTGCCGGCAGGGGCGGGGCTGGTTGTGCGAGGCGGCAGGGTGGCGAAGGCGGTGGTGGAGGCCGCCAGCCATCTGGATGAGGCGAGGGATGCGGCCCGGATCGTGGCGGAGGCGGCCAGCCATGCGGATGAGGCAGTGGATGCGCTGAGAGCGGCGGAGAGGGTGGAAGAAGCAACGGATGTGGTGCGA
>JASFBC010000145.1:0-23270 GCA_036172315.1 Anaerolineae bacterium | reverse complement strand
ATCTGCGAGCGAAGCCTGCGAAAATCGGCGTCCCGTTTTAGACCGGTACTCGCCGAAGGACGAAGCGGACAAAGGCTTCAGCCAGCGAGGGGTTCGTCCCTTCTCAGTCCCTCTGGCTTTTGGCCAGCCAGCCTCTGACTTCCCGGTAGCCCGCCTCACCGTGCTTTCTCTCCCCCCGGCAGGGCCGCCTCCAGTTGCCGGCGCACGGCGACAGGCATGGCTTTGGCGGCTCCGGGACCCCGCAGCCAGTCCTTGAACTTGCGCGCCAGCAGGGTGGGGACCGGCGGGTCTTTGACCTCCAGTTTGACGTCCGGATGGGTGAACAGGACGACCCCCCGCATCGGGACCGAAACGTCGGGTAGAATCTTGCTCAAGTAGCGGGCCATTTGCCGCAATTCGTACTCCACTTCCGCTTCCGGCACCCCCAGCCCCGCCTGCCCGGCCAGCGAGCGCAGGAATTTGAACCGCTGCCGCCACTTCCAACGACCGTTCTCATAGGTCACTTCCCCGGGGATGGAGCGGACCACCAGCACCGTCAGACCATCCGGCCCCAAGAGGACGTGGGGGGAGGGGAGGACGTGTTGATAGAGGGTGTAGCGGTTATCCAGCCCCTTCAGCGCCTCCCGCACGCTCCGGTAGTGGGCGCGCGGCCCTTCAAACCGTTCGGCGTAGTGGCCGCCAACGATGGAGAGCCCCACCCCGATCATCAGCGCCAGCCACATCCCCAGCGGGATCAACGCCGACTCGCGCGTCCAGAATATGGAGAGGATGAACGATACCAGCAGGACTAAAAGCCCGGCGATACTGGCATAGCGCCCGATGAAGGCGCGGCGGCGGATGTGTTTTTCGTTCGCGACAATACGCATCTATCCTCCTGATCCTGTTTTTAACCCTCCCACGCCCTGAGAACCAGACAGGCGTTCTGGCCGCCCAGCCCGAAAGAATTGGAGAGCGCCACCCGCACCCGGGCTCGGCGGGCCTGCCCGGGGACGTAATCCAGGTCACATTCCGGGTCCGGCTCCTCCAGATTGATGGTGGGGTGGATGACCTGATCCCGCAGGGTCAGCACGCAGACCACTGCTTCTATGGCTCCCGACCCGCCCATCGCGTGGCCGGTCATAGATTTGGTGGCGCTAATGGGGACCCGATAGGCGTGGGGACCGAAGACCTCTTTGATGGCCCGCGTTTCCACAACGTCGTTGAGGGGGGTGGCTGTGCCGTGGGCGTTGATGTAATCTACTTCTTCCGGGTGTATCCCCCCGTCCGCCAGTGCCCAACGCATCGCCCGCATGGCTCCCTGCCCCTCCGGGTCCGGCTGAGTCACGTGGAATCCATCCGACGATGTGGACCACCCCAGCACCTCCGCCAGGATGGGCGCGCCGCGCGCCTGCGCGTGCTCCAGACGTTCCAGGACCAGGATGCCCGCCCCCTCCGCCAGCACGAACCCGTCCCGCCGTGCGTCAAAGGGGCGGCTGGCCCGCTGGGGCTCGTCGTTGCGGGTGGAGATAGCCCGCATAGCCGCGAAGCCCGCGATGGCAACCTCATGGATGAACCCCTCCACCCCTCCGGCGATCACCACATCGGCGGCGCCGCGCCGGATGACCTCCGCTCCCTCCCCCACCGCCTGGGCTCCGGCCGCACACGCGGTGACAGGGGTCAGAATCGGCCCCAGGGCCTGGGCCCACGCGCTAATGTGATGAGAGGGCATATTGGGCAGCAAGGCCGGGATGGCGAAGGGGCTGACCCGTTCCCAACCCCGCTCCCCAAGCACGCGTGCCTGGGCGAAGGCCCATTCCAGACCCCCGATACCGGTGCCGATGACCACTCCGGCCCGTTCTCCCAGCGGCGGCACCAGTCCGGCCATCGCCAGCGCTTCCTGCGCCGCCGCCAGGGCCAGTTGAGAGGCGCGGGAGACGCGCCGCGCCTCCTTGAAGGGCATGTAGCGGGACGGGTCAAACCCTTTCACCTCGCCAGCGATGCGCACCGGCAGGTGGGAGGGGTCAAACTGGGTAATGGGGCCGATGCCGGAGCGGCCCGCCAGCAGCCCCTGCCAGGTCTCCTCGGCGGTCAGTCCCAGCGGAGTGACCGCCCCCACGCCAGTGACGACAACCCGGGACCGGCTCATTCATCTTCTCCTTCGGGGACGGCCTGAGCGGCCCCCGCGCGCACCGCCTCCAGGATGTTACCCATAATGGCCCGCCGGGCCTGCCCGACAGCGTTCTTCACCGCTTTGGCGTTGGAGCGCCCATGCCCGATGATGACCACTCCGTTCACCCCCATCAGGAGGGCGCCGCCGTACTCGGCGTAGTCCAGCCGCTTCGCCACCCGCCGCAGGGAGGGAGCCAGCAACGCCAGCCCAGGCAACATGGCCACCAGTCCCGGCAGCAACAGCGCCAGAGCGACTTTATTCAGGGGGCCGCCGGTCAACTCTCGCCGCAGGAAGCGGAAGAGGAACGATGCGATGGCCTCTGTCGTCTTCAGCATCACATTGCCGGTAAAGCCGTCAGTGAGGACCACGTCGGCGGCGCCCCGGGTGACCTCTTTCGGCTCCACGTTGCCCACAAAATTGAGGCCGCTGGCGGCCAGCAGGGCGTATGTATCCCGCACCAGCATATTCCCCTTATCCGGCTCCTCGCCGTTGGAGACCAGCCCGACCCGGGGATTGGGGATGCCCCAGACCCGCTCCACGTAGGCGACGCCCATCCGGGCGAACTGGAGGAGGTATTCCGGTTTGCAGTCGGCGGTGGCGCCGTTATCCAGAAGGAGGACAGGGTTCGGGGCGACCGGGTAAATCGTCGCCAGCGCGGGCCGTTTGATGCCGCGAATGCGGCCCAGATCAAAGATGGCAGAAGCCAGCACAGCGGCAGTGTTTCCGGCGGAGACGAAGGCGTCGGCCTGGCCGTCCCGGACCATCCGCATCCCGACGCGAATAGAAGCATCCCGTTTCCGTTTCACCGCGTCGGTATGCTCGTGCATCTCAATGACTTCGGGGGCATGGACGACGGTGATGGGGAGGCCCGTCGTGTTATGTCTTGCCAGTTCGGCCCGCACCACCTCCTCAGGGCCGACCAGGATGATCTCATCGCCCCACTCTCGCGCCGCCATAACTCCCCCGGCGACATCCGGCACCGGCCGGCCATCGGAGCCCATCGCGTCCAGAACGATGCGCATGATAGGTCCCTCCTGTTGAGTCTTAAGAGAGGGGATGGTTCATAAAGGATGATACTTCCAAACTCGTCATTTGACAAGTGGGGAAAGTCAACTTATACTTCAGAGAGCACGGAGTACGGATATACGGAGTACGGATATACGGAGTACGGATATGGAGTATGGGTGGCGTAGCATTTTGAAGGGGCTTCTCCTGGTCTGCCTTTTGCTGTTGCCGGAGACGGCGAGAGCGCAGGAGGAGCCTGCTCATCTGCCTTCCCCTTCTGTTCCCGGCACCGGGGTCAGCGATGTCGTCTGTACGCCGGGGCGGCTCTGGCGCTGGCGGTCGTCCTGCCCGGAATACGGCCCCGGCGCCACGGCCTTCCGGATCGCCCACATTCGCCTGCCCGATCCCCTCCCCCAACTGCCGGTGGTGGAACTGAAGCCCGACCCCGAGGAGGAAGTGGTCCCGTACACCTATGCCTATGTCCGCCGTCTCCCGCTGGAAATCTACCGCCACCCGATGGAGGCCGCGCTGGGCCTGCCGCCGGTGCGGGTCCTCTACTCCGGACGGCAGTGGGTGAGCGTGGTGGGTCGGGTGGAGTACGAAGGGCAGACATGGATTCAGATTAACCCCAATGAGTTCGTCCCTGCCGATGCGCTGGCTTTTGGGCGCCCCTCCCGCTTCCAGGGGGTTTACCTGGCGGAACAGCCATCGTACCCCTTTGGCTGGATCAACCGGCCGGTGCGCCCCTCGCGGGCTCCCCAGGGGCCACCCGACCCCGCCGCGCCGCTCTACCAGCGCTACCAGTTGGTCACCCTCTACGCCCAGGAGTTCCGGGCACCGGACCAACTGTGGTATCTTATCGGCCCCGACCAGTGGGTAGAGCAGAAGTACGTTTCCAAAGTGACGGTGGACCCGCCCCCTGTAGGGGTACCGCCAGGCGCCCGGTGGATAGAGATAGATCTGTTTGAGCAGACACTGGCCGCGTACGAGGGGGAGCGGATGATCTACGCCACGCTCATTTCCAGCGGACGCCGGGGAACCGCCACACCGACCGGGCTGTTCCGTATCTGGGGGAAATTCGTCACAGCGAAAATGAGCAATCCCGATGTTCAGGACGGCAGCCCCATCTGGTACTACCTGGAGGATGTGCCCTGGGTGATGTACTTCCATGGAGCATACGCGCTTCACGGTGCTTACTGGCACGACGACTTCGGATTCCTTCGGAGTTATGGATGTGTGAATGTGGCCCCCCGGGATGCCCGCTGGCTCTACAACTGGGCCGACGTGGGCACGCCGGTCTGGGTCCACTTCACCTCTCCCTTCCCACAAGAAGCACGCTGATGACGCTACAACGCTGCCGCAACGCCCCTATCCTTTCGGGCTGAGGAGGGCCCATGAATTCTCCAGAAAAACGGTTGCGGCAACTGGAGCGGATCCTGGAAGTGAATCTGGAATTGGTCTCCACGGTAGAGTTGACCCCCTTGCTGGACCGCATCGTCTCCATCGCCGCCGACCTGACCGACAGCGAGGGGGCATCCATCCTCCTGCTGGATGAGCGGAGCGGTGACCTGCGCTTTTGTACGGCGGCCGACCCGCAGATGAGCGCCCGTCTGAAGGAGATTCCCGTCCCTGTCCACGGCTCCATCGCCGGCAAAGTGTTGGCCGATCGGCAACCCCTTATCGTGACCAACGCGGCAACCGACCCCCGCCACTTCCGACAGGTTGGCTCGCAGACCGGATTTCAGACCCGTTCCCTTCTGGCGGTCCCCCTCCAGGCCCGGGAGCGCTGCATCGGGGTGCTGGAGGCCGTCAACAAACGGGACCCGGCCGGTTTCACTCAGGAGGACATAGAGATTCTGACCGCGCTGGCGGCTCAGGCAACCGTCGCCATTGAGAATGCCCGCCTGGTGGAAGCGCTGCGGGCCGCCTACCGGAAGTTGGGGGAACTGGACCGGCTGAAGTCGGATTTCATCACCATCGCGTCCCATGAACTCCGGACGCCGCTCAGCCTGATTATAGGCTATGCCTCTCTTCTCCAGCAGCAGGGCGCTGGAGGACGAGAACTGGAAGGCGTTCTGCGCGCGGCAACCCGTCTGAAGAACATCATTGAGGCAATGTTGAACCTGCGCTACCTGGAGACCGGGGAGATGGTACTCTACCGGGAGGTGTTTGACTTGCGGGAGGAGGTGGCTCTGGCCTGCGAGACCTATCGTCCCCTGGCGGAGGCCAGCGCGCTGACCATAGAGTGCATCACTCCGGAGACGCCGCTCATCGTCCAGGCGGACCGGGAGAAGATTCGTCAGGTACTGGATAACTTGCTCTCCAACGCGGTGAAGTTTACCTCTCCCGGGGGGCGGGTAGAGGTGCGAGCCGTTTACCGGCATGGAATGGCTGAGATCATCGTCGCCGACACGGGAGTGGGCATTCCGCCGGAAGCGCTCCCCCGCATATTTGAGCGATTCTACCAGGCCGAGGACCCGATGACCCGCCGCTATGGGGGGCTGGGGTTGGGACTTTCCATCGTCAAAGAACTGGTGGAGCGACACGGAGGGCGGGTGTGGGCAGAGAGCACACCGGGCGAGGGCAGCCGCTTCTACATCCGACTCCCGCTCTCCACGCCGGACCGGTGAAGGCGAAGGAGATAACTACCCGAACCACCGCCTGGCAGGGAGTCACTGTTGGACGAAGTCGCCCATAGCGACGAACCGTCTCCATTCGTCGGGATGGGTGCCCGGTCGCCGTGTTCGTTGAGAGATACGAGCGAAACGCTCTTTCATACACCGGATACCGGAGGGAAGTGACGTGGAACTTGAACTCTCCGAAGAACACCGCATGATCCAGCGCATGGTGCGGGAGTTCGCCGAAAAAGAGATCGCTCCCCGCGCCGAAGAGATAGACGAGACCGACCGGTTCCCTGAAGACCTCTTCCGCCGGATGGGGGAACTGGGCATCCTGGGGCTGCCGTTCCCGGAGGAGTACGGCGGCTCCGACGGCGACTACATCGCCCTGATCCTGGCCCTGGAGGAGATCGCCCGCGTCTCCGGCACGATGGCGATTATCCTGGACGCCCACACGTCCCTCTGCTGCGAACCCATCTACCTCTTCGGCACCGAGGAGCAGAAGCGGAAGTACCTGGTGCCCCTGGCGCGCGGGAAGAAAATCGGTGCCTTCGGCCTGACAGAGCCGCACGCCGGCTCCGACGCCGGCGCCATCCGCACCCGCGCTGTCCGCGATGGCGACCGTTGGGTCATCAATGGACAGAAGTGCTTCATAACCAACGGCTCCGTGGCCGATGTGGTGGTGGTCGCTGCCAAGACGGCCCCCGAGGCAGGCACCCGGGGCATCTCCGCCTTCATTGTGGAGAAGGGGACGCCGGGCTTCCGCCCTGGCCGGGACGAAAAGAAGATGGGGCTGAGGGGCTCCGTCACCTCCGAATTGTTCTTTGAGGACTGTCGCATCCCGGCGGAGAACCTGCTGGGGAAAGAGAACGAGGGGTTCAAGCAGTTCTTAACCACCCTGGATGCCGGTCGGGTGGCGATTGCCGCGATGGCGCTGGGGCTGGCCCAGGGGGCTTTTGAGCGCTCTGTGGCCTATGCCAAAGAGCGGGTCCAATTCGGACAGCCCATTGCCAACTTCCAGGCCATCCAGTGGATGATCGCCGATATGGCGACGGAGATTGAGGCGGCCCGCCTGATGGTCTACCGGGCCGCCCTGATGCGCACCAAAGGGGTGCGCTTTACCAAAGAGGCCGCTATGGCCAAACTCTTCACCACCGAAATGTCCGAGCGGGTCTGCCGGAAGGCCATCCAGATTCACGGCGGCTATGGCTACATCCGGGAGTACGCGGTGGAGCGGATGTACCGGGACCAGCGTTTATGCGCCATCGGCGAGGGGACAAACGAAATCCAGCACCTGGTCATCGCCCGCCATGTGCTGCGCGATTGACGAAAGGGAATGGGGCGAGGCAGAAGTCCGCGCTGCTATGCGGCGCCCCCTGCCGGGACTGGCGGCCCAAATCCTTATGGCTCCTCGCCCCCGCCCCCTCCGCCCTCCGGACGGCTCCACGCCCCGCCAGGCCGGGGTGCTGGTTCTCCTCTATCCGATGGGAGGCCGGCTCCATCTGGTCTTCACCCTCCGCCCGAGCAACCTGGATCACCATGCCGGACAGGTCTCCTTTCCAGGCGGCGGGTGGGAAGAGGGGGATGCCTCTCTGGTGGAGACCGCGCTGCGGGAGACGCGCGAAGAACTGGGCATCCCCACCGGGGAGATAGAGGTGCTGGGTCCGCTGACCCCCCTCTACATCCCGGTCAGCCACAACCTGGTCCATCCCTTCGTCGCCCTGGCCCCGCGCCGCCCGGCCTTTCAGCCCGACCCGCTGGAGGTGGCAGAACTGCTGGAAGTCCCCCTGGCGACATTTCGGGACCCTGCCATCCGGGGAGAAGACCGGATGGAGCGGGACGGACTGGAGGTGGTGATTCCGTACTACGCGGTGGGCGGCCACAACATCTGGGGCGCGACGGCCATCATTCTGGCGGAATTCCTGGCCCTGCTGGATGCGTGAGAGGGCCTGGAGTGGATGGCGCTTCGCCACCCGCCGCTTTCCCCGCACTGGACAAATTTACAAAATCGTGTATGATTACCTTGAAGAGCAGTCGCCAATCCCTGGAACGCTTCGGTCAGGGGAGTGGGGGATGATATGGAGGTGTGCCAGGATGAAGTCAAGCACCATCTCGGTTCTGGAATCCGGGGCGTTACCCGAGGCCGTTCAACGCCGAGCCGACAAGGCATATCGGCTCTGGCCGTTGAACCCCAGCGCACACTGGCTGGATTTCAAACGGGTGGGCCAGAAACGACCGGTCTACTCGGTGCGCATCGGAAGGGGTACCGTGCGCTCGGTCTACTCCAGGGCGATACGATCATCCGGTTTTGGATCGGAAGCCATTGAGTACGAGCGTTTGCTGAAGAGCAGGGAAACTCGGCGGGGTGATGAGGTGGCCTGCCGCCGAGGTTGGTCGCGAGTTTGAAGGACGCATATCCACTCTCATACCAGGAGGCATTATGGACCCCACGCTGGAACTTCTACGCACACTCACCGAAGCCCACGGCGTCCCCGGATACGAGCACGAAGTGCGCGCCCTGGTCCGCCGTTACCTGGAACCGCTGGGCTCTATAGAACAGGACCGCATCGGTAGTCTCATTTGCCGTCAGGGGGAAGAGGGCCCCCGGGTGATGCTGGCCGGCCATATGGACGAGATCGGCTTTATGGTCCATCACATCACCAAAGAGGGATTCCTGAGGTTTGTCCCTCTGGGCGGATGGTGGGATCAGGTCCTTCTGGGTCAGCGGGTCATCGTCAAAACCCACAAAGGCGACATCCCCGGCGTCATCGGCGCCAAGCCGCCTCACCTCCTGCCTCAGGAAGAGCGCAATAAGGTGGTGGAGAAGAAGGACATGTACATCGACATCGGCGTTACCTCCCAGGAGGAGGTGGAGGCCGCCGGGGTACGGTTGGGCGACCCGGTGGTCCCGGCAGCGCCGTTCCAGGTGATGGCCGGCGGAAAAGCGTACCTGGGCAAGGCGTTTGACGACCGGATCGGCGTGGCGCTGATGGTGGACGCCCTGCGCCACTTCGCTCAGGCTCCCCACCCCAATATCCTCTACGGCGTCGCCACAGTAATGGAGGAGGTGGGGACGCGCGGCGCCAAGACCAGCGCGGAGGTCGTCAACCCTGATGTCGCCATCATCCTGGAGTCGGATATCTGCGGCGACGTGCCCGGTATCAAACCCGAGGAGTCGGCGGTGAAACTGGGCGGCGGGCCCACTCTGGTGCTGGTGGACGCGCGCATGATCCCCAACCTCCGCCTGCGCGATCTGGTGATAGAGACGGCGAAAGCGCTGGATATCCCCCTCCAATTCTCCGCCCTTACCGGCGGCGCGACGGATGGCGCGATGATTCACCTCCACGGTACCGGTGTCCCCACCGTGGTCCTGGGCGTCCCGGCCCGCCACATCCACAGCCACTCCGCCATCATCCACCGGGATGACTACGACCGGGCCCTCCGTCTGCTCATCGGCGTCGTGGAACGTCTGGACGCAGAGACCGTCCGGCGCCTGACTACCGACCACTAACAACTACCGGCTACTATGCGCGAACAGCGAATCGGCTCCATACTGGCTCTGGATTGCGGCACCGCCCTGACCAAGGCCATCCTGCTGGATCAGGTGGAGGGCTCCTTCCATTTCGTTGCCCGGGGTGCCGCGCTGACCACAACGGGCCCTCCCTGGCGGGACATCGCCCTGGGAATCCAGCACGCTATAGAGCAGGTTGAAGACATCACCGGAAGGGTACTGCTGGATGAGGCCCGTCGCCTGATCATCCCCCAGCGGGGAGGGATCGTGGGGGTGGATGCCTGCGTGGCCGTCAGCAGCGCCGCTTCTCCGCTGCGGGTGGTGCTGGCCGGACTGGTCCCCGAACTGAGTCTCTCCGTTGCCCAGCGCGCCACGTCCGGCACCTACGCGCTGGTGGAAGACCTGATTGTTCAGGACCCCCGTCGGAAGATGAGCGAGGAGGAGCAGATTCGCGTCGTGCTGGAGCGCCGACCGGATGTGCTCTGTGTGGTGGGCGGCACCGACAACGGCGCAGTGCTACCGGTCCTGGAACTGGTGGAGACGCTGGCGCTGGCCTGTTCCATGCTGCCCGAGGAGGAACGCCCTCGGATTTTCTTCGCGGGCAACACCGCGCTCCGGCAGAAGGTCGTGGACCTGGTGGGCGGCCAGGCCCCCATCCGTTCGGTGGACAATGTCCTTCCGACCCCCACCTGGGAGAATCCGATCGGGTTGCAGAAGGAACTGGAGGGCCTCTACCGCCAGAAGCAACTGGCTCAATTGCCGGGAGGGGAGATTCTCCAGCGGTGGCTGAATGTACCCCTGATGCCGGTCAGCGAGTCCTTCGCCCGGCACATCCAGTACCTCTGGTACCTGGACGAATCCCCCAAAGGGACTTTGGGGATAGAAGTGGGGGCGGCCAACACCCTGGTGACGGCCGTCTTTGGTGGGGAGCCGACGGTGACCGTGAGGGCAGGGATGGGTTCCGTCTATGGGCTAGAGCGCTTGCTGGAGCGACACGGTATAGAGACCCTCTTGCGCTGGATGCCCGTTCCGTTCAAACCCGAACAGATGCGATCCGTTTTGCACTACCGTGCTCTCTGGCCTGCCAGTGTCCCTCAGGAGGCAGAGGAACTCTGGCTGGAACAGAGCATTGTACGGGAGGTCATTCGGGAAGCCATTCGGGCCGCGCGTCCTGCATGGCGCCCCGGAAAGGCGCAGTTGTATTCCCAATTAACGCCCCTCTTTGATCCCATTCTGGTCGGCGGAGGAGCGCTGGCGGCCGCTCCTCGCCCGGGCCAGATGGCCCTGATGGTTCTGGACGCCGTGGAACCGATCGGGATTTCCACCCTCCTGCTGGACATCCACGGCCTGGCACCAGTCCTGGGTGCGGTGGCCATCCTGAAGCCGCTGGCCGCCGTGGAGGTGGTAGATAACGGCGGCCTGGTCAATCTGGCGACCGTCATCGCTCCGGTAGGCCCGGCCCGAAAAGGGGAGGTCATTCTGCGGATCCGGGTCCACTACGAGAAAGGCGGCTCCCTGGATGTAGAGGTTCCGCACGGCTCTCTGGAAGTCCTCCCCCTTCCCCCTGGGGAGGAGGCGGTGCTGGAACTCCGTCCGCGCGGCCGGATAGATGTGGGGCTGGGGCCGGGTCGGGGCGGTAAACGCCGGGTACGGGGCGGCCTGGTGGGCCTGATTGTAGACGCTCGCGGCCGCCCGCTCCAACTGCCCGCAGACCCGTACACCCGAATGGCCCAGGTCCAGCAATGGCTCTGGGACGTGGGAGGATGAGGGATATGCGCTTCTACCTTCCCCAGACCGTCATCTCACCTCTGACCATTGTCCGGAAAGAGCGACGCCTCCCGGGTCGGGGGGATATCCTGGTGCGCGAAGGGGACCGGGTGGAACCGGTACAAGTCATCGGGCGAGCGATGGTCCCCGGAGAGTTTCGGATCGTGAACCTCTCTCAGATGCTGGGCGTGCCCCGTCGGGCCGTCCGCCGGTACCTCAAAGTGAAGCCCGGACAGGAAGTCCGGCAGGGAGACGTTCTCGCCGCCCGGGGTGGACTGGCCCGGCGGGTCTGTCGGGCGCCGATCACGGGGACGGTGACCGGCATCGGCGGCGGGCGGCTCATCATTGAGGCCCCACCGCAGGTCGTAGAGGTCCGGGCCGGCTACCCCGGCGTCGTGAAGCGGGTTCTCCCTGGAGAGGGTGTGGTGATTCAGATCACCGGTGCCCTCATTCAGTGCGCCTGGGGCAATCAGCAGGAAGGGTTTGGGGTTCTGCGCCTCCTGGCGGATTCCCGGGAGAAGCCCCTGCGGGTGCGGGCAATAGACGCCTCGTGCCGGGGGACAGTCCTGATCGGGGGCCTCCTGGCGGATGGGGAGGCCCTGGACCAGGCCATAGAGATGCAGGTGCGGGGGATTATTGTAGGAGGGCTGGCGCCGGAATTGCTGGAAAAAGTGGCCCAGGCGCCGTTCCCGATCCTGACCACCGAAGGGCCAGGAAATGTCCCGATGTCCCCCCGCTGTTTCCAGTTGCTTTCTACCTATAACGGCAGGGAAGCCGTGCTGGATGGGCGCTTTGCCGGAGGACGTTCCGTTTTCCGTCCGGAAATCCTTGTGCCCCTCCCGGCGGAGCCAGGAACCGGCCCCCTGGAACTGCCCAATGCGCCGTTGAAGGTCGGGGACACCGTCCGGGTCACCCGTCTTCCGTACGCCGGTCGGATGGGCACCGTAATGGCTTTCGTACATCCTGGGCGCCTGACCGCAGGAAGTCACCTGCCGGTGGTGAAGGTCCAACTCTACGAGGAAGTCTCTCCCTTGACGGTGCCGGTCTTCAATCTGGAAATCATCCGTTCTTGATGAACAGACCCCGGACAACAGACCACCGATCACCGTCGTCTGTGGTCTATGTTGGGGTCCAATTGCCCTGATCCCATCAAAAGGAGCCAAACATGCTGGAGGATATAGACCTGGAACTGGAGGAGCCGGTGGAAGAGGAGGCCGAAGAGGCCGGTGAGCGACAGAACCGGACCTTCATCATCCTGGTTGGCGTAATGGGGGGCCTGCTTCTCATCGGCATTATCGCCTTCTGTGTCTGGCTGCTCACGGTTGGCCGGGGAGTCATGTTTGGCGGGCGAGCAGCCGTGGCTCCGACCGCCCCTCCGGAGGAGATGGTGATCGCAGGGGCGGAGACGGCTACCGCTGAGGCGGCGCTGGCCCAGGTTTCCCCCGAGCCGACGGCAACCCCGGCCCCCTCTCCGACGCCGGTTCCGCCCACGCCGACCCCACCGCCCACCATCGTCGCGCCCCGGGTGACGCCGACCCCCCGGGCAACTCCAACGGCAACGGCCTCCGGTGTGGCCGGAGCAGGCGCGGCCTCGCCTACCCCTACCATCACCCCCAGCCCCCCTGCCCAGACCGGTATCGGGGCCTATACAGCGCTCATCCTGGCCGCCGGACTGATCATTCTGCTGGTTATCTCCCGCCGCCTGCGAACGGCCTCCAGTCGGTAAGAAAGGGGGACCTATGCTCTCCCCCCGCCTCTGCTGGATGAGTTTCCTGCTGGGGCTCTTGGGGGCGCTGGTGGGAGTAGCCCTCTCCGGCTCTCCGACCGACGCCTCTTCCCTCTCCCCTCCCTCTGCCGTAGAAATGACCGGGGCAGGAGGGACCTCCCTTCCTGACTCCCGCTGGCTGGACCTGATTCGCGCCCGCGAAGCCTCCATAGTCCGCCTCCAGGCCGCTACCTCCTCCCTCCACGTCCACCTCACCGACCGGACCGTTGCCGGGCGGGTGCCCTCCCCGGCCCCCGTCTCCGTCCGGGTGAGCCGGGGGGAGACAACCATCCGCAGCATGACGGTTCAACCCACCCCTGAGGGCGACGGCTACCTGTACATCGCCTCGCTTTTCCCGGAGGGGTATGGACACTGTGGGGAGCCCCTCCTTCCCGGCGATGTCGTCTGGGCCGTTCAGAACAGCACCGTTCTCAGCCTGACCATCCCGTCGCTCTCCGCTCTCGCCGACCCCGATACGAACCTCATCTCCGGCACCGCTCCACCCTCCGACACCGTCGCTCTCTACCTCTACCCCCGCGCTGCCCCCGATCAGGTCCTGACCCAGACCGTCGTCGTTGGTCCGGAGGGAATATACCAGGCCGTTTGGGCCGACCTGCGCTCCGGCGATACCGGCTTCATCGCCTGGAATGATGCCCCCAACCGGGCCGCCTACCTGCGCTTCGTCGCTCCCCTCCTCCAGGTCCAGGCGAACGGCGATGAAATCCTGGGGATGGCCCCTCCGTACTCTGACGTTGCCCTGGACGTCACCGAGGCGGCAGGGAATCTGCTCATAAAGCAATGGGCCTGGGCCGGCCGGAACGGCCGTTTCCAGATCCGGCTCTGGTGGGTGGAGAAAGAAGAGGGCCTTCTGCAGTTGCTCCCCGGTCAGCGCGTCCAGGCTCTCGCCGCCGGCCAGACCTTCTCCACCACCGTCCTCCCGGTGACCGTCTGGACCGACCGGGCGGGGGGCCAGGTCCTTGGGGAGGCCCCGCCGGGCGTGCCGGTGCGGGTGGAGGTCTTCCACGGGCCGGTGGGCTCATACTACGACTCCATCCTGCATGAGGGGCCCTGCGCCTCCGCCCTGATCACCGCGACGGCCCAGGGCCGCTACACCGCGACGTTGCCCCTGGCCCCCGCCGACTTCGGCGCCGCCTTCGCCCAGGGCCCCGATGGCCACGAAACCTTCGCCCGCTTCGCCGTCCCTTACCTCCAGGTCATCCTGGGCCGGGAACGGTTCTGGTACGCCTACCGCCTCCAGGGACAGGTGGATGGGACGAATGTCCCCGTTACCCTCATTCTTCAAGGGCCGATGGGCGCCATAAAGGACATCCGCCTCCTTCGCTCCACGGGCAGCGGGTTCTTCGGGGACCTCAGCCAGGGTACAGACCCCGTCCTGGA
Source organism: Anaerolineae bacterium (assembly GCA_036172315.1). Classification (GTDB taxonomy): domain Bacteria; phylum Chloroflexota; class Anaerolineae; order B4-G1; family DUEL01; genus SpSt-77. The sequence goes on along the minus strand of JASFBC010000145.1, from coordinate 9,057 downwards.
GAGCGGGGATGTCCTCACGGTGGAAACCTCACGCGGCGTCCAGGCCGCGCTGACCCTGCCCCTTCTGACCGCGCAGGTGGATACCCTCTCCGAGACGATCTCCGGGCAGGCGCCGCCGGGGGCCCGGGTCACGGTCCGTATTTGGGGGGAGTTGATGTACCCGTGGGGCGCCGGAGAGGGGAATATCGGGCCAACAGGTGGCGGTGGCCCCCCTCCGCCTCCGCTCTGGGTCTCCCAGGTCGTCACCGCCGCCGCCGATGGGACCTACGTCGCCGACTTTCGCGGATTGGCGAACCTCACCCACCGCAGCGCGGGCGAGGTCTCCCTGACCACCCCGGAGGGGCACACCGTCCTGCGCCCCTTCCGGGCCCGTGACTGCCGCCCCCTCCTCACCTCCGTCTCCGTCGGCGGCAACTACCTGAGCGGCATCTCCGGCCTGGGCTGTCCCTCCGCCACGATTCGGCTGATAGACCCCGCCGGGGCCCTCAAGGCCCAGGCCTGGGCGGACTTCTCGTGGTGGGATCAGTTCTACTTCTACTTCTACCTGAACGAAGTCTGTCCCTGGCCCGACGGCTGCTATGGAAAAACGGCGCCCATCCTGATCCTCCCCGGCGACCGGATTGAGGTCGCCAGCGGCGGAGTGGTCTACACCACAACGGTACCCACCCTGACGCTGGAGGTGGACCGGGCGACGCCCGCGCTCTCCGGCCAGGCCCCGGCAGGGGAGATGTTACGAGGGGAGATTCGCAACGATTTCTACGAAATCCTCCGCTCCTTCACCACGACCGTCTCCTCCCGGGGCGACTACACTCTCCCTCTGACTGGCTACACCCCGACGGCGGGCAATCTCATCTACGTCTGGTGGCTATCCGGGGAGACCCAGTTCTACGCCCATGATGTCCTCCCTCGCCTGAAGGCGGGGCTGTACAGGGACGCGCTGTTCGGCCTCCTGCATCCCCTGACTCCTTATACGGTCACCCCCGGTTTCGCCACCGGCTACGCCGGGCCGGATGGGGAGTTCTGGGCCACCGTATCTCCATTGTTTCCGGGCGATCTGCTGACGGTAACGACTCCGCAGGAGGTCCTGACACTGACTCTCCCCCTGCTGACCGCTCGGGTGGACCAGGCGGCGGCGACCGTCTCCGGACAAGCGCCGCCGAACGAGCCCCTGGAGGTCTTCCTTTCCGCCTACCCCTTCTACCTCACCCGGCGGGTGACGGCGACCGCGGCCGGGACGTACACCGTCTCCTTCCCCGAAGTGGCGTCTTTCGCCGGCGCGCATGGGACAGTCCGGTACACCAATCCCCAAGGGCATTGGGTTTTCCTGGAGTTCCGCACGCGGGCATGGGTTGTCACGCTGGGGGAGCAATGCACGGATGGCTTTGCCGATATAGCGGGTGCGCCCTTCACCGCTACCCTCCAGACCGCCAGCGGCTTAACGGAAAGCCTGACAGGGACAGCCTCCACCTATAACGCGTACTTCCATCTCTGCTTTTCCCGCCCCATCGGGCCTGGCGACCGGCTGACGCTGGCCCAGATCAGCGGGGAGACGGAGTTTATCGTCCCCCGCCTGAGTGCCCGTCACGACTGGGCCGCTCAGGTGCTGGAGGGAGAGGCGCCGCCGGGCCGCCTGGTGGAGGTAGTGTTCCCCAGGGGGTGGAATTGGGTCCTCCGTCGGACAATGGCGGACGGGTCGGGCCGCTACCGGCTGGATACGCGCGACCTGAACCTGCGGGTAGGGGATGCGGGGACCATTGTGGTGACAGACACCCGGGGGAATATAGTCCGGCTGGCCTTCCAGGTGCAGGGGTATCGGATGTACCTACCTCTCTGCTTGCGTCAGTAGAGAACTGGTAACATTCAGCCACCCCCAGCAGCACCTCATCGGGTGACGGTTACCTCTGTCCGAACCCCATTTCCGCGATGTTGACAAAACGGCCATCTGAGGGTACAATTTGCCCTGTTTATGGCGGAACGCATTCCCCGATTGAATCGGGACCGGCTGTCGGTACTGATCGCGCTGATCCTGCTGACCAGCGTGCTGTTCCGTTTTGTCCAGTTGCCCCGGGTCACCCGGCAGTTCCACCTGCTGGGCTCCCCCCTGGAGGTGAACCTGACGGGTGTGGGGCTGCGGGTTCTCCTGGTTGCAGGCCTGGCCGCTATGGGGGCCCGCTACATCCTGGCGGCCCATCCTGATGCCCCCGGCCGTTTGCCGCGCCCCCTCTATTTCTCCTGGGTGCTCCCTGGCCTCCTGGGCGGAACGGCGGCCTATCTGGTGGAACTGGCACCCACCGACGTCGTCTGGGCCGGAGGGCTTCTTCTCTCTATGCTCGTTATCGGCCTGGCCGTCGCGGCTGAATTTGCCGCGCTTTCCCCCCACCATCCCGCCGCCACCCGGGCTCGCCTGGGTCTGAACATCCTGGCCTATTTGCTGGCCCTGCTCTTCTTCTACCTGATTTACCGTACCCGGGCCCGCAGCCTGGTCACCGCCACGGAGGTAACGCTGGTGGCGTTTCTGATCGCGCTGGACCTGCTGGGGGTAGCGGAGACCCGCGCCGCGCGGGTGGTCCTCTACGCCGCCGTCATTGGCCTGCTGGTCGGGGAGGCGACCTGGGCGCTGAATTACTGGCGGCTGGAGAACTGGACCGCCAGTCTGCTCCTGCTGCTGTTCTTCTATCTGGCGGCAGGGGTCGCCCAGCAGTATCTGCTGGACCGGCTCAAGCCCGCTGTCCTCCTGGAGTTCGGCCTGGTTACTGCTACCGTTCTGACACTGGTGCTGGTGTTAGGAGGAAAGTAACGGAGTACATATGGAAATTCCGGCCGTCATTCGGGAGAAACTGCCGCCCCGCATAGAGCGGCTGGCGGACCTGGCCTACAATCTCTGGTGGTCGTGGCATCAGGACGCGCGCGACCTCTTCAAGAAGTTTGATTACCCCCTCTGGCGCTCCACTGGCCACAACCCGGTGCGGATGCTGCTGGAGGTCACGCCGGAGCGGATCCAGGAAGTGGCCAGGGACCCGCTATTCCTGCGCCAGTACGATGCCGTCGTCTTGGCCTACGACCGGGATATGGGCAACGGTCACCTTTGGGGGCGCCAGGTCTATCCGGACTTGCGACCGGTTGCCTATTTCTCCGCCGAGTTCGGCATCCACTTTTCCCTCCCCATTTACTCCGGCGGCCTGGGGGTCCTGGCGGGCGACCACGCCAAAGAGGCCAGCGACCTGGGCCTGCCCCTGATCGGCGTGGGGTTTCTCTACTCGCAGGGCTACTTCCGCCAGCGCATCCCCCCTCACGGCTGGCAGGAGGCGATCTACCAGCCTCTCCGCATAGAAGAGACCCCGCTGCTTCCCGTTCGGGATGCGGAGGGGAACCCGGTCCGCGTTCAGGTCCAACTGAGCGGCCGTTCAGTTCAGGTCGCTCTCTGGGAGGTACAGGTCGGGCGGACCCGCATCTGCCTGATGGATACCAACCTGCCGGAGAACGAGCCCTGGGACCGGATGCTCACCTCCCGCCTCTACGGCGGCGACCGGGAGACCCGCATCAGCCAGGAGATCGTGCTGGGCATCGGCGGCGTGCGGGCTGTCCGGGCACTGGGGGTCGACCCCATCGTCTGGCACCTGAACGAAGGCCACTGTGCCTTCCTGGTCCTGGAGCGAATTCGGGAACTGGTCGCCCGGGGGTGGACGTTTGACCAGGCGGCGGAGGCAGTGCGAGCGACCACCGTCTTCACTACCCACACCCCTGTCCCCGCCGGGCACGACGTCTTTGATCTGCCGATGGTGGAGAAACATTTCCACGGCTACTGGCAGGAACTGGGGCTGAGTCGGGAGGAATTCCTGGAACTGGGCCGGCTGAACGGCCCGAGCGGTCCGGGGTTCAACATGACCGCGCTGGCGTTGCGCTTCTCCCATTACCGCAACGCTGTCAGCCGTCTGCACGGGGAGGTCACCCGCCGGATGTGGCACGTCCTCTGGCCGGACAAGCCCGAAGAGGATGTCCCCATTATCCATATCACTAACGGCGTTCATCTGCCCTCATGGATTCCCGGCCCGTTGAACTGTCTGTTCCGCAAGTATCTGGGTCACGACTGGCTGGAGCGACATGATGACCCGGACCTCTGGGAGCGGCTGGACGACATTCCGGACGAGGAACTCTGGGCCCTGCACGAAGAGCAGAAGCGGAAGATGATGGCCTTCATCCGGGAGCGGGCCCGGCAGCGGCGCATCTCCGGCGAGATGGACCCCGACCAGGTGCTGGTAGCGGGGGTCTTCCTGGACCCGGAGGCGCTGACGGTGGGTTTCGCCCGTCGGTTCGCCACCTATAAACGGGCCACCCTCCTGTTCCAGGACCCGGAGCGGCTGAAACGCATCTTGCACAACCCGTACCGCCCGGTCCAGTTCATCTTTGCCGGGAAAGCCCACCCCGCTGACGATGCCGGGAAATATCTCCTTCAGCAGGTCTATACTTTTGCCAAAGACCCGGAAGTAGGGGGACGGATTGCTTTCATTGAGGACTACGATATGCACGTGGCCCGCTACCTGGTGCAGGGGGTGGACGTTTGGATGAATACGCCCCGGCGCCCGATGGAGGCCAGCGGCACCAGCGGCCAGAAGGCGGCCATTAACGGGGTTCCCAATCTGAGCGGGCTGGATGGCTGGTGGGATGAGGGGTATAATGGTGTCAATGGCTGGGCAATCGCTTCGCCGGAGGATGCCGGCCCAGCGGCTCAGGATGCCCACGATGCGGCTCAGTTGTACTCCCTGCTGGAGGAAGAAGTAGCGCCACTCTTCTACCACCGGGACCCGGATGGTGTCCCCCGGGGATGGGTTCGGGTGATGAAGGAGGCTATCCGTTCGGCAGCCCCGGTCTTCTGCACCCGCCGGATGCTGAAAGAATATACGCTCCAGTGCTATGCCCCGGCGGCCCGCGCGGCGCGGGAGCACGGGGTGTAACGGTAACAGTTTGCTGTTTCTCCATACCCATGCTATAATTTTGGCAACTATTCCGCCCGATTGGATCGCCCTCCTGGCGCCGATGGGAAAAAATCGGCCTCCCCTGCCACAGACCACAGACGACGATGGTCGGTGGTCCGTTGTCTCTCGTCCGTCTTGAACGGACGGCGCAGGCCGTCCTTCGGCCAAGGCCCAGAGAGGCGGACTTGCGTCAGCGCTACATAATAGTTATAATCTGGGATGCTATGGAGAGAAACCGACAGACTCGCCCACTCCAACCAGGACCGACGCGGCCGACGCCGTTCCCCGGTGGTCGGCCTTCCCGACCGTCCGGCCCCCCGACCGGCCCCTATCCGACGGCTCTGTCCCGCTCCGGCGGCAATCGGCTGGCCTGGGCCTTCTTTATCGCCGCAATGGCCGTCTTCATTCTGTTCTTCGCCCTTTTCGCGGCGGTGGTCACCGGCTACGCCCTCATTGCCGCCCAACTCCCGCCGCCGGAGGAACTGCTGGCCCGCCAATCCCCCTTCGTCAGTTCTAAAATCTACGCGCGCGATGGCTCCCTGCTCTATGAAGTCATGGACCCCCGGGGCGGGCGACGGGTCTACGTCCTCCTGGACCGCGTCTCCCCGTACCTGATCCAGGCGACCATCGCCACCGAGGACGCCGACTTCTACCGCCACCCCGGCTTTGACCCGGTCGCCATGCTCAAAGCCATCTACCGCAACCTGCGGGCCGGGGAGACCGTCTCCGGGGCCTCTACCATCCCCCAGCAACTGGCCCGCAACCTGCTCCTCTCCCCCGAGGAGCGCACCCAGCGGACCGCCTGGCGGAAAATCAAAGAGGTCGTCCTGGCCTACGAGATCAGTCGCCGCTACCCGCGCAACACCATCCTGGAAATCTACCTGAACGAAATCTACTACGGCAACCTGGCCTACGGCATAGAGGCCGCCGCCGAGACCTACTTCAACGTCTCCGCCGCTGAACTCAGCCTGGCCCAGGCTTCCTTCCTGGCCGGACTCCCCCAATCCCCGGCTACCTACGACGTCTTCGCCGGAGGGCGGGAGCGCGCGCTGGCCCGTCAGAAGGACGTCCTCCGGCTGATGGTCAAGGAGGGCTACATCACCCAGGCCCAGGCGGAAGCGGCCGCTGCCGAGATGGCCGCCTACCAGTTCCGCCCCTTTGTCCCCCAGGACCGTATCCCGGCCCCCCACTTCGTGATGTACATCCGGCAGCGGGTGGAGAAAATGTACGGGCCGGAGGTCCTCTACCGGGGCAGCGGCCTGCGCATCTACACGACGCTGGACCCGGGCCTCCAGTCGCTGGCGGAACAGATTGTAGCCCAGCACGTCGCCGCCCTGGCTGACCATCAGGCCTATAACGGCGCGCTTGTCGCCCTGGAGCCCTCTACCGGCCACATCCTGGCCATGGTCGGCAGCGCCGACTTCTACAACGAGGAGATTGACGGCCAGGTGAACATGGCCATCGCTCCCCGCCAGCCCGGCTCCGCCATTAAACCCCTCACTTACGTCGCCGCCTTTGAGCGGGGCTGGACCCCCGCTACCCTTATCTGGGACCTACAGACCGCCTTCCCGGACGGCGTCAATCCGCCCTACGTCCCCCGCAACTACGACGGGCGGTTTCACGGACCGGTCCTGGTGCGCAGCGCGCTGGCCAACTCCTACAACATCCCTGCCGTCAAAGCCCTCCAGTTCATCGGCATCCCGGCCCTCAAGGAGATGGCCGCGCGGCTGGGTATCACCACCCTCACGCGGGAAGATTACGGCCTCAGCCTGACCCTGGGCGGCGGCGAAGTGCCCCTCCTGGAACTGACCGGCGCCCACGCCGTCTTCGCCAACGGTGGTGTGCGGGTACCGCCGACCGCCATCCTATATATTGAGGACAACCAGGGGAACATCCTGCTGGATAACCGCCGCCCCCCGGTCGGGGAGCAGGTCATCCGGCCCGAACACGCGTATCTGATTACGTCCATCCTCTCCGACCGGCAGGCCCGCTGCCCGGCCTTCGGCTGTCCCAACGCGCTGGAACTTTCCCGCCCGGCGGCAGCCAAGACCGGCACCACCAACGACTACCGGGATGCCTGGACGGTGGGCTACACCCCCGACCTGGTGGTGGGCGTCTGGGTGGGGAACGCCGATAACAGTGAGATGGACCGGGTGGCCGGCTCTATGGGCGCCGCCCCCATCTGGCACGATTTTATGGAAGCGGCCCTGAAGAATAAACCGGTGCGGGACTTCGTCCGGCCGCCGGGGATTGTGGAGATGGAAATTTGCGCCGACTCCGGCGCCCGGCCCAGCCCCTACTGCCCCCGGCGCCGGATGGAGATCTTCGCCGCCGACCAGCCGCCCCTGGGGCCGGAGTACGACTGGTACCAGTGGTGCAACGGGCAGGTGATGGTCGTTATCCCCGACCCCCAGGGCTGGGAATGGGCGCAGACCCGGGACTGGGGCGGGTTGCTGCTGGCCCCTCTGGGGGCCTGTCTTCCCGAAACGGGCCAGCCCGAAGTCTTCATCTCTTTCCCGTCCTCGGGCGCGACCGTTTCCGGTGTCGTGGCAGTGATGGGGACGGTGAGCGTGCCCAACTTTGACCACTACAACGTGGAGTACGGCCTGGGGGAGAATCCGGTGGGCTGGGGATGGGTGAGCGGGCCGCACCTGGCGCCGGTGCGGGATGGGCAGATCACGGTCTGGGACACCTCGCTGCTGGCCCCTGGCGTCTACACCCTGCGGGTGACGGCCTGGGACCGGCTGGGGCGGACCTACGAGGCGCGCGTGCGCTGTGTCGTGGCCCCGCCGCCCACCGCGCCCCCGCCCCCAACGGTGGAGCCCCCCACCGCAACGCCGACGCCCACCGGGACGCCGACGCCGATGGCGCCGACGGAGACCCCGACGCCGGTGGTGCCGACAGAGACACCCACGCCTCCTCTACCCCCGCCGACGGAGACGCCAACTCCGGAGCCCTCGCCGACGGAGACACCGACTCCGGAGCCATCGCCCACGCCGTAGGTGGGGTTCGTTAAACTTCATCTCCGCACTGACGGAAAGTCGGCCTCCCTGGGCCTGCGGCCTCCGGACGGCCGGCGCCGTCCGTTCCGGATGGACGACGGACGATAGACCACCGACCACCATCGTCTATGGTCTGTGGTCCGTGGTCTATGGTCTGTGGCAGGGAAGGCCGATTCCCCATCGGCGCCAGGAGGGTGACCTCCGTCGGGCTGAACAGTTACCGGAAATCGGCAGTCTCCCTCTGGAGTGTTTACAGATAATGAGGTATCATGGGGGCATCCTTTAAGCCAGGAGATCAGGATGCCGCAGTGCGGATTTCGGCAAGCCACAAGGCGAGCACCAGAAGAACATCGGGAAATGTGGCAAGACCAGGGCGGGTCGCCAACGCTACCTGTACCGCACCTGTGGGTGCACGTTCACAGAAACCCAAGGCACGCTCTTCTACCGTCGTCGCACGCCCGAGAATGAGATCATTGAGACCCTCGCCCTTTTGGCGGAAGGGAATCGGATCAGCAGTCTGGCCCGCGTCAAAGGACACAAGGAAGAGACCATTCTGGATTGGTTGCGCGACGCCGCTCAGCATGCCGAAGCGATGGAAGAGGAGTTGCTGGCCCGCTATCGGATCCAGCGCGGTCAACTGTACAGCCTATGGGCCTACGTGGGCCACAAGGGTGAAAAAAAAAAGGCCACCCAGAGAGCGCCGAAAGTGGGCCGTTCTGGCGCGCCACCCTGATAGATATGGACACCCGCCTGCGTGTGGCCCGTGGCGTGGCCAAAACGGAGACGGAAGCCAGTCGGCAGGTCTTGGAGACACTGAAACGCCGGGGGCATCCGGAGGCGCCACCGCCGCCGGTCTCGGATGGTTGGGGTGGCATCGCTGAGGCGATGGTGGCGGTGTACGGGGTTGTCCCGGAGTACCCAGGTGTTGGACGACCCCCGACCCGGAAACAGCCTCAGGCGGGCTGGCAGTACCTGCAAGTGGTCAAGCAGCGCCAGAATGGACGGGTGGTAGGAACCACACTGCGCGTTGTCTTTGGCAACGAGGAAGAGGTCTTGGAACGGCTGGGCAGGAGCACGGCCTA
>JASFBC010000144.1:0-9408 GCA_036172315.1 Anaerolineae bacterium | reverse complement strand
CCCATCGGTCGGAAAGAGGCGGCACCAGCCCGTGACACGCGGTCCCTCCGCCACCACCAGCAGGAGGTGACAAGGACACTCCGGCTGGCTCAGCGCGTGCTCCCAGGCGGGGGTGGGCTCAAAGCGGGGGGTGCGCATCATCCCTTCGGCGCAGACCCCATTGATGGCTTCTATCAGGGCCTCCCGGTCCGGCGGTTGGTAGGGCCGTATGAAGGTCATGCTGTTACCGAACGCGAAGGGAAATCCCATTCGGCTAAAGCCCGGTCCAGGCGGGTGGGACTGGAGAGATGATATTGCTCCACCGCCTGTGCGATGCCTTGATGGAAGACTTTGAACTCCTCGTCATTTAATCCCCGGATGCGGATGTAAATGCGGTTGATGGCGCGGCGCAGGTCGCGGAAATCCGACGCGTAGAGTTCGTCGTAGGCTAGGGCGAGAGTGTAGTTCTCCGCGCATGCCCTCAGGGCTTCGCGGGCTTCGGTGCCCTTGCCTTCGGCGAACTCCCGCCATCGTAGTTCGCCCAGCATCAGGTAGGCCTTACCCTGCAGGAACCAATAGAAAGTATACGGCAAACGTTCCACGCCCGGGCGTCGGTTTTCCAGACGATAATCTTCGGGTACCGAAGCGAGCGCGGCTTTTGCTTCCCGCTCTGCATCTTTATGCCGGCGCATGTAGTAATATAACCAGGCCAGGTTGACGTGGGCATCCAGGCGGCGGTAGGGGAAGATCTCTTCGGCGATCTCCATCGCCTGCTTCAGGTCTTGCTCGCTCCAAGAAGCCAGGTCCTCCGGTCCGGGGTCATCGGACTCGTAGGGAGAACTGCTCCGCAGCCAGGCCCATTGGCGGTAGACGCAGCCCCGCTCAATAAGCGCTTCCACCAGCCGGGAGCGCTCCGGAACCGGACCTTCGGGCCGGAAAATCTCTACGGCCTCCGTCACGTGGCGGGCGGCCTGGCGGAGGAATTCGGCCGCCTCTTCCGGGGTGTAAAGGAAGGGTACGGCGCTCCGACGCCGCAGCGCTTCCGCCAGCGCAATGGAGGCAAGGCCCACCCCACGTGGGATATCTTTATCGCGGAAAATGCCCAGAGCGCGCCCCGCAAGAACGTGCGCTCGATGGGGTTTGTCGTCCCGAACCAAAACCATAGCCAAAGTATTCATGCTGAAAGCGAGAGGGGCTGCCGAGCCCAGGTCCAAGCGCATCTCCAGCGCGTCTTCACAGACCTGAGAGGCATGGGCGAACTGGCCCAGTTCCGCCAGCGCCCAACCCAGGTTATTCAGCGTATTGGCATGCTGGGCGCGCAAGGCCATCCGCCGCAGTTCGTCTCGTTCGCGCTGTTCCAGCGCGCGCCACTCCCGGATGGCCCGGTGATAGGCCTCCGACGCTCTCCGGAACCAGCCCATGTTGCGGTAGCAGTATCCCAGGATGTTGTATGCCTCGGCACGCAGGACATCCCGTTGCCAGGGCTCAAAGGAGCCCACTAGGGGGCGTATCTCGTCCAGGTCCCAAAGGGCATCCCGAATGAGCCGTTCTGCCTCCTCCAGATCCTGGCCCCAATAGGTCAGGAGTTCGGCCTCCAAGACCTGCAACTGGAGCCGCGGCAGGGCGCCAGCCCGTTCCAGGAGGTCTGCGCACTTCCTTTGGATTCGCTTCGCCAGGTCCAGCCCCTCCCGGAATTGGCTCGCTCTCCTTAACCGTTCTACCCGCCGGATGCCTCCGACAACCGTTTCTATCGTCGCCCTGGGGAGGCCATTGAAGGAGTCCTCTTTCTGATGGGCCCGCAGGAACTCTAGGATTTCGCTATGGAGGAGCCGCTCCAGCGTGTCCTCGTAGGACCAGTAGGACTCCCGGGCGTAGAGTTGATAGGTCTGGAACCCGTCCACCGGGTCCCGCCGGAGGCGGTAGTGGACCTCCTCGGCCATCAGGCGCCAGAGTTCATCGGTAGCGCGGGCCAATGCGATCAGGTCGGCTGGAGGGAAGAACCTGACCACCTCTTCTCGCTGTTTTTCAATCAGCGCGGCATAACACCCGATGATGGCCTCGTAGACCCGCTTCCGCTCCTTAGGGGAGGCATCGGCCAGGATATGCTTCTGGAAGAGAGCATACATCTCATCGTGGAGGAAAGTCCGGCCGTCGGCAGGGCGGGTCTTCACGAACGAGAGGTGGGAGATTGCTTCCAGCCATTCTTTTGCCTTCCCGACATCCCACCCGCCGTCCGGCTGTTTCATATCCAGCACCCGGGCCAGGAGTTCGGCGTCCATTCCCTTGGGAGCCCAGGCGAGGTACTGGACGGCCTGATCAGCCTCCCGGCCAGTCTCCATCCAGAAGCGGACCAGTTCCCGTTCCACCTCCTGCTGGATGGTTTCCTGCTCTTCCGGAGAGCGTTGTCGGATCTCCTCTGCGGGCTCTTTCACCCGGGGGAAGAGAGCATCCGCCACCAGGAGGTAATCTATCATCAAGGCCAGCAGGATGGGCCGACCGCCCGTGTAATAGTAGATGACCTCTCGTGCGTCCTCGGGAATTTGCCGGATCTGCTCCGCCCGCTCTTTCCAACCCAATTCCTGAGCCCGTTCAGCGACGGCGTCAAAATACCGCTTCGTCTCTTCCAGGCCGAAGGGGCCCAGTTCCCGTACATACAGGCGGTCTCCCAGCGCATTCTTCAGGTCGTCCCTGAGGCGGGCCGGTTCAGGCCGCCCGGCGATCAGAACCACCGCGTTGCGCAACTGAGGGAGAATCTCCAAAAGCCACCTCAACGCTTCCGTCCCCTCTGGCTCCAGGCCAAGGCGGCGCTGAATCTCGTCTTCCTCGTACAACAATCGTTCAGCGGTATCCAGGACCAGGACCGGGCGGATCCCCTGGTCCGCCAGGGAGTTCAGGTCTTCCACAAAGGCCTCGCCGATACGCTCCCGAAGGGTAGAGAGTTCTCTCAACATACCGGCCAGGTCGTATTTCTTCTCTTGCCATTCGCTGTAAACCCGGTCAAAACCCGCAAATGCCCCATCCGGAGCGGGGAGGGAATGGCGAAGCCCATAGGCCAGGCCCTCACGGGTATGATGGACGGTGTGGTACAGGTCTACCAGGCGCTCGGGAGAAGGCGCGATGAGTCCCTCCCGGTGCCAGGGGCCGCCCGGCCCGCATCTCCGGAGCACAGCGCGCAGGAGGCAGGTTTTGCCCATCCCTCCCTTCCCGTAGATGTAGAAGACCCGCGTCCCCTCACCGGTGACGGCCTGCCGGATTTCCTCCAGCAGGTCTTCCCGGTTAATGACATCGGCAGTGACCAGAGCACCGGCATATTCGGCCAGCATTTCTATAGGGCTCATCACAACCTCCTCAACATGCCGATAGTTTCGCCCACAGGGTGGGGTTGCTTCTTTGCAGGGCGTTGCGTAATACCTGTCGTACGGCCGGGTCCATTCCGTATCCAGAGGACGTCCACTTGCTCCAGCGTACCAGATGGGTCCGGACCATATCCATCAGAATCCTCCGGCAGCGCTGGGTGTCCCAATAGGAGGGGTTACCGCCGAAGTAACTCACCAGCAGGCAGGGCATGCGCTCTATCTCTATAATATCTGGCACGCAGAGGGCGCGGAAATACTGCCGGAGGTCCTCCGGAACTCCCTCCAGCAGCGCCTGCGCGCACTTCTCCAGCGCCTGGTCAGGGGCAGTGGCCCATTCTTGGGAGAGGATGGCGTTACTGATGGGGTAGCCACCGCCTGCTGCCAGAACCTCGGGCGCGATGGCGGGGTTGTGCCCCAGTTTACGGATTTGCTCCTCCGTCTGTCTCTGGTCAAAAGGAAGAAGGTCCCAGTTCTCCACTCGCCGCTTGAACTCCACATCTCCCAACCATCCCCCCGGCGCCGGAACCCGGCTACCTAGAATCAAAAGGACATTCGGAAGCCGGAAGAGGGGAGAGATATAATATAGTTCAATCTGTTTGAGCACCTCCGAGGGAACCTTGTCCAGTTCATCTACGATTATCCCCACCGGGCGCCCGGCTTCACGGCAGCGATTGGTCAGCCAGAGGCTTATTTCATCCAGCGATGCTCCTGCGGGTAGGGAAATACTGAGGACTGAGCAGGCGGATTTCAAAACGTTTTCGGCCAAATGAGAGTCCCGAGGGTCCAAGGGTGAGAAGATAAGGGTTATCCGATTTCCGAAGCGCTGGGGGAGCGTATCATGGAGATAATTCAGCAGCCAGGACTTTCCAGACCCTCGCGGGCCGTGAAAGGCAGTGTGTGGAAGGGAAACAGGAAGCCCTTCCAGCAACCGGGCGATCTTCTGCTCAACCAGTTGAACTTCCGGCTCGCGGTTGACAAATAGCGAAGAGTTATAAGGGGGAGAAGGTATCGCTACGCTGTTCATTGCGCTGCTCCATTGAGGGCAGGGGAATGCCCAGCCTCGCGGAAGGAAGGGCACCCCATTGGGGAAGGATAACGCTTGAGGAAAAGGGATCGGGGAAAATTGTCACCGGGCCATTCTCCGCTCAACAGCCCGCGGCTGTTCCCGATACCATCGGATGGCATCTTCAAAATCCCGTCGTTCCAGGCGACCATAGGGGCCTACCCGCAGGATATGCTCGGTGAATACCCGCTGTGTAAGGGTGAGTATCTCCCGGGGCACAATGGGATATACGGCCTCAGCGAGGTAGTTTTCCGCTGGGCGAGGGGCGTCAGGAGTTGCGATAGCCTCCAGCCCGTCATACATTCCCTCGCTGGCCACGGAGAGGCGCTCCCGGATGATGGCGACCAGCGCTTCCCGATCCCATTGAATGATAGCAGTTTTTGTCGGTTCTGTCAACAGGGAATGGTTCAGGAGCGGGCTCACGTCTTCGGGGAGGAAGAACTTCAGGAAAACTTTTTGCGCCCCCAGTCGCTTCAGTCGCGTCAGAAGAGGCTCTATAATGGGCAGGATAAACTGAGGGACGGGAGTATAAGCATCGGCTCCATCTACCAGAAGATAAACGCTTTCGTACTTCAGTGTGCCGAAAAGCAGGTCTGTAAAAGCATCAAACCGCTCTTCGGGAGAACCCGCAGAAATGGGGAAATCGGCAGGGGCACGTCCATTCTCAGAAAGGGCTTCGCAAAAGAGACGGATGGTGGGAGGCAATGGCTCCGATGGGAGTTCCCTGGCTGTGGGATCAAAGGCCTGCGCCAGCGGGCTCAGGGATCCCGCATCTTTTAACTGAAGGAGGTAATATTGAAGAGGAGCGGGCAGGGTATCCTCCAGTATTTGACGGACTATCCGGCGCAGGGGGAGCGGAAGTTCTAAAAAGCGGTAGGGCTGATATGCCAGTTGAAAGAAAAGCCCCGCTCCGGCATCCCGAAGCAGGGCATTGAAGAACTCGTCTTCTTCAAGAGGCTCGCCTTCTCGCCGGGGGCGGGGTGGACGGAACAAAATAGGGAATATCTGTCGCCCCTCCTGTCCTACCCGACAGGCACGCATTAGCCGAACCCGGAATGCAGTCTTGCCTCCGCCGGGAAGAGCAAACAAAAAGGTCGGCCAATCTCCCCACAAAGCAGCGAACGCGCCGTGGTCTACCAGATATTCCGGGAGGTGGGGGTCTGCTCCGCCGTCCAAGTGTTCAAAAGGATCAAATAGGAGCCCCAGTTCCTCCCTTAACCACTTTTGTTTGCGCTCTGCATAAGGAACATCGGAGGCCTCCAACAACTTTTGGGCCAGCGAACGTCTTGGATCGCGAACAGGTAATTGGTAATTGGTAATTGATGAATGAATGTTCGCGGTCACTGGTCTCTACCTGACGTTTGTGGAAGTGCAGGTATACCTCGATTTCAAGATGGTTCATCGCGCGAGGTATGTTAATTTTACCCCAATCAATTGACTCAATTCGCAACGGCTTGCTATCAGAAATCTAACAGAAACCTCACAACCCATCCTATCTCACCAACCCAACCTCAACCTGACCCCTTTATCGCGCACCGTCTCTATAAAGATAGGGTCACCGGGATCGGGCTCTATTGCTTTCCGCAGGTCAGACAACCGGTTATAGAGTATGCCTGTATAGGTACCGGGGTCCTCATAACCTTCGTCCACCGAACGCAATACCCGGTCTTTTCCCCGATAGCCTTTATAGTAGAGTTCATCCCAAGGTACCAGCCGTCCGGCATTCCGATAGAGGTACCAGAATAGCCGGTATGCACCCGCTGGAATTTCGTTCACCGGGATAACCCGTCCACCAACGATCACCATGTGGTTCTCCTCATCCAGGAGAAGATGAGGGAGGGCTTGGCGGCGCAGCCGTTTCCAGTCCGATGGCTTTAGGGGCTGCCCGGTCTCTAAATAACGGGCGACCAGAGGGCGGAGGCTTTCCAGCCATACGCGAGGGGAATTCCCACCTATTCGGCGTATCCATTCCAAAAACTTCGGAGCACTACATAGTGTTTTCAGAGGAAATTCTGGCTTTCCTAGGGCAAGAGAGAGGCGGCGCTCCGCGATGCGTTGAAGTTGCTCCTCTGACTAGTTCAGGTGAAAAGCGGCGAACCGACGGCGATCTAAACCCGGTGCTGTCAGCAAAAGCGGACGAAACCCGACGGGCAGAAAGAGTTTATATGCAAAGCCACCCTGCTCAAAAAGAGGGAGGGTGGATAGAAAAGAGGTCAACGCAGGGAGCAAGTGGCTGGATTCCCTCACCATCCACTGTTCTGCCATGTCTACCGTCACCCAAATGCCTCTCAACCCCAACCTTTGAATGGCTTTGGAAAATTCTGATATGATAAGCCGCCAATCATTGGAAGGGAGCAGGTCTTCTTCCATGTCGGTCTGAAGGATTTGGGCCACAATGGAGCAACCCGGCTTGCCCTCCAGGAGGTCGGCAGCACGGATTGCCGTGTTTCCGCGAAGAAACCGCCATATAAACCAAGTCAGCATTTGGCGGACCCGGTCGGGGGCTGTAGCCCATGCGCCCGGATACAAGGCCAGGTGGCGAAGTATTTCCATCGCACAGAGGTCAAAGATGTGGGCTACCTGTCCGGGGACCGACTCAAACCCGACGGCTGGCTCCCATACCGAGGGGGATGGCTGCCATTCCACGATAAGGAATGAGGGAGGACAATCAGGTTTACGGACATGTGCTGCCAACATCCGGCACACTGTGGATTTTCCTCCCCCCGTAGGGCCAAACACAACGATAGAATTCGCTTCTGCCATAATATCAAACTCAGCAGGCGGGACAAAGCACTCCCCCAGCCAGGGCTCCTCCTCGGCACGCAAAGGGCCAAAAACACTCAGACCTCTGGCAGGTGGCACTGCTTCCATCATCTGCTCAAATCCCCCTCACTAGGAGCCGCTTATTGGCATGCTTCTCTCAGCATCTGATTGCCCAACTCCACCAATCGGCGGGGCGCCCCCTGCGCTGACCGAACCAACCAGGTGTCTGGATCAGGTGGATATTTCTGCGCCGAACAAATGGAATCCAGGCTCTCTACATACCCGTTACTGGCCACCGATAACCGCCGCCCCAGCATTACGCGCAACTCCTCTTCTGACCACTGCAGGAGCAAGGGCTCCAGCGGCCAATAGGGTTGAAGAGAATTCCCGAGATCTTCGGGCATAAAGAGTTTCAGATAGGTATTTCTGATGCTCAGAGGTCCAGCCATCTCCGCCAGGAGTTGCAGAGATTGAATCCGGCGTGTTCTGACCGAAGGGGGGAAGGTCGAGACATCCACAAGGATGTAAGTGGTGTGCCGGGTGGGAGGTCGCGCGTTACCGATCAGATCATACAGAGTTATGACATCTGGCTTTCCTTCTAGTGGAATCTCCAGATAATCTTCTATTTTCCAGAGAACATACTCCATCCTTGAGTCAGAGAATCCTGCCAAACGGAGGCGGCTTACCCTTGACTCCGCCGGTCCCAAATAGTGGGAAAGCGAAAAGGCAATCGCTGGAGCGGTTTCTCGGTCAGCAAAAAGGCCGAAAGGATCATTTCTACCGACCTGTAAAAGTGCTTCAGTGAGCGCTTGCCCGATGATGTGAAGCCAGCCCTCTTCCGTTTCAGGCCAGGAATCCGTTTTCAGCCAGACCGGGAATGCTCCGGCCTCTTCCGGATTCCCCGGTGGGTGCAGACACTTCCAAAACAACAAAAGGGCCGCTGCAGTACGACCCGCGCCGGAGGGGCCAAACACCAGAGCCGGTTGGGGACCCCGAGCGTCCTCAAGCGAAGAAGGCCAGATACCGTAATCTGCCAGCAGTGGGTCCTGCTCTGCCAACAATGGGCCAAAGGGGTTCTGATGAAAGCCGATCTGCTTCAAACCTTCCACCAGTTCTGAGGGACCCGGAGGGCGAACAGCCCCCTCCCATGGATGAGGCATCTGAAGGGGTAAAGCCTGCCATCCCTGAAAGGTTTGCAGAGATTCCCACTGTTCTTCGGTTACTGCCTCCCCCAACTCGGCCAACTTTGGTCTAACAACCTCAGTGCGCAGCAATGTTCTCCAAGTTTCATGCCGACGGAACAATTCCACCAAACGCCCCAGGTTTTCGGGAGTCATCACCTGGTTCAGGATGCTCTTGCCTTTCACTTCCCACTCTCTGGGCTCCAATCCTGCCCCCCATATCAGGGCTTCCAAGTCATACAAAAGGTCCTCTGACTCTACTTTCGGCATATGTACTCCATCACTCAAATCAACCCAGACTTGCAAAGGACGGGGTGCTTCTTCTTTCCATAACCTGCGAAGGTTTTCCTCCAGGCCGAGTCCCCGCCATATCCCACTCTCGCATCGTTCCTGGAAAACCCGATAAAGGGCAAGGGCCTTACTATATAGTCTCTTTCGGAGAGTTTCAGAAAGTTGCTCCAGTTTCCCCAACGCTTCCTTCCGGCGCTGAATTTCGCGGTTTTTTGCCCCTTCTAACTGATACCGCCACCATTCAATTCCCCAACCCACCAAAGCGGTGAACACAGGAATCAGAGCAGCGCTTCCGGTTAAAGTGCTGCGAAGATGTGCGGCAACCTGCTGATAGTAGAGATATTCGCCGGATAACATGCTTAACAACCAGTAGATCAGCGCGTACGCGGCCATCCCTAGGATGTACAATATCAAAGCGATACCTACCCACATTAACAAGGACCGAAGGGGCATCCAGAGGGTCGTCCGGAAGGAGTTTGCTTTGGGGTAGCGTGGGGACGCTTGGGCAGAGGCATGAGTTGGGAATGTAGAGGAGACCTTCTGGCGCGTCCACCATCGGGCCCACCGGCGGGATGTCTGGGTGTGAACTGTGCCTGCCAAGTCTACCTCCAACGTGCCAAAAGGGAACGGTTTCTTTTGATTTTACCATCAAAACCCCTGCACGGCAAGCCCTCACTGATATATCACCACTGCCGGCGGCGGGGAGAGGCGGAGGACATCGGCGGGGGACATCAGGGGAGTGTCGTAGTCATAGAAGAGTTTGAAGCCGCCGTAC
>JASFBC010000143.1:0-3658 GCA_036172315.1 Anaerolineae bacterium | reverse complement strand
GCCTGCGCTACATCTGCGAGCGAAGCCTGCGAAAATCCGCGTCCCATTTCAGACTTTAAGGAACTTCGTGGGATTCTTGGTAGATCGTTACCAGCGCTGAATAATTACGGGAATTTTAAGGTTTCAGACTGGGGAAGGTTTGACAGCGACTCGGCCTGCGATAAAATAGGGCCGGGAAACTGCATACCAGTGGCTATGAACAAGAGCGACCGGTGGGTGATCCGAAAACTGGACTATCGGGGACGAGAACTTATCTCCTACCCCGCCCGGCGGCTATTTCAGGTTCCAGACGCCCTTCTGATGCGCGCCGTCTGGGACCGACCGCCGATGGACTTGGAATACGTCCGCCTGGAGCCGGGCGACCTCTGGCTGGAAACCTTCTACGCCGACCGCTGGTACAATGTCTTTGAGATTCGCGCGCCGGACGGACGGCTGAAGGGCCGCTATTGCAACATCACCCGCCCGGCCCGAATTGCCCCCGGCGAGATCTGCGCGGAGGACCTGGCCCTGGACCTCTGGGTAGACCCGGACGGTCGGACGCGGGTGCTGGATGAGGAGGAATTTGCCCGCCTGCCGCTGACGCCGGAGGAGCGGAGGGCGGCCCGGCAGGCCCTGGAGAAACTCCTGGGGGCCCCTCTGGCCTGCTGGGAGGACCCGTCGCCGGAGATGGTGGTCGGGCATCTCCTGCGGGAGCGGAGCCTCACCCTGGCCGTGGCCGAATCCTGTACCGGCGGCCTCCTCAGCCATCGCATCACCAATGTGCCGGGCAGTTCGGACTATTACCTGGGCTCCGTTACTGCCTACGCCAACGTCGTGAAAGCGCGGGTGTTAGCGGTTCCCCGCGACATCCTGGAGGCCTATGGCGCGGTCAGCCAGGAGACCGCGCTGGCTATGGCCCGGGGGGCCTGCCGCCTCTTGGGGGCCGACCTGGCCCTTTCGGTTACCGGGATCGCCGGGCCGGGCGGCGGAACCCCCGCTAAGCCCGTCGGGCTGACATATATCGCGCTGGCCGCCCCCGACGGGGAATGGGTGGAGGAGCACCGCTGGACCGGCGACCGATCAGCCAACAAGGCTGCCTCCGCCTCCGCCGCTCTGGCCCTCCTCCGCTGGTATCTGGCCCGCTAACTTGTCATCCGCATGCACATCCTCCATCTCTACAAAGACTACCCTCCTGTTCTGGGTGGGATTGAGAACCACATCCAGGTCCTGGCAGAGGCCCAGGCGCGGGCCGGCCATCGGGTGACCGTTCTGGTCTGCAACCCGGGCTGGCGCACTACGGTCCGGCAGGAGAACGGGGTGACAGTCATCCGCGCTGGACGGCTGACCACCGCTGCGTCCATGCCGCTGAGCCTGAGCCAGCCCCTCCATTTGGCCCGCCTGCGCCCCGATATCGTCCATGTCCACTCCCCCTATCCGCTGGGCGAACTGGCGAACGACCTGCTGGGCCGGGCACAGGCTACCGTCATCACCCATCATTCCGACGTTGTCCGCCAGCGGGGGTGGTTGCGTCTCTACGGGCCCCTGCTGCGGCGGATCCTGGCCCACGCCGACCGGATTATCGCCACCAGTCCCCGCTATATAGAGACCTCCCCATGGCTATGGCCGGTGCGGGAAAAGTGCACTGTCGTCCCGCTGGGAGTGGACCATCGCCGGTTTGTCCCTCCCCCGGCCCCCTACGACGGCCCGCCGACGTTGCTCTTCGTGGGGAAACTCCGGTACTACAAGGGGGTGGACACTCTTCTGGAAGCGTTGACCAAACTGCCCGGGGTCTATCTGGAGATTGTCGGGGAGGGGCCGATGGGGGAGGAGTGGGCGGCGCAGGCGGCCCGCCTGGGCCTATCCGACCGGGTCCGCTTCCGGGGCGAGATTCCTGACGATGAGTTGCCCGGCTTCTATCACCGGGCGCATCTCTTCGTTCTGCCGGCCGATGCCCGTGCTGAGGCCTTCGGTACAGTCCTCCTGGAAGCGATGGCCTCGGGCCTGCCGTGCATCACGACGGAGGTGGGGAGTGGCACCTCATGGGTGGTCCAGGACGGCGTGACGGGGCGGGTGGTGCCGCCTCGCGACCCGCAGGCCCTGGCCGAAGCCATCCGCCGGTTGCTGGATCACCCCGACCTCCGGATGGAGATGGGCCGGGCAGGGCGGGCGCGCGTGGAGGCCGAATTCACCCAGGAGCGGATGATCGCCCGGGTGGAGAAAGTGTACCAGGAGGTCGCTGGCCGGGCGGGATGACCGTGCTCTTCAGACCGGCCTCAAGCGAATTGGGGAGTCCGCAGGCCGAATCGTTCCCCTTTGCCTCTCCGGCTGCCTGACCAGGTCGCCTCCCAGCGGTCCAGCGCCTCATCCAGGTTGTAGCGGGCCTGCGCGAACTCCCGTCCAGCCTGCCCCAGTTGCTCCCGGAGTGCCGGGTCCCGCAGCAACCGCACCACCGCAGCGGCGAACTCCTCGGGCTCGTCGGCGATGAGCAGATGGCGGCCGGGGCTGGCCCCGATGCCGTGATTGCTCACCGATGTCGCCACCACCGGCACCCCCATGGCCAGCGCGTCCAGCACCTTCTGCAGCAGTCCCCCGGCCACCCGCACCGGTGAGACGAAGACGGTTGCCGCCTGATACCAGGGGGTCAGGTCGTCCGCGTAGCCGGTGACGAACACCCGCTGGCCGTCGGCGCGCTCCAGTATCTGCGGCGGCGGCGCGTATCCCACCGCATAGAACTTTGCCTCCGGCATCTCTGCCGTCACCCGGGGCCAGACCTGGCTCAGGAACCAGTCTACCGCCTCTATGTTCGGCCCCCGGTACATGGCTCCGACGAAGAGGACGTTGGCTCCAGGGGGGACGGCGGGGCGAGAAGGAACTGCGGCGGAAAGGGCGGGCGCCAGGGGGAGCAGGAGGGTGGGGGTGGGGCGACAGCGCAGGGTGAGCAGCCGCCGGTCGCCCTCCGAGATGGCCAGAATCTGGTCGTAGCGCCGCAGGAGCCAGGGCTCCAGTCGCCCCAAGAGCCACGCCAGAGCCAGCGTCCCCCATCGCCGCAGCCCCCGCTGATATCGGGCCCGTTGCTCCAGGAGGAACCAGTTGACATCGTGGGGACGGAGCGCGGTAAAGGGACGGCGCACCCCCAGCAGGGCCAGGGCCGTCTGGGTGAACTCCACCAGCATCAGGTCCGGTCGGGTCTCCCGGAGGGTGCGCGCCACAGCCTGCCGCAGGGCCAGGTAACTGCGCAGGATGCGGAGGGGGAACGGCCCGCTGAGGGCCTGGTGGTGGGGGACGGTGACGATACGCTCACAGAAGGGGCGGGTCTCCCCCACCAGAGGGGCCTCCTCCCGCCGCAGGCGGGCGACCAGAATTACCGGATGGCCTCGCCGGTGGAGGGCCTGGATGAGGCGGAAGACCCCCTGCCCACCGGCATGTCCGACCGATAGGGCAGGGAACTCTTTGTAGGCAATCAGAATGCGGGTTTTTTCCGGGTCTTCTCCCTGGGTAGAGTGTTCCTCGTCCATTTCAGGTCGCAGGTCGCATAGTAGGGGCAACCCCGGCGGTTGCCCTGCAACTCATTTCTCTACTGCTATCACTATCACCTCGGGCCGATTTTTGGTCCGCTGGTAGAAGAATTCGGAGAGGGCGGTCTGAACCTGCCGTTCTACCGCAGCGGAAGGAGTGCCTG
>JASFBC010000142.1:0-8330 GCA_036172315.1 Anaerolineae bacterium | reverse complement strand
GCGATCAGAACGATCGCAATCCAACAGATGCGCAATTTCATTTTACACCTCCAGTCATTGCTGCTTCTATTTAAGTTGCAGAACTCAACAGACTCGGTTTCTGGGCATCATCCCAGTTCCCTCTTATGGTGGCGGTGGCGGTTCTGTCGGCGGCGGTGGCGGTTCTGTCGGCGGCGGTGGCGGCTGCGTCGGCGACGGTGGCGGCTGCGTCGGCGGCGGTGGCGGTTCTGTCGGCGGCGGTGGCGGCGGTTGTGTGGGCAGTGGCTGCGTGGGCGGCACCGGCGTGGCCGTCGGCGGAACGGGGGTGGACGTGGCTCTCGGCCGCGGGCGAGAAGTCGCAGTGGGCGTCGGCGTTGGCGTCGGGGCAAGCGTCGCAGTCAAGGCCGGCGTGCGCGTGGGTCTCGCCGTAGGCGTGCGCCCGGTTGCTGTAGCGGTTGGGGAGGGTCGTGGGGTATTTGTCACCTCGACGCCTCCTGGGACAATCTCAGTCGCGGCCTGGGTGGCGGCCGGCGTCGCCGTCACCCTGCCTCCTACAATACTGGACCACGTGAGCGCCACGGCTAATATTATGCCTACCACGCCCAACATTCCCAATGCCCCCATCCCACCCAACACCCAGACCCACATCGGCACCCGGCGGCGCTTGGCGACCGGCGGAGCGATCACCGGCCCCGGCGCGATCACCTGTGTGCCGCCGCGTCCGGCCAGGGGCGTGATAGGCTGCTCGACCGCTTTCTGGCTGACCCAGGTTGGCGCCGGCAGCCCCAAGGCTTGCGCCATCTCGGCCGCGTCCTGCCAACGCTGCGAGCGGGCCAATTCCAGCGCCTTCGTCACCGCTTGCGCAGTCCGCTCGCTCACCCCTGACGCTACTGCCTGCAACGGCACAAACTGCTCCGGGTCGGCCATCCGCAGCGTGGCCGTGAGGGGAGCCTGCCCGGTCAGCGCGTGGTATAGCGTTGCCCCCAGGCTGTAGAGGTCGGAGCGGGGGTCGGTGTGGCTGGCGGCCGCCTCGTACTGCTCCGGTGGCGCATACTCCGGTGTCCCCATCCCCCGCATCGCCGTCTTGGTGCGCGGGTCCCGGGGGTCCCAGAGTTTCACCAGCCCGAAGTCCACCAGCACCGCCCGCCCGTCGGGGCGGATGATGACGTTCTGCGGCTTGATGTCCCGATGGATGACCCCCAGGCTGTGGCAGTAGGCCAGCGCGTCCAGGAGTTGCGCCGCCCAGCCCAGCACCTGCGCCTCCGGCAGCGCGCCGTGCCGGCCGATCAGGTCGGCCAGGCTCTGCCCCTCCACGAACTCCATCACCAGGTAGGCGTTGCCGCCTTCTTCAAAGAAGTCGGTGACCCGCACCAGGTTGGGGTGGTTGAGGCGGGCGAGGACGGTCGCTTCCTGCTGGAACTGCTGGCGGAGTTGGGCCAGGGTATGGGGGTCCAGCCCGGGCTGGGGCACCATCTCCTTGAGGGCGACGGAGATATCCAGGCGGGTGTCCCGGACCCGGTAAACGGCGCCCATCCCGCCCTGACCCAGGAGAGAGAGGATGCGGTAGCGGTTCTGAAGCATCTGACCGGTTCCCAGAGGCATATATCACCTCCTGTAGTCTTGGCGCTAACGGCACGGATTCCCGTTGCACCATGGTTATTAAATCTATCAGCGGCCAAGAGTCAAAAATCAATGACCTATCCAGCGCTGACGGAAAGTCAGCCTTTCTGGGCCCGGGCCTCCGGACGGCCTGCCAGTCGTCCTTTAATCCGGTATTCGGAAGGCGCGGCGCTCCGGTCCGATGTTCAGGCCATATATGTCAGTCGGACCTTCCCCAGGCGGACTTCGTCGCCGTCCTTCAGCGGGTGGGGCTGCCCGGGCGTCAGTTTCTGCTGGTTGACGTAGGTGTAATTGGTGCTGTTCAGGTCTTCAATGAATATCTGGTTCCCCTGGGCGAAAATACGGGCATGCCGCCGGGAGACCCCCCCTTCATCACCGCCGTGGGGGGTCAGGTCAATATCGGGGAAGATGTTGCTGACCGGGTCCTCCCGACCGATGAGGATTTCGCTTTTGCCCGGCGGGAAGGGAAGGACGGCGTTGGTGCCCTGGACGATCAGTCTGCCCGAGACGGCGCCGGCTGTAGGATATACGGGTGGGTACGGAGGCGTGGGAGGAGGCGTTGAGGGTGGGCGGGGAGTCGGCGGAACCGGTGGCGGGTAGACGGGCGGGGGGGGCTGGGGCTGGGGGGGCGGGGTGGGGCCGGCCGTCAGCGGCGCGCCGCACATATCGCAGAAGGCGCTGCCTGGCTCCACCGGGGCGCCGCACTGCGGGCAGGTTTGTACGCCGACCCCCGGCGGCGGGGGAACGGGACCGACCGGGGGCGGTGCAGGTGGATAAGTGGGCGGAAACGTCGCTGGGGCGGCCTGCCCCAGTGGCGCACCGCATTTGCCGCAGAAAGCCTCCCCCGGAACAGCCGGCGCGCCGCAGGACGGGCAGACCGCCGGACCGGCCGCCGGGGCCGGAAAGGGCGCGGCAACCGGCGGAGCCGGCGCAATTCCTCCCAGAGCCGCCCCGCATTGGTCGCAAAAGGTGGCCCCATCCGGTTGCTGAGAGCCGCATCGCGGACAAGTAATCATAGTAACCTCCTTCAGTCCAGTTTTTGGGTCAGTTTCCTTGTCTCATAGCGGAGTTTCTTGGTACCGGCCGAGGAGAGACCCTTGCCCTCCTCCAGCCGTTGGGCTTCCTCCAGAGCAGTGCGGGCCAGTTCCTCCTCCCCCAGTTCCAGAAGACGGGTGGCAGCGGCGCGCAGTTTCTGAGTGGCACCGGCGATGTTGCCCACCGCCGCCTCGTCCAGCGCCTGCGTCTGCAGCCGGTGGGCGGTCACCTTCTCCACAATGTTCATCACGTAGGGGTTCACCTGAGAGGCCCGCGCCATATCCTGGGTGAACTCCAGGATCACATCTGCCCTCGCTTTCTCCCCCGTTCGTCCCAGGGCGAGGATGTCGTAATTGACCTCAGCCTGGGCGACCCGATAGGTACCGGGGGCACGAGGAGGGAGCAACATTTCCACCAGAATGCTCTGCCCCTGACCCACGTCCATATCCCCGAGGGTGACCTGGACGTCCCGATCAGAGAGGGCACGATGGCCCAGTTTGGCAATGAGAGGAGTGACCCGCCAGACGGCGCGAGGGACCACCCCCGGCACCAGCCGCAGGATGAACTGGGCGTTCTGGATGGCGGTAGCCTGTGCGGAGCGAACGTGTTCCTCAAAACTCTTCAAGATGGTCTCTGGCTGCCGGTCGGGGATAAAATCGGAGACCCCCTTGCTGGCATCCGCAATGTGGTCCAGGAGGCGCTCGTTCCAGTCCTCCCCCAGGCCCAGGGCGATAATGGGGATACCGCTGCGGCCGGCCTCCATTGCCAGTTTCCGGCAGACATCTTCGTCGCCGAAAGTCTCTCCGTCGGTCAGCAGGAGCATCCGGTTCACCCGGCCCGGATTCAGCCCCTTGCGCAATTCGTCCAGGCCGGCCCGCATCCCCCGGGACATCTCCGTCCCTCCACCATCGCGGATGCCATCAATCTCCCGCTTCAGCGCGGCGGGGTTATCGGCAGGTCGGCTGGGGACCAGCACCTGGACCTTGTCGTCAAAGATGACGATGGAGACCAGGTCGCCCGGCCCCAGGCGATCTATAGCCAGTTTGGTTGCCGCCTTCAGGTTGGCCAGTTTGGCTCCGCTCATAGAGCCGCTGTGATCCAGGACAAAGGCAAAGTTAAGGGGCATCCGAACCTGGGCCAGTGCGCCGGTGGGTCGGGCTTCCATCAGCACGTAGGCCAGTTGGGTGCCGCCGGTGGCGGGGAAAGCAGGACGGTTGGTTTGAACGACAAGTGTTACTCCTTCGGGCATTCGGCCCTCCTTCCGTTGTCTAGCCACCTGACAGTTTGAATCATACGCAAGGGCAGAGTGTCATCGAGAATGGTAGAGAATTGCTCAAACATCTTCCGATGATGCGCCAACCGATTTGAAAGATGCTCAGGTCTCTACGGTCCTTGCGATCAACCAAGTGTCTGTCGCCATTCTTGATAGAGTGAGAGCCAACCGTAACGAGCCAGGTATACAGGAAAGCCACCGCCAGAGTCAGGCGGGACAAGCGGTCAAAGGGGATCAGATGGGTGCTTTCCAGGTCAAACCCATGACCTTTCAAGTCTCCGAACGGCTCGCGCTTCACCTGCGCTGCGAAGCGCAGCGGAGCGGCGTCAGGTGGAAGCGCTTGTTAGCCGCCATTCTCCTGTAATGGCGTTACTGAAATGTTTATCGGCTCGAAACCGTTTGGCCCTTGAGTAAGGGTAAAGCTAATCACTGCTCCAAATTCTTTATCACCTGTTCTAACTTTCAACGCTACTTGCACCCAATCTCCAACCTTGCTTTCGCCATCTATGAAAAAACCACCAGGAAGCAATATCCCACCTGTGCGCCCGCCACAACTTCCAGGTTGGATTGACTCGTAAGTTTCCTGTAAGAGTTGATTGAGTTGTGGCAGCGTACCCCAATATGTCTCTATCGGGCCGATCGGCTCGCTGCCCTGATAGCACCAGTACATAAAAGACCCTATTCCGTTCATATCACTATAAAGTGAAGTCGCAACCGGTTGTTGATTAAGGCTCGCATCATAGAACAATCGCAAGTCAAACAGAAAGGGGCCATTTTCTACCATTCCTCCCCCCACAACGCTTTGAGGTGTTGGTTGAGGAGGAACAAACAGCGGTTCTGACATCAGAGGAACAGATGTCAAAGTCGGAGATATTGGTGACGATTGGCGCAGATTTGGCGTAACATTATTAATAGTAGGGCTTGTTGGTGCACATGCCGCTAAAACAAGCAACAGTAGAAGTGAAACAGAACGTTTTGTAGCACTATTTGATAACATCTCGGCCTTTTCCTCATGGAAATGATTGGTAAGTCAAAAGAATGGGTCGCTTAAGGTTTTGTATACCAGCGATACTGTGCGCCGAAGTTGGTGGCATCGGTACAAGAGCTTAAGGAACCTGAATAACACGTTCCTAATCCTACTCCGCCACAAATGCAATATGTGGGATCAGACACAGGTTTGATCTCCCAACGTCCAAAGTATATATCTACCCTAGCCACCTGACAGTTTGAATCATACGCGAGGGCAGAGTGTCACCGAGAATAGTAGAGAATTGCTCAAACATCTTTCGATGATGCGCCAACCGATTTGAAAGATGCTCAGGTCCCTACGGTTTGCCCAATGAGCCAGCAGGTTAACGGAGTAGGCGAACTTGCCGGTCAACCAGCCGCGCCCGAACCACAGGAGGGGCGAAAGGGCGAAAAATCTTTCGCCCCTCCTTTCTTTCGCCCCTTCTGCCCTGGCTCCTGGATCCAGGCGCCGAAGTGTTGCCAGCCCCTCGTTCCAGCCCCTTGGACCAGATGATCGGCCTTCTGGCGCAAAACGTACTTCCAGCCCCATTGGTCCGGCTGTCGCAGTACCTCTATAGGGCCAAATTCGCTCTCGCCGACAAGCAAAACCGGGACGCCTGCAGGGATCAGATGGTGCACGTAGGCCAGGAGGGCCGGTTGTTTGATGGCGGAGTATGCCCTTTGACACCCTTGACCCAGGTCCAGGCAATGGGAATCGCCCTGCGGCGAAACGCGATAGCTACCATTATTCCCCGCGCTGCACTACAGGCAGATACAGCCATACCGACATCCTCGGCCACTCGTAGGCTCCCCGGTCGCAGACCGCGTCTCCGTCGCCATTGCCGTCCTGCGGGCGGGGGTTGCCCAGGATGTCGTCAGGTGGGCAGACACTCCCGTCGCCGCTGTCCACCGCCGGGCTGGACGGGGTCAGCCCCATCCCGTACTCCAGGCCGGAGAAGGGGCCGGCCAGCAACACCGCCTGGCACAGGTCGTGGGCGCCGGATTGGACATACTGGCCGCTGCTGCCGCACGCCACGTTCTTGACCCGATCCATCAGGTTGTAGTCGGACTCCATCGCCAGGTCAGCGCATCCTTCCTGGTAGAACAGGAAAGTGACGTCGGTGGGATCGAAGTAGTCCGTGTCTCCCTGAAAGATGGAGTTGCGCACGGTGAGCCTCTCCGCGCCGTTGCAGGCGAAGCCCTCGTGCGCGCCGCCTCCCACCAGGCCATCCCCCTGGCCGTAGAAGGTGGAGTTGACGATGCGCACCTCCTCGCTACCGGTGTAGGCCAGTTCCAGCGTGTTGCCGAATGCCCGACAGGGGTCCACATTGAAGGTGAAGGGCTGGTCGTCGAAGAAGGCGCAGTTGCCCACCAGCACGCTGTTGGTGATCACGACCTGCCCCGCTACCTTAACCTGGTTGCCGGCGTTCCCCTCGGCGCGGACCCGCTCCAGAAGGATCTGCCCCCCTCTGGTGTGGTAGAGCAGGTCGAGCCCGTCGGAGGTGTTGTGCAGAAAGGCGGAATCCGTGATTAGCCAGTCCCCACCCGTGTCGCCGGTGCCCACGCCGTCCCCGTAGCCGCCCGCGGTCTGCGCCCAACAGCCCGTCGGCTGGCCGCCGGGGTAGGTCTCGGCGCAGCCGTTCCACTCCACCACCCAATGGCGGAAGGTCAGTCTACCGGAGCAGGCGTCATCCCCCTCGATGTCGCCGTCCCAGCCTGCCCAGCCGTTGCCGGCGATGCGCACCCGCTCGACACTCCAGTCGCTCAGCCGGCCAGCATGTACCCCGACGACAGCCAGGCCATGGATGTTGAGGTCGTGCAGCGTGACGTTGGCCGAGTCCGCGGCGTAGAGGCCCACCGCCGCCCATTCGCCGAAGGGATAGGCGTTCCGCTGGCAGGCCAGCCCGCCGGTATGGAACTCGACGCAGCCGGAGTGATCGGTCACCTCCAAGCAGCCGATCTCGATGTTGCTGGAGCCGGCGAGGTTGAGGATGAGGTCGGCCCGCTGAGTGCCCCACAACTGCGGCGGGTTGGCGCAGTCAGCGCCCAGGATGCGGGTGGGGTGGGCAGGATCGGGGCCGCTGGGGAGCGGGGGCATGTGGCAGGCCCGGGCATAGTCGGGCGCGCAGACGTTGGGGTTGTCCGCCCCCCGAGCGCCCTGGCCCATCATGTACTGACCGGGGGCGATGATCAGCGTGTCGCCGCCGGCGATGCGCGGCGGGTCGCCGGGCGGCAGGGCGCGGAAGGGATGGTCCCAGGCGCACGGCTGCCCCGTCCCGCTGCCGGGGTAGGGAGCGTCGGCCAGGCCAGTGCACTGCTGGGGTGAGCCGCCGTCGGGGCGGACGTAGAAGGTGCGCGCGGAAGAGCCTGCCGGGCGGGAGGGTGCAGGCCGGGTGGCATCGGCGGCAAACGGTTGTTCCTCCGGTGGTGATGGAGGCGGAGCGCAGGCCAGCAGAGTGCATCCGAACAGCACAAAGCCGAAGACAAGTACTTCGTCAAGTGTGATAATTTGATTTCGCACCTTTTCGCCTCCAATGGTGTTTTCGTAGTTGGAGGTGAAGGATGAATCGCAAATACGTTGTGCAATTGACCGAAGAGGAACGTTTACAACTCCAACAAATCGTCTCAACCGGTACGGCACCGGCCCGCAAGATCCGACGGGCGCAAATTCTGCTCAAATCCGACAGCAGCGCCGAAGGGCCGAACTGGAGTTACCAGGCCATCTGTGCTGCATTCGGCGTCTCGGCGACGACCGTCACCACCGTGCGCAAGGCGTACTGCCGCGGCGGATTGGAGGCGGCGTTGAATCGCAAGAAGCCCGAGCGTGAATATCCCCATCGCCTCGATGGGGAGGCTGAAGCCCATCTGATCGCCCTCGCCTGCAGTGAACCGCCGGAAGGCCGCGCCCGTTGGAGCTTGCGGCTGTTGCGGGATCGCTTCGTGGAAGCCGGCTACGTGGAACAGGTCTCCCACGAGACCATCCGTCAGGTGTTAAAAAAAGAGATAAAGCCCTGGCTCAAGAAACGCTACTGCATTCCTCCACAGGCGAACGCCGCTTTTGTGTGCCAGATGGAAGATGTGTTGGAAGTATACCAACGCCCTTATGATCCCCGACGGCCCCAGGTCTGTATGGATGAAATGCCGCAACAACTGCTCGTTGAGGTGCACCAGCCTCTGCCGGTGGAACCAGGGCAAGCGCGGCGTGAAGATTACGAATATGAGCGCAATGGCGTGAGCAACATCTTCTTGTTCTTCGAGCCGCTGGCGGGTAGACGGCACGTCTGGGTGAGCGAGCATCGTACGAAGGTGGACTGGGCCCACGCGATGCGTTACCTGGCCGACGAACTGTACCCGGAAGCGGAGGTTATCGTTGTGGTGATGGATAATCTCAACACGCACGGTCCGTCTTCCTTCT
>JASFBC010000141.1:0-7315 GCA_036172315.1 Anaerolineae bacterium | reverse complement strand
TATTGGGGTGCGTCGGAACTGGGTGTGGCGACAGTGTTCCTTGCGGGACGGTGGGCTGGGGCGGAGGTAGAATGGCGCCCGGGGGAAGGTATGAGAGTGGAACGGGTAGGAGAAGGGGTGGCTCTGCCTTGCACTGGTGAGTAGATTATGCGAGTTACGCTAGTCGGGCCGGTGTATCCCTATCGGGGTGGCATTGCGCACTACACGACAATGCTGTACCGGGCGCTGCGGGAGCGAGGACACGATGTGCTGATGGTCTCCTTTAAGCGCCAATACCCGCGCTGGCTCTATCCGGGTCGAAGCGATAAGGATCCGAGCAAGAAACCACTTGTTGTTGATGATGCAAAGTACTGGAT
The DNA here is from genome assembly GCA_036172315.1 of Anaerolineae bacterium. Taxonomy (GTDB): domain Bacteria; phylum Chloroflexota; class Anaerolineae; order B4-G1; family DUEL01; genus SpSt-77. The sequence goes on along the minus strand of JASFBC010000141.1, from coordinate 6,959 downwards.
TGATTCCCTGAATCCCTTCACCTGGCTGAGCACCTTCTGGCGCATTCGACGCTATCGGCCCGATGTGTTGGTTTTGCAGTGGTGGACGACGTTTTGGGTGCCGGTGTGGTTTGCATTTGGAATCCTGAACCACCTCTTCTTACATAAGCCGTTGGTTTACATCTGCCATAACGTGCTGCCCCACGAGACACGACGGTGGGACCCGTGGCTGGCGCGGGTGGTGCTACGATGGGGGGCACGATTCATTGTGCAGTCGGAGGAGGAGCAGGAACGGCTTACGGCGTTGATGCCGGGAGTGCAAGTGGCCGTTATCCCTCATCCGGTGTATGATATGTTTGCTGACCAAAGGATCCCGAGAGACGAAGCGCGTAGGCGTCTGGGGCTCCCTTTGGATGTTCCAATTTTACTTTTCTTTGGGATAATCAGAGAGTACAAGGGATTGAAGGACGTTCTGGCCGCGATGCCGGAAATCCGGGCCCAGTTGGGAGAAATGGTTCTCTTGGTGGTAGGGGAATTCTGGGAGGATAAACAGCCATATTTGGAAATGATCGCACGGCTGGGAATTGCTGACTCGGTAATCATCGAGGACCGGTATATTCCGAATGAAGAGGTGGGATTGTATTTCTCAGCAGCCGATGCGCTTGTGGCCCCGCATCGGCGGGTGACGGGGAGTGGGGTAGTGGAGATGGCGCGGGGGTTTGGGGTACCGGTAGTCATAGGGTGGGGAGGAAATTTAGAAGCCACGGGCAAGAAAGTCGGATTGCTGACACATCAGGGAACCTTGCATGCCATAACAGATGCTATCGTCTGTCACTTTGTTCAGGGCCTGAGATCAGGGACAAGCCAAGTCAGTGGACAGCGGGGTAATCTATCGTCGTGGACTCGCCTGACAGAACTCTTCGAGGTCATTGGCAAAGGGGGTGGGGAAGGAAGATGATGGTTCAAGTGGATTGCACATCCTATCCACTGGTCTATGTGGTCGTTCTGACCTGGAACCAGCGTGAAACCACCCTGGAATGTCTCGAGTCATTGACACAGATGGTTTACCCCCGCTTCCGTATAGTTGTCGTAGACAATGGATCGACAGATGGGACGACTGAAGCCATCCAAAGCCGATTCCCTGGTGTCGAGGTCATCATTAACGAGCGAAACCTGGGATATCCAGGAGGGTGCAACGTGGGATTGCGCTATGCTTTGAGCCAGGGGGCGGAGTATATTTTTGCGATCAACAACGACGTATCTGTCGATCCACTTATTCTAAACGAACTTGTATGTGAGGCTGCGCCTGATGTCGGTATTTTGGCTCCGAAGATTTATTTCGCAAGTGATCCCCAGAAAATCTGGTCTGTTGGCGGGTGCCGGGATCGGTTGACGTTTGAAATGAAGTGCCGCGGTGATGGTGAAAGAGATCAGGGGCAATGGAGCGAAGTGATAGAACGAGACTATTTGATAGGATGCGCTCACTTGTTCTCGGCTCCAGTTTTGAGGGATATCGGTTTGCTAGATGCAGGATATTTCCTTTATTACGACGATCTGGATATTTGCATCCGAGCCCGCCAAGCGGGATATCGTTTGCTGATGGTTCCACAAGCGCGAATGTGGCACAAAATTGCAGATAGTAGCGGCGGAGTAGGGACACCGAGAGAGCGGTATTATATGGCACGTAGCAATGTGCGTTTCTTACGCAAACATGTGCGCAGCTGGCAGTACCTATTTGTGATTCCCTACCGTACGGGAAGCATCATCAAAACATTGTTGCGCTTGATTTGGCACAAGCGATTGGATTCGGCACGAGCCTACCTACGAGGGCTGCGCGATGGCCTGAAAGTCTCTATAGAATTTACAGAGGTGCCATTGTGCGAGTCCTGATGCTACTTTTTGGTGTAGAGGGCAAGGGAACTTATTGGCGTGCTCTGTATCTTGCTCGGGGTCTGGCCCGGCGGGGACACCAGATTACCGTGTTGGCTACATCGCAAACTCACCGCCTGCATTTTGAAATCTGTTCGGACACACAGGCAGGCGTGATCTTGGCCAAAGCGCCGGATATATTATGGGGACCGCTTCGGTCCGGCTGGGATCCCTGGAATGTAATCTCTCGCATTGCCCAAACTCGCAAATGGCAATTTGACTTGGTGCATGCCTTTGAGTCCCGTCCAGCATCAATCTTTCCAGCTCTCTACTGGCAACGGTACAAACACGTCCCGTTGATTCTCGATTGGGCTGACTGGTTTGGTCGAGGCGGGTCGGTTGAAGAACGTCCTAATCCACTGGTGCGGTTTGTTTTACGGCCGGTAGAAACATTCTTCGAAGAATACTTTCGTTGTTGGGCTGATGGGACTACTGTAATCAACACGGTACTGCAGCAACGGGCTGTTGCTTTGGGTGTGTCGCCTCAGAGGATTCTGTTGTTGCGTAACGGCAGCGAAATAGAGAGCCTGCGTCCACATTCTCTAACAGAGGCTCGAAAGACACTAGGCTTACCATTGGATGAGTTGATCATAGGCTATGTCGGTGCTATCTTCTATGAAGATGCAAACTTGATGGCCCGCGCTTTCGACCTCGTCCAGGCCGCTGAACCGCGGGCCCGATTGCTATTGATTGGCTACTGCAACCAGCCTATCGAGGAACTTGTCAGAGTACCCGAAACGGTTTACCGTAGTGGCCGTCTCCGATATGAAGAACTCGGCTTGTATCTTTCTGCCTGCGATATATGCTGGTTACCTCTCCGCAATAGTGCGGCCAATCGAGGGCGTTGGCCACTAAAGTTGAATGACTATATGGCCGTTGGACGCTCCATTGTTGCTACGGCTGTGGGTGACTTGACCGCTTTCTTCCAGGAGTATCCTGTTGGACTGTTGGCTCGTGATGAACCACAGGATTTGGCGGCCAAGATATTGACCCTGCTGGCCGATCCTCAGGAGCGTGAGGAAATGGGACGACGGGCCCGTCATCTGGCTGAGACAGTGTTCACCTGGGATCGCTTAGCAGAGCAACTGGAATCATTCTACTACCAGGTATTGGAGGGGACATGGACTGGGCAGGCAAGCGCATAATGGTAACAGGAGGTGCAGGCTTTTTAGGTTCGCACGTGGTGAAAGGCTTGCAAGCGCGAGGTTGTCAAAATATCTTTGTTCCCCGCAGCGCACAATACGATCTCCGTCGCCTGTCTGATGTGCAACGGGCGTTTGATGATGGGTGCCCGAACATCGTTATTCACCTGGCGGCCATAGTCGGGGGTATTGGGGCTAACCAGGCCAGACCCGGCGAGTTCTTCTATGATAATCTGATAATGGGCATTCAGGTCTTGGAAGAGGCTCGCCTGCGAGGTGTAGAGAAGTTTGTCACCATCGGGACAGTATGTTCTTATCCCAAGTTCACTCCAGTGCCATTTCGAGAAGAGGATCTTTGGAACGGTTACCCCGAGGAGACTAACGCTCCCTATGGGCTGGCAAAGAAAATGTTACTAGTTCAGTCCCAGGCTTATCGCGCCCAATATGGTTTCAACGCAATTTACTTACTACTCACGAATCTCTATGGCCCAGGCGACAAGTTCGACCCTGCCGTTTCCCATGTCATTCCGGCTTTGATCCGTAAATGCGTAGAGGCTGTTGAGGAAGGTCGAGAGGAGATCGTAGTATGGGGAGATGGTACACCGACACGCGAGTTCTTGTATGTCGAGGATGCTGCAGAGGGAATCTTGCTGGCTACCGAACGATATAATGGTGGTGAACCGATCAACTTAGGCTCTGGTTTTGAGATCAGTATTCGGGAACTGGTTATACTCATTGCCCGCTACACTGGTTTTGATGGCAAAATTGTGTGGGACACTAGCAAGCCTGGTGGACAGCCACGACGTCGGTTGGATACCAGCCGCGCAGAGCGCGAGTTCGGTTTCCGTGCCCAAACTCCTTTTGAGGAAGGCTTGCGACGAACTATCGAATGGTATCGGGCGGAGCGTTCGTCCGGTGCAATGCTGGGAGGTAGTGTGGCGAATGGCTAAAGGCATCGGTTTCTGGGATTATATGGGGCTTGGGCGGCAGCAATGGCGTGGGCAGACATCGGGCTTCAAGGCGTTATTTTTCTTACTATTGGGGTCACCAGATGCACATACACGGGTGCGCAACACTCACGTGCTAAACCTAGTCCAACGCTTGCCTGTACCATCGAATGCACGAGTTTTGGATATAGGCTCCGGTCGAGGCGTGGCACTATTTTGGTTAGCGCGTCATCACCCGGATTGGAAATTGAGAGGGATTGAGTTAGATCCAGTCATGTTCAATTCCTCTCGCAGAGCTGCTAGCCGTGGAGGATGGCCCAACTTGAGGTTTGTACAGGACTCTGGTACCAATCTCTCCGAAGAGGAATGGTATGACTTGGTTTTATGTGTGGATGTTCTGGAACACATTACCGATGATGTAGAATTGCTACGGCAGATTGCACGGGCTTTGAAGCCGCAGGGTTACCTAGTAATGCATGTGCCTCGACTTCATCAAGAGCAATGGCGGTGGTTGAAAATATTCAAAGAGCATAGGGTAGATGGACACGTGCGTGATGGGTACACTGAGGAAGATCTACGCCAGCGTTTGGCTGACGCCGGTTTCAAGATATGTGAGTTTCAGTATACGATCGGCTGCTGGGGTGAGATCTCATTTGAGCTAAATATGCTAGCTTGGCGCCGATGGTGGCTGCGTAACCTGCTAATGATGTTGACATATCCGGTAGCTATTCCGGTTGGGTATATAGATACACAGCAGCACCACCAGCGCGGCAACGGGTTTCTTGTGGCTGCACAGCGCATATGAAGTCTATGGAAACGGTAATCTGCAATCTATGTGGTGCTGTTGAAGCTGAGACATTGTTCGAGGGATATGATCGCTTGTACAGACAGCCATTGCGCTTCCTTATGAAACGCTGCCGTGTATGTGGGCTGATCTACCTAAGTCCCCGGCCTGATTCAGAAGAGATTACATCCTATTATCCAGATAACTATGTGGCCTATTTGCCTGCAATTGATGACGATCCATCGTGGTGGCGACGGTTGAACAGGCGCCGTAGTCTGGCCAAACGGCTGCGGGTTATCCTGTCACGGGCTGGGCAGACTGGACGAGTGTTAGACGTAGGTTGTGCAACAGGCAACCTTCTGAATGCGCTCCGAGGACATGGCTGGGAAGTATATGGTGTAGAGTTAAACGCTCGGGCAGCAGCGTATGCTCGTGAACGGTTGGGCTTACCTGTTTTCACTGGTGATCTAATGGGGGTCCATTTTCCTGATGGCTGGTTCGACATGGTGATCCTGTGGGATGTACTGGAGCATTTGCATGATCCCAAAGGGGTGTTGCAGGAGGCTGCGCGTGTGACGCGGCCTGGAGGAAGATTGGTCTTGAGTCTCCCTAACCCCCATAGTGTAGAGGCGCGCGTGTTCGGTCGCTACTGGGCAGGCTGGGACGTGCCAAGACATCTACACATTTTTACTGTCTCTGTGCTTGGTTGCTTACTGTCCAAGACCGGATGGCAGATCGACGAAGTGTTCAGCATGGGCGGCCGCCACTGGTTGTTTGTGCTCAGCTTGCGTTACTGGCTGGAGGAACATCTGCATTCAAGAACGCTGCGTCAGGCATTGCTGAAGGTGGCCGAATCGCTTCCGATGCGCCTCTTGATGCTACCCTACTACATTGTGGTTGAGCGGTTGAGGCGCGGGTCAGTAATGACCGTGTTTGCGTGTCGACAGGAGGGCTGGAATGCTGGAAATCCGGCGCGTAAGCGAGCAAGCTAGCGTACAAAGGGCCTACGACAATATTTATAGGGGCTCAGGTATCCGACAACTAAATTCGTTTTACCGTTGGATTCTGCGTTTGTTGCAACCAAAGCCTGGGATGCGGCTGTTAGATGTTGCGTGTGGGATGGGAGTGTTACCCAGGCTGGCTGCTGACATGGGATTGGAGGCCTATGGTCTTGATTTGTCGGAGTATGCTTTACGGTCTGGGTCATGGAGCTCTCTTGCTAGACTTCTTGTCGCTAATGGAGAAAGAGTGCCTTGCGCAGATAGTATCTTTGATTATGTGACTAGTATTGGTAGCCTGGAGCATTACGAGGATCCAGCAACTGGAGTGCGGGAGATAGCGCGCGTATTGGCCCCATCAGGCTTAGCATGTATCCTACTTCCAAATACGTTTAGCCTGCTGGGGAATGTATTGTTCGCTTGGCACACCGGAAGGACGGCGGACGACGGACAACCTATACAACGCTATGCTGCGCGATACGAATGGCAAGATCTACTGGAAGCGAATGGACTAGCCGTAGTACGTACTGTGAAGTATGAGCGTGAGCTGCCAACATCGCTAGGCGATGTCATATGGTATTTGCGACATCCCAAGGCAGTAGCGCACTTAATATTAATGCCATTATTGCCTATTAACTTGGCTAACTCTTTCGTTTTCTTGTGTCGACTACGCCAGTGAATGACAACCTAAAGGAGCAGAAGAACGGGCTTGTCAGCCTGACTGTTTCGGTCAGAGTGATAACGAAAGACGTCCATCTAACAGACCATCCCGCCCGAATGAAGGGTGTTCATCTGGCTACGAGGGAATAGCTGTGATAATCCGCAATGATTGGCCGACGTTTCTTGGTAAGATGTGGCAACGGATTCTGTCGCTCTCTGGTCGCCCGCGCGTTGTCCAAATTCTCTTGATAAGCCTGTTAAGCACAGTTTTGCTCTCCTTGATGATTGCCTTGTTCAGGGAATGGGACAAAGTTACAAACTGGCTGCAGTGCCTTACAGCAAGATTGCTACTGGAGGCATTCGCTGTCTACACCCTGGCTCTAACTTTGGCTGTACTGGTGTGGTATCTGATCATGCACCGTCTGTCTGGCACGACGGATGTGAAAATCCACTTGCGCGTCTATTGTGTAACTAATTTGGCACGCCGTCTACCAGGGATATTGTGGCATGTGGTGGGGCG
>JASFBC010000140.1:0-3540 GCA_036172315.1 Anaerolineae bacterium | reverse complement strand
TCGGGGTCCTGGGGGTAAAAGCGCTCCAGTTCCCGGCGCGCCTCCGCCAGCACCCAGTCGCCCCACTGCTTCACCGCCTCCAGAAGCGGGTTGACCTCCTCCTTGTCCAGCAGCCGGCCGGACGCGCGGCGGCGCACGGGCTGACCGAAGCGCTGGGGATACTCCAGCACGGCTTTGTTGAGCAGGACAGCCACCGGGTTGTAGTCCAGGGCGTAGGCCTCGCAGCCCAGACGCAGCGCTTCCAGCGGGATGGCGCCGCCGCCGGCGAAGGGGTCCAGCACCCTGGGGGCGTGGCCGCCGAAGGCCTTGCGGATTAGGGCGCGGGCGCGCTCCAACAGGTGCGGGTTGAGCGACTCCTCCCAGGGGGCCAGTTGCCTCACCAGGCTCAAGAGCTGCTCGCGCCGGTCAGGGCCCTCGCGTGGCTCAGGATCGGGCACCAGTGCGGCCAGGGCGGTGGTGCGCGAGGCGGCCAGCGGCCGGCGCGCCCACCAGATGTGCAGGGTGGAGATGTGGCCGTGGCGGATGTTCTTTTCGCGCACGCTCTCTTTCGAGACGACGCGCAGGGGGAAGTCGCTTTCGATGAGCCTTCGGGTCATGGCTGAACTGCCTCCTTCCAGTTTTTGACGATATAGCGCACCACCTCGACCACTTCCTCTGCCGAGAGGACAGCCGCGGGGTTCTGGATAGTATAGAGTTGTGGCTGCGTTTTGCAATATTCTACAACATAGAGCCAATAATCATCGCCCAGACGCTGGGCCATCAGCCATTCGTTGGGAGTAATCGCAAGGGGGCCGGTGTGGGCGCGCCCTTTCACCTCAATGTAGCGGATGCCCTCACCGTGCGGGGTGAGGGAGCGGATATCATAGCCCAGGTTCTGGGCCGAGACGTCTTCCGGCATGCGCCCGTGCTCCTCTTCATAAGCCAGCGCCACCCGCATGGCCACCGCCTCTATCTCCGGGTCGCTGTGCATGTCCTCCGAGGTCACCGGCTGCGAGATGACCTGGGCCAGGCCCAGGATGCGCGGCCTGGTGAGGGAGAGCGTCGTCTCCTGGCGGATGGATTTTTCCAGACGGCGCCGCTTTTCTTGCAGTTCCTCCTTCAGCCGTTCCTCGTTCTGGATCAGCGCCTCCGGGATGTCCTCACCCTTCGTCTGGCGCGTGGTATACTCAATCAGTTTGGCCTCGGCGTCCATTAACCGCTGTTCCAGCGAGCGCAGCCCGTAACGGCGTTTGATCTCAGCGACGCGCTGGCGCTGCTCCAGCAACTCCTGGCGGTAAGGCTCCAACACCTGAGCGATGGCCACATCCACCATTGCGTCTGCATCCAGCGCAGACGCAGACGCCTGGGGGAGGCCCGCCTCAATCGGCTTGAGGTCCCAGAGGACCGCCGGGGAGATGACCTGCAAGCCCTGGTCGGCCGCCGGCTGGTACAGGGCAAACAGTCGCTTGCCGGCGACGGCGTTGGCGCCATCGCGGATCTCGCCTTCCAGGAACCAGAGTGTGCCATGGAGGCGGCCATCGGGGTCGGCGAAGGCCGCTCCCCTGGCCAGGTCGTCGTGGCATTGCCGGAATATGGCCTCCACCACCGATTCCAGCAGGGGGTGACCAGGGGCGACGAACTCTGCGCCCTGGCGGCGGGCCGTGTCCTTATCAAAGGTGAAGCGCAGGTGCTCCTGGAAGACCTCCCCGAAGCGCCGCTTGAACTCAAAGGGGACGCGGCGGATCTCATACGGCACCCGCTCAATGCGCCACAGGCCATCCTGCCGCCGCTCCAGGGGCACGTTGAGAAATTGGCAGGCCCGCCGGAAGAAACGCTCCACGTACTCCGGCACCAGGCGGTTCTCACGGGCGCGGCGCTCATCGCCCAGGATGCGCCGGAGATCAATGTGGCGCGTCGCCAACCCCTCCAGCGCCGCTTCCCGGAGTTTACGGATCGCCTCCGCATCAGGGACGCGCTGGATCTCGGCGATGATGTCATCCAAGGTGCGCCGGTTGGCGATGGCGTCCACGATCAGGTCTTTCAGGCTGTGGCCGGGCAGGATGTCGCCGATCACATCAAAAACGCGGTCTGAGCCGTACGCCTGACGAATAGCCTCCAACTTGTCAAACAGGGCGCGCAGCACCCGCCCCTCGCGCGTGTCGTACGCCACCAGGTTGTAGATGTGCACCTCTTTGTTCTGCCCGTAGCGGTGGATGCGCCCCATGCGCTGCTCCAGGCGGTTGGGGTTCCAGGGGATGTCGTAGTTGACCATAAGGGAGCAGAATTGCAGGTTGATGCCTTCGCCGCCGGCCTCGGTGGAGACCATGATCTGGGCCTTGTCTCTGAAGTCGTGCTCGGCCTGGATGCGCCGGTCCAGGTTCATGCCGCCGTGAAGGGTGATGACAGCATAGCCCCAGCCGCGCAGCCGTTCGGCCAGATAGTCCAGCGTATCGCGGGATTCGGTGAAGATGAGAAGTTTCTCGCCCGTCTGTTGAATGTGCTCGCTCTGGATGACCTCGCGCAGTTTGTTCAGTTTGGTTTCCACCTCGTGGCGCTCGGCCTCTTTCGCCAGGCGGATCAGTTCCGCCAACTGCGCAATCTCCGCCTGCAGTTCCTCACGGGTCTCGGCGGCGGTGAGGCGGGCGACCAACTCCTCTTCCTGCTGGAGGCGCTCCAGTTCGGGGGCGTCCTCCAGCGCCTCTTCGTCCACATCCCTCCGCTCCGTCAGCCACTGGCCCAGGCGCAGAAGATCCTCCAGGCGTCCCTTGCGGCGCTCCAGGGAGCGGCGGATGGCGCGCACGCTGGAGGCCAGGCGGCGTTGCAGGATGAGCAGGGCGAAGGCGACGTTGCGCTTGTCCTTCTGCAACGCCTGGTTGTACGATTTCTCCACGTAGTCGGTCACGGCGTTGTACAGCCGCTTCTCGTCATCACTCAGGTGATAACTGACCGTGTCCACATGGCGGGGCGGGAACAGGGGCACCTGGTGGAAGTCTTTCAAATCCTCTTTCAGGCGGCGCAGGAAGAGGGGGTTATCCCGGTTCTGGATGGACTCATGGAGCAATTCAGTCGTGGCGAAGAAGCCAGGTTCCAGCAAGTTCAGGAACAGGCGGAAGTTCTCCGGGTCGCCGCGGTGCGGCGTGGCGGTCAGGAAAAGCAGGAACTGGCTGGTGCGGGAGAGGACCTCGCCCAGACGGTAGCGCTCGGTCCGGTCCACCTTCTGGCCATAGCGATAGGCGGCCATCTTGTGCGCCTCGTCCACGATGACCAGGTCCCAGTGCGCGGCGGACAGGGCCTCCAGCACATCCCTTTGCTTGGCGAAATCCATGGACGTGATGATTTGGGGCTCCTCCTGCCAGACGTTGCGCCCCCAGGTGGCGTTCATGACGCTCCGGTCCACGACCGTGAAGAGCTCCTCAAAGCGCTCCTTCATCTCGCGCAGCCACTGGTCGCGCAGGTGGCCAGGGACGACGATGAGGACGCGCTGAACCAAGCCGCGGTACTTGAGTTCCTTGAGCAAGAGGCCGGCCATGATGGTCTTGCCCGCGCCGGGGTCGTCGGCCA
>JASFBC010000139.1:0-66149 GCA_036172315.1 Anaerolineae bacterium | reverse complement strand
GGGGTGAGGAACCTTGCACTGTGGCCGCCGTTTCTGAGCCGCAGGAATGCGCCCCGCGCGATGGGATGCTCGCATCGCCTGGTAGATGGTTACGACGGCTCCGATATTTGATGCACTCTCTTCCGGATACGACCTGGGGATGCTACCGCTGGAGGTTGCCCTTCTGCGGCGGATGCGGCGCGCGTTCTCCCGAATGGCGGGACGGCTGCTGGAAGTGGGCGTCGGCACCGGCACCAACCTTCCCCTCTATCCGCCCGAAGCGAAAGTGGTGGCGCTGGATTTCAGCGCGCCGATGCTCCGGCGGGCCATTCGCCGTCCCACCCGCGCCTCCCTCCAGGCTGTCCAGGCCGATATTCATCGCCTTCCCTTCCGGGACGGCGCCTTTGACGGGGTGACGGGCTCCCTGGTCTTCTGCTCCGTCGCCGACCCGGAGGGAGCGCTGGGAGAGGTGTACCGGGTCCTCCGGCCCAGGGGCCGTCTGCTCCTCCTGGAGCACACCCGGGGCCGGGGACTGGGCGCCTGGCTGACCGACCACCTCCATCCCCTGTGGCTGGTCTGGAACGGCGTCTGCCACCTGAACCGGGAGACGACTCAAACCATCCGGGAGGCCGGGTTCCGCCTCCGGCGGGAGGAGACCCGGATTCTGGGCATCTTTCGGCTGATAGAAGGAGAAAAGTGAACGGCATTGGATATATGCTCTACGACCTGCTCCGACAGAACTGGGCTCTTCTGCTGGTACTCGGCCTGCTGGCGGGGGGCTGGCTCTTCCTGCGTACCCCGGGCGATGACCTCTCCGTGGAGGCCTTTCAGCAGGAGATTCGCAGCGGACGGCCCGTCGTGGTGGAATTCTTCTCCAACACCTGAAGCGCCTGCCTGATGGCTAAACCTGTCGTGGACAGGTTAGAACAGGAACTGGATGGTAGCGCAAAGGTGCTGCGGATCAACGTGATGAGCCGGACAGGGCTGATGCTGGCCCAGGAGTACGGTGTGGGCGCCGTCCCCACCTTTATCGTCTTTGACGGGAAAGGACAGGCGGCCTACGTCCGGGCCGGCCTGCCCGACCGGGCGGCCATCCGGGCCGTCGTCGCCGGAGTGGGGGGGCCGGAATGACCGAACCGTTGCTGACCATCATCATTCCGGCCTACAACGAGGAGCATCGCCTGCCGATGACCCTCCCCCAGGTCGTCGCCTTCGCCAAAGCGCAGGCCTATCCGGTGGAAGTACTGGTGGTGGATAACGCCAGCACCGACCGGACGGCGGAGGTCGTCCGGGAAGTCGCGGCCGAGCACCCCATCGTCTCCCTCCTCTACCAGCCCGTCCGGGGGAAAGGCGCGGCGGTCCGAAAGGGGATGCGGGCCGGACGGGGGGAGTACCTGTTCATCTGCGATGCCGATCTGGCGATGCCCATTGAGCAGGTCTCCCGTTTCCTTCCCCCGGCCCTCTCCGACTACGACGTCGCCATCGCCTCCCGCGAAGCCCCGGGCGCGCGTCGGTTCAACGAACCCCAGTATCGCCATCTGATGGGCCGCGCCTTCAACGCCTTTGTGCGCCTGCTGGCGGTGCCGGGCATCCAGGACACCCAGTGCGGCTTCAAATGTTTCCGCCGGGAAGTGGCGCGCGACCTCTTCTCGGTGCAGGTACTGAACGGCTGGGCGTTTGACGTGGAGGTGCTCTACATCGCCCGGCGGCGCGGCTACCGCATCGTAGAGGTGCCGATTGACTGGTACTATGGCGAAGGAAGCCGGGTCAGCCCCCTGCGGGATTCCTGGAATATGTTCTGGGAAGTCATCCGCATCCGCCGCAACGGGCGAGCAGGGATTTATGACCGCCGCAGGCCCGCTTGACGGAGTCGTCAGAAAATGGCATAATGGGGGATGATGAACGGCCGGGACTTCCCGCCGGACGCTGCCCAGCATCCCCTTCCGGAGACCGTCGGTGACACTGTTACCCTTTTTCCACCCGATCCAGGACGACCTTCAGCGGGCCGAGGGCCTCTTGCGAGAATCGGAGCCGGACCGGCATCCTGCGATTGCCGGCGCTGTAGAACTTCTGCTGGGAAGCGGAGGCAAACGGCTGCGCCCTGCCCTGGTCTTCCTCTCGGCCCGTCTGTGCGGGGCCGACCCCGATGCGGCGCTCTTCGCGGCCGCTGGCGTGGAGATGCTCCATACCGCCACCCTGGTCCACGATGACCTGATTGACGGCTCCCTGATGCGCCGGGGGACGGAGACCCTCAATGCCCGCTGGTCTCCGGCGGCCACCGTCCTCACCGGCGATTACCTCTTCGCCCGTGCGGCCTATCTGGTTGCCCGGACGGAGAACGTCCGTCTGGTGCGGCGGTTCGCCGAAACCCTGATGGTCATCTGCAACGGCGAAATCCGCCAGATGTTTGACGGACGGGGAAAAGTACCCACTTTCCAGGAATACGAGCGACGCATCTATGCCAAAACCGCCTCTCTGATTGCCTTCTCAGCGGAGTCAGGAGCCATCCTGGCCCACACCGACGAAGCCACCATCGCCGCTATGCGAACCTACGGTGAGCGGTTGGGCCTGGCTTTCCAGGTCGTGGATGACGTCCTGGACTTCGTCGCCGACGAGCGGGTCCTGGGCAAGCCGGTCGGCAGCGACCTCCGCCAGGGGCTGGTCACGCTGCCCGTGATGCTCTTCCTGGAGCACGGCGGCGACCACCCGGCCCTCCAGCGGATCCTCACCCACGGCCCATCCGATCCGACGGTGCAGGAAGTGGTCCGGGCCATCGCGGCCTCTCCGGCCATTGAACACTCCCTCCGGGTCGCCCGCGATTACATCCGGGAGGCGAAAGAGGCCCTGCAACTCTTCCCGTCCTCCGAATACAAGACCGCCTTTCTGGACCTCGCCGACTTTATCGTCCAGCGCCAATTCTGAATTGGCTTTCATGGTTGACCTCTCCGTTCTTATCGTCAACTGGAATGTTCGGGACCTTCTCCGGCGCTGCCTCCAGTCCCTGCTCGCAAACTCGCCCGCCTGCACACTGGAAATCATTGTCGTGGATAATGGCTCCACCGACGGGAGCGGGGAGATGGTCCGGACGGAGTTCCCTCAAGTTCACCTGATTGCCAACACCGATAACCGGGGTTTCCCTGCCGCCAACAACCAGGGACTCGCCGTTGCCCGGGGCCGCTATGTCCTCCTGCTGAACCCGGATACCGAAGTGATAGGCAACGCTCTGGAGACGATGGTCGCCTTCGCCGATGCCCATCCCGATGTCGGCATCGTGGGCCCCCAACTGCTGAACCCCGACGGGACGGTGCAATCCTCCCGCCGCCGCTTCCCCACCTTGGCGACGGCTCTCCTGGAGTCCACCTGGCTCCAGCCCTACGCTCCCCGTCGTCTGCTCTCGCGCTACTACGTCCTGGACCGCCCGGATGACGAGATTCAGGACGTGGACTGGGTGACCGGCGCGGCGCTGATGGCCCGGGGTGAGGCGATAGAACAGGTGGGGCCGCTGGACGAGGGCTTCTTTATGTACTCGGAAGAACTGGATTGGTGTCGGAGGTTCCGGGAGGCGGGCTGGCGAGTCGTCTATCTGCCCACCGCACGGGTGATTCACCATGTGGGCAAGAGCAGCGAACAGGTCCTCCCGGCCCGTCATATCCACTTCCAGACCAGCAAGGTCCGCTACTTCCGCAAGTACCACGGCCCGGTCGCGGCGGGGCTCCTGCGGCTGGTCCTCCTGGGCAACTATCTCTGGCAGATTGGGCTGGAAGGGGGCAAGTGGCTTCTGGGCCACAAGCGGGCCCTGCGGGCGGAGCGCATCGCCGCCTACCGGCAAGTGGTGCGGGCGATGGTCAGTCGGAAGTAGGACGCAGATAAACGCAGATGAAACGCAGATGAATATGGATTTTTAGGACGCAGATAAACGCAGATGAAACGCAGATGAATATGGATTTTCCTTGTCTTTGTGCACGTCCGCCCCTCTTATCGCTATTCCCGATAAGTGCTCTTTGTGTCCCGGTGGGAGTTTAGGGCAAACCCTATGCGCATCGGACTGGTGACCGGCGAATTTCCCCCCGACCAGGGCGGCGTAGGGGATTTCACCTTCCGGCTGGCGGAAGCGCTGGCCGCGCTGGGCCACGACGTCCACATCATCACCGGCCCTCTACGCTCCCCTGCCCCCCGCGACTTGCCCCCTGCCCCCTGCGCCGTGCATCGTGTCGTCCCCTCCTGGCGCTGGGGCTGCTGGCGGGAGGTCTTGCGGGTGGCCCGGGCGGAGCGCCTGGAAGTCCAGAACCTCCAGTACCAGGCCGCCGCGTATGGGATGCACCCGGCGGTCCACTTCCTCCCCCGGCCCTCGGCACGCCCGCCGCTGGTGGTCACCTTCCACGACCTGCGGGTGCCGTATCTCTTTCCCAAGGCCGGCCCCCTGCGCTGGCAAGCGGTCCGTCTGCTGGCCCGCCGCGCCGACGGCGTGATCGTCACCAACCGGGAGGACTACCTCCGGCTGGAGGGGGAAATTCCCCCGGATCGGCTGGCCCTGATCCCCATCGGGAGTAACATCCCGCCAGAGCCGCCTCCAGGCTACAACCGGGCCGCCGAGCGAGCCCGCTGGGGCGTGGGCCCCGATGACCTCCTCCTGGGCTACTTCGGCTTCCTTAACGAGAGCAAGGGTGGGGAGGAGTTGATCCGGACGCTGGCTCTGCTGGTGGAGCGAGGAGTTCCGGCTCACCTGCTGATGGTCGGCGGGCGGTTGGGCACCTCCGACCCCACCAACCGGGCCTACGCCGCTTTCATAGATGGCCTCATTGCTGAATTGAGGCTGACAGAGCGGGTCCACTGGACCGGCTATACCGACCCTCAGGCGGTCTCGGCGGGCCTTCTGGCGACCGACCTCTGCGTCCTCCCCTACCGGGACGGGGTCTCCTTCCGGCGGGGGACGCTGCATGCCTGCCTGGCCCATGGGCGAGCCATCGTCACCACCCACCCGGCCCTGCCGCTGCCAGAGGTACGGGACGGGGAAAACATGCGGCTGGTGCCGCCCCGGGACGTGGGCGCGCTGGCAGAAGCGGTCCTGCAGGTCTGGCGTGATCCAGCGCTGCGGGCCCGCCTGGAAGCCGGCGCGCGGGCCCTCGCTGCCGATTTCTCCTGGGACCGCATCGCCCGCCGGAGTGCGGCGTTTTTGGGGCGCTTTAATCGCTGATTTTGCGGCTGGCCTGAAAGTAAAATGTCCGATCAGCGCTTCTCTTTTCAGCGAATGCCTCTCCTGCTCCTCTACCTGGCCTTGGCTCTCCTGTACAGCGCGGCCAACCCCCTCTTTGAGTCTTCCGACGAAAGGTGGCACATCGGCATGGTGGGCCGGCTGACGCGGGGTGAGGGACTCCCGGTGCAGCACCCCGGGGAGGAGACGCCCTGGCGACAGGAAGGCAGTCAGCCCCCCCTCTACTATGCCCTGCTGGCCGGGTTCACCCACCTGTTCCGCCTTCCCCTGGATGATCTGGACGTCGTCTACCTCCCAAACCCCCATGCTTCCTCTGGCGACACCTCCCGCATCGCCAACCGGAATCAGGCGCTACATGGCCCCGGCGAAGCCTTCCCCTGGCGTGGCACTATCCTCACCCTCCACCTCTGGCGGCTGGTCTCGGTATCACTGGGCCTGCTGACGGTCCTGGCGACAGTGAGCACGGTGCGCCTCCTCTTTCCTGACCACCCAGGCTGGGCCCTGGGGAGTGGCTTGCTGGTTGCCGTTAACCCGATGTTCCTCTTCATCGCTGCGTCGGTGAACAACGATACCCTGGTTAACGCTGGCACCGCCGCCGGGCTCTGGTTGCTGGCCATCATCTGGCGGCGGGGATTCTCCTGGCCGCGCGCCCTCTTGCTGGGAGTTGTGCTCGGGACGGCCGCGCTGGCCAAACTGAGCGGTCTGACCCTTTGGCCTCTGGCGCTGGTTGTTCTGCTGGTCAAAGCCCCGCGCTCCTCCCAGAAGGGCCTGGCGCTTTTGGCAGTGTTTTCCACCGCCCTGGCCCTCTGTGGCTGGTGGTTCTGGCGCAACTGGACCCTCTACCATGACCCCTTTGGACTCTCCGTGATGCTGGACATCGTCGGGCGGCGAGCCGCCACCCCCGCCGACCTTCTACGGGAATTCCAGGGCTTCCGCTGGTCTTTCTGGGGCGTCTTCGGGGGGATGAACGTCCTGATGCCAGTGTGGATATACCGGGTGCTGGACGCCTGGACCGCTCTGGCAACCCTGGGGCTTCTGGCTCGGGTGGGCCGGGGGCTGACCCACGCGGTCCGCACCCGTGCCTGGGGGGAAAGGTGGGCCGTCGGATTGGGGCTCCTGGGCTATATGACGGTGCTCCTCGCGGCCTTCCTGCGTTGGACCTCCCAGACCCTCGCCTCCCAAGGGCGGCTGATGTTCCCCGCCATCGGGCTCATCTCCCTGGGACTGTGGATCGGTTGGGAGCAGGTGGCGCGGGTGCTTTCCTCACCCCCCTCCCTATCCCCTCTCCCCTCTCCTAAACAAAGTTCAGGAGAGGGGAGAGGGGTGGCCCGAAGGGCCGGGGGTGGGGTGAGGTTCCTTCCTGCCGTCTTCCTGGGGACCCTGGCCCTGCTGGCGCCGGCCCTCTGGATCGCCCCCGCCTACCGTCCCCCTGATCTGCCCGTTCCGGTGGAGGTCCCCAACCCCATGGAGGCAACCTTCGGCGACGAGTTCCGCCTGCTGGGGTATGACCTCCGTCCATCCTCGCTGGAGCCAGGGGAGACTGTAGACCTGACGCTCTATCTGGAGGCCCTCCGGCCCCCGACGCGGGACTGGAGCCTCTTCGTCCACTTGGTGGACGACCTGGAGATCATCCTGGCCCAGGACGACCGCTACCCCCGCCAGGGGCTGGTCCGGGCGACCCAACTGCGGGCCGGGGAACGCTGGGCGGAGGTCTTCCGCCTGCGGGTGCCTGAGACCGCTGTGGCTCCGGCGCGCCTTTCGCTGATGATGGGCTTCTACGACCTGCGGACCCGGGAGCGGATGCCAGTTGCCGGGCAGGCTGACAGCCAGCGCTACGTTTCTTTCGGAGAAATAGCGCTTCGGCCCCGGCCGGGCCCCTATCCCAACCCCGTCTCCTACCGTTTCGGCGACCGGATAGAACTGGTGGGGTACGAACTGGCCCCCCGGCGGGTGCGGCCCGGCGATACGGTCGTGTTGGCCCTGTACTGGCGAGCCCTTGGCCCCACAGAACACGATTACACCGTCTTTACCCACATCCTGGAGCCGCCGCAGACCCTCTGGGGGCAAGAGGACCGTCCGCCGACCCCGCCCACGTCTCAGTGGCGGGCCGGGGAGGTATATCGGGAGACCTATACGCTGCGGGTGAAGCCGGAGACGCCGCCGGGCTTCTACGAGGTGGAAATCGGTCTTTACCGGCCCGATACCGGCGAACGTCTCCGGCTGGAGGACGGCCAGAATTTCCTGCTCCTGAGCCGGATTCGGGTTCAGTAAAAGATACCCTGCGTAGAAAAAACGGGAGTTTGGAACGACGGCGAGGCCGTTGCCCCAAACTCCCGTTGCGCTCTTCGCGTCCTTCGTGGTTTTCAGACAATCTTACGGTGTGGGAGCAGGCATCTCCACCAGGGCCAGCGCGTCGGCGGGGCACTCCTTCACGCACTGCCCGCAGGCCACGCATTTGAACGGCTCCAGTAGGTCCGGATGGTAAAACATCGCCAGATACGGGCAGAAGCCAACGCAGGAGAGGCACCCCACACAGAGTTGCTTGCGCAATCGGACGATGCCCTGTTTATCCCGATACAGGGCCTGGGTCGGGCAGACGGCGATGCATTCGCCGCACTGCACACAGAACGTAGCCTGCAGAGGACCCGGCCCCTCATCCCGAATTACAATGCTGGACTTCGCCGCATCGGGGGTCTTGAACCAGGTCTCCGCGCAGACCTCCTCGCAGATGTGGCAGCCAACGCAGAGTTCAGCATTATAGGACAGGACTTTCATGGCTGTTCTCCTTGCGCAGATAGGACTGTTCTGGTGCGCTTGTATATTACCAGAAAATGCCCCAATGGGCAACTCCGTCACGAAGCCATGTTTCGCAAGGGCTTTTGGTGACGATCCAGCGTTGACGGAAAGTTCGCCTTTCTGGGCCTGCGGCCAATGGACGGCCTGCGTCGTCCTTTCCGGATGGACGAGGGACCACCGACCACCACCGTCGTGGTCTGTGGTCTATGGTCTGTGGTCTTTGTGGCAGGGAGGCCGACTTCCAATCGGCGCAGGAGGGCGATACCCATCGGGCTGAAGAGTTACAGGCTTTGAAGAATCTCTCAGAATTGGCTCCAAAAACCCTTGACGAATGCCTTCTTTTCTGTTATAATATGTGTGAATCCAAGTATACAAGGCGGTTGAACGATTCAGCACCGGGCACTTTCCCGATTGATTCAGCGAATCCGTTCTCCTGAGACCACCCGGGCCTGAGGAAGTGCCTGGTTTTTGTGTTTCTATGGTTCAGATAGACCTTTCCCCGCTTATCGGGGCGCGTCCGGGCGAGCGCCTCTCCTTCACTCTGGATGAAGGCCCTCAGCACCTGGATGATATCTCGGTGGCCTTCCTCCACGGCTCCATTCAGTTCACTCGCGTCCAGGGCGGTATCCTGGTGGAAGCCCAGATAGAAACCCGCGTGGAGATAGAATGTGTCCGGTGCCTGGAACCATTCCCATACGACACCGCCCTGGAGGTAGAGGAGACCATCGGTCTGAGTGGACGGCCACGCCCCGGCATTTCGTACACTCTTACCGATGAGGGGTGGTTTGACCCCCTGCCACTGCTGCGAGAGCAAATCTGGGTCAACCTACCGATGAAGCCCCTGTGCCGCCCGGACTGTAAGGGCATCTGTCCCGAGTGTGGGGCAAATCTGAACCTGGAACCCTGCCGCTGTGCGGAAGAGAGAGTGGACCCCCGACTGGCTCCCCTGGCTCAATTCCTGCAGAGAAGGGAGTAAAAGATCGGGAAGTAAGGAGTAGGGAGGATGGATATACTGGAAGAATTGCTGGAGAAGGCGGAAGCCCAGGGGTACCTGACTACCGGTGATATTCTGGACCTTTTGCCAGAGGCTGAATGCTCCCCGGAGCAACTGGATGAAATCATTGCACTGTTGAGCGAAGCGGGCATTGAGGTGTACGATGAATTACCCGCACCGGAGACGGAAGGCCCGGCCGAGCCGGCGGAGGTGGACCTGGATGACATGAGCGGGATTGCGGCCGATGACGCGGTGGGCCTTTATCTCCGGGAAATGGCCCGGGTGCCGTTGCTCTCTCTGGAAGAAGAAACTCGTCTGGCCCATGTCATTGAGATCGGGCGCGAGGCGGAGCAGAGACTTTCCAAAGACGGGACAGACCCGGTGGAGCGGGCCCGACTGGAAGCGTTAGTGGAAGAAGGCCGGGCAGCACGGGAACACCTGATCAAGGCAAACACTCGCCTGGTCGTCAGCATCGCCAAGAAATACATCGGCCGCGGCGTTCCCTTCCTGGACCTGATTCAGGAAGGGAACCTCGGCCTTATGAAAGCCGTGGAGAAATTTGACTACCGGCGAGGTTACCGGTTCAGTACTTATGCGACCTGGTGGATCCGTCAAACGATCAGCCGGGCCGTAGCCGACCAGAGCCGAACCATCCGCGTTCCCGTCCATATGTCCGACCGCATCCGCCGACTCTACAAGACGGCCCAGCAACTGGAGCAGGAGTACGGTCGTCCCCCGACCCCTGAGGAGATCGCCGCTGAACTGGATATGGAACCGCGCAAAGTCCAGTGGATGTTGCGCGTCTCGTGGAGGCCGCTCAGTCTGGAACACCCGGTAGGGGAAGAGGAAGATAACGAACTGGGGGCATTCATTGAGGATGACTCCACCCCCACCCCTCCCCAAAGCGCGTACCAGAAGATGCTGGCGGAAAAGATAGAGGAAGTGCTTTCCACACTCAACCCTCGGGAAGCCCGCATCCTGCGCCTCCGTTTTGGGCTGGGGGGAGGCCGCAGCCACACGCTGGAGGAGGTGGGACAGAAGTTTGGCCTAACGCGCGAGCGAATCCGCCAGATTGAGGGCAAGGCTCTCCGCCGGCTGCGTCATCCTCGCCGCAGCCGACAACTGCGACAATACCTGTAGATGACGGTCGCCCTGGAGGCGACCGTCATCTTACTCCCACCGAAACGTCCGCGCCGCGACGATTCCCCCTACCACCAGGCACCCTACCAGCACCGCGACCTCCACCAGGTGTTCTCCCCACGCCTCACCGAACCACAGTCCCTTCATCAGCCTCAGCACGTGAGTCAACGGGATGTACTGGGCCGCCGCCCGCACACCTTTGGGGAGGACTTCCCAGGGGATGGTGGCGCCGGAGAGGAAGATCATCGGAAAGAACAGAACCATCCCCACAGTCTGGGCGACGCGGGCAGTGGGGGCCAGCCCGGCGATCAGATACCCCAGCGCGAAAAAGGCCCCCGTCCCCAACAGAAAGCCTGCCAGCACACTCAGCAGGTTGCCCTCAAAGCGGACGTTGAAGACCAGTTTGCCGGTTAGAATGAGCAACAGAACGCCCAGCATCGTCATCAGGAGGTAACTGAGGATGTCGCTGAGCATATAGGCCAAAGGGTGGAGGGGGGTGGCCCGGAAGCGCCGCAGGATGCCGCTTTCGCGCGCCGCCGCCGTGCCGATAGGCAAGCCCATCAGCGCTACACTGGCGGTGATCATGCCGATGTACGAGGGCACCGAAACATCCATAGCGCCCCGCCCGCCGAAAAAGGGGCTGGGCTTGTTGCCGTAGATGGCGCCAAAGAGCAGAAGCATCAGGGGCGCAAAGAAAACGGTGAAGAAGGTTGCAACCGGCTCCCGCAGATAGAGCTTCATTTGAACCCAGATCAACTTCGTCAGCCCGCGCATGGTTGCCTCCTATTCCCGCATCTCTCTCCCCGTCAGTGCCAGGAAGACATCTTCCAGTGAGGGCTGCTCGGTGCGCAGGTCGCGGAAGGGCATTCCGGCCTGCTCCAGCAGGCCGATGACCCCGCCGACCAGCCCCTCCCCCTTCCCGTAGACCACCACCCGCTCCCCGATATGCTCCACCCGGGTTACACCAGGTACCTGCCGGAGCGGCGTGTCGTCCCAATGCCCTTCGGCACGGAAGACCACCCGCTGCTCCGCTCCCAGGGAGCGGATGAGGTTCTCCGGCGCGTCCATAGCGACAATTTTCCCGTGGTCTATGATGGCCACCCGGTCGCAGAGCCGCTCCGCCTCCTCCATATAGTGGGTGGTCAGGAAGACTGTCTTGCCCCGGTCCCGAATGCCTCGCACCAGGTCCCACATCGCCCGGCGGGCCTGCGGGTCCAGGCCGGTAGTCAACTCGTCCAGGAAGACCAGTTCCGGGTCGTTGATCAGCGCCAGGGCGATGAAGAGGCGCTGCTTCTGACCGCCGGAGAGTCGGTCAAAGGGCGCGTTCCGCTTCTCCGCCAGCCCCAGTTGCTCCAGCAGCGGATCCCCATCCACCCGGCGAGGGTAGAAGGAGCCGAAGAGGTCCAGTGCCTCCCCCACCTTCAGCCGGGGAGGCAGGGCCGCTTCCTGCAACTGGACGCCGATGCGGCGGCGGAGTTCATAGCCGTCCCGCTGCGGGTCCACCCCCAGCACCCGGATCGTCCCCCGGTCGGGGCGGCGCAACCCCTCCACGCACTCTATGGTGGTGGTCTTCCCAGCACCGTTGGGGCCGACCATGCCGAAAATCTCCCCCACCTCTACGGTGAAGGAGATTCCATCCACCGCCCGCACCGGCCCGTAGGATTTGTGCAGGTTGCTAACCTCTACAGCGACGCCCATCGGTTTACTCATCTTCTGCCTCCTTTTGCATTATTTGGGGTACAGGATACTTTCCAAAGCATCCACGTAGGCTGCGAATGCTGCCCGTCCCTCCGCCGTCGCGCAGACCCAGGTCTTGGGACGGCGCCCAACGAAGGTCTTCTCTATCTGCACATAGCCCGCCTCCTCCAGCCGCTGGAGGTGCGCGCTGAGGTTGCCGTCGGTCAGGCCCAGGAGGTCGCGCAGGAAGCCGAAGTCGGCCTTATCGCCCTCATCCAGGCCGACCAGCGCGGCCATAATGCGCAGGCGGGTCGGTTGATGGATGACGGGGTCCAGGTCCGCCATCTTCACTCCCCATGGCGGATGAACCAGAGTCCACTGCCGATCAGCGCTCCACCGCCCAGAAGCGCCACCCCCAGGTTGAAGTACTCCGGCAACCACGTCACCAGGGTCAGCGCCAGCAGGCCGATAAAGAGCCCGATCACGCTGATCCCCCAGTAAATGAACAGGCCGAACTGGATGTAGCCCAGGGCAATGGTGAGGACGATCAGGAGGGCAACATTGGCCCCGTCGGTGTAGAGCCGCAACTTCCAGATCAGCGCGCCGTCAAAAGCCGCCAGGGCCAGCCACCAGAGGAAAATGGGCCCCCAGAGGGCGGAGGATTTCCTCCGCGCCCGTTCTCCCATCCGGATGCCCAGGTAGATGGTGCCCAGAATGCCCAGGATATTCAGCGGCATCCAGAGCCAGTGAGTAAACTGCTCCAGGCGAGCCTGGACTATAAAGTGGGTGCCGGTGAAGCCGACCAGCCAGATGGCTCCCCAGAGCACCATGAACCAGCCCCCGAACCCGTCCGAGGCCCGGCGGGCCCGCTCCATAATCTGACGGATGGCTCTCAGATCATCCAACGCGTCTTGGGGTTGCATATTTCCTCCGCATAAAGTTCTCTATGCTGCAAAGTATTTTACCACAAATGGCAAATTTTGTCAAGGCCCGCCTGAGCCGCAAAACCCAACCCACCTATCCTCAGAGTGGCAAATACATCATTTTGTGGTAAAATTGCCCCAGGCGCGGCGAACCCCAGTATGCTACCAATCACCAATATACCAATCACCAGTATACCAATCACCAGCATACCGATGTAAGGAGGCCCCCCATGTCCGGAGAAACCTGGCCGTACCCCTTCGTAGAACGGGGCAGCAAACTGGGCGTGCACACCATCGCTTCGGGTCCCACCATCTCCTACCTGCGGCAGTTGCTGGAAAACAGCGCCCGATTTCCCGTCATTAAAGCCGTGGACAATTTGAGTACGCTGGCCGAAGTGAAAGCGTTAGCCCCCGAAGTCATCACTGTTGGGCGGCTCACTTCCGCCATAGAAGCCGCCCCCAACATCATGGGCGCCGACCTCGCCCAACTCGCGGATTCGCTGGTTCAATTGATCCTCAACAAAATCGCCGTCAGCCCCGAACTGCAGGGCGGCCGCGTGGTGGACTATTGGGAGGTCTGCAACGAACCGGCCCCGCCCGGGGTGGCGGGGTACCGCCGCCTGGCCCAATTGATGATTCTCTGCATGGAGAAGGCCGAACGGCACGGCCTGAAACTGGGCATCTTCGCCTTCAACGCCGGGACACCGGAGTGGGCCGAGATGCAGGCTATGGTGGAGACGGGGGTCTTCGGCCGCGCCCGCCAGGGCGGCCACATCCTCACCCTCCACGAGGGCGTCTTCTACGACTGGCCCATTGACCAGTGGTGGGGCCACCAGATTCCCGGCTCACCGGTGGTGGAGGGGGCCGGCGCCCTCTGCTTCCGCTACCGCTATCTCTACCACCTGCTGAAGATGCGCAGCGAGGTAGTGCCACTGGTGGTCAGCGAATTCTATCCAGTAGGAGCCGGAGGCCCCTATACCGGCTTCTCCGCCGAAGAGGTCGCCCGCCGGGTGGCGTGGTACGATGCGGAGGCCAGCAAGGACTATTACCACTGGGCTTTCTGCCCCTTTACAATTGGCCCATCTCCAGGCTGGGAGGACTGCAGTTATGAGTACGCGTACCCCCGCCTGCTGGAGCATATGATTTCCATCCGGAACCGGGAGAACGCCCGACCGGAGCCGGAAGTCCCTCTGGGTCTGCCCCGGGAACAGTACCCGCGCACCTACGTTCTCCTGCCGCCGGGAGCGGGCCGGGAGTGGGTGGAGGCCATCCTCGCCAGCGGCGCCTGGGACCGGTACCGCTGGACCATCGGGGGGAGCGCCGACGATGCCGGCATTGGCGCGCTGGACGTTCGCACCGTCATCGCTATCAACCCGCACCTCTGGCCCGGTGACCTGGCCCAATTTTTCCAGACCTACTACCCCGGCCTGCGTTACATCCCGATAGAAGCGGCGACGCCGCAGGACCTGACCAGTCAACTGAGCGCACTAAACCTGTAACCCGCTCCCTGCAATATGCGCCCTGAAACTACCACTATCATCCTTATCCGTCACGGACAAACCGCCTGGAACGAACCGGGCGAACGCATTCGCGGCCGGAGCGACGTCCCTCTGAGTGAGGAAGGACGGGCTCAGGCCCGGGCCACGGCCCGCTACGTCGCCGCCCGCTGGCCCCTCACCGCCGTCTACGCCAGCCCCCTCTCCCGGGCTATGGAGACCGCCCGCGCGGTCGCCGAAGCCCAGGGCCTCCAGGCCCAACCGCTGGAAGGCCTCCTGGACCTCAGTTTCGGCGAGTGGGAAGGGCTTACCATTCCCGAAATCCAGGAGCGCTACCCCGACCTCTGGCGGGCCTGGCGGGAGGCGCCCCACACCGTCCACTTCCCCGGCGGCGAAAGCCTGGACGCGGTCCGGGAGCGTTCTATGGCCGCCCTGGAGGAGACCGTCCGCCGCCACCCCAGGGAGACTGTCGCTCTGGTGGCCCACCGGGTGGTCAACCAGGTGCTCCTCTGCGCCGTCCTGGGCCTGGGCAACGACCATTTCTGGCATATAGTCCAGGACACTTGCGCCGTCAATCAGATTGAATGGAATGGGAAATTCTACCGCCTGGTGCTGATGAACGATACCAGCCATCTCTGGCGGCCACCGTTGTAGGGACAACCCTTGCGGTTGCCCCCGAGGGCGCGGCCTGCGTGCGCGCCCTGGCCTCTGCCGGGCACCTGACGCCCAGACGGGTAGAGGCCATCATCCGCCAATACCCCCGCCCTGGCGGTGGCCTCTATTCTCGCGACCAACTCCTGCGCGCCTACCGCCGCCTCTGCGCCGTGGGCGAACTGACGCCCGACCCGCGCCTGGAGCAGGCCTTGAGCCGCAAGCCCACCCGCACCATCTCCGGCGTCGCCCCCGTCTCCGTCCTGACCCCGCCGCACCCATGCCGGGGCCGCTGCCTCTACTGCCCGACCGTCCCCAATGCCCCCAAATCCTACCTCCCCGACGAGCCGGGGGTCCAGCGGGCCATCCGCTTCGGCTACGACCCCTTTGCCCAGACGGCGGGCCGCCTCCAGGCGCTGGAGAACATCGGCCACCCCACCGACAAGGTAGAACTCCTCATCCTGGGCGGCACCTGGTCCGACTACTCCCCCGACTACCAGGAATGGTTCGTCCGCCGCTGCCTGGATGCGATGAACGGAGAGGAGTCCCCGACCCTGGTAGAGGCCCAGACCCGCAACGAGACGGCCCCTCACCGCAACGTCGGGCTGGTGGTGGAGACCCGGCCCGACTGCATTACCCCGGATGAAGTCCGCCGGTTGCGCGCCCTGGGGGTGACCAAAGTCCAACTGGGCGTCCAGAGCCTGAACGACGAGATTCTGGCCCTTAACCGGCGCGGCCACACCGTCGCTGAGACCCGCGCTGCCGTCCGGCGGCTCCGCCTGGCGGGCTTCAAAATCCTCCTCCACTGGATGCCCGATCTCTACGGTGCCACCCCGGAGCGGGACCTGGAAGACTTCCGGCGGTTGTGGGAGGACCCCGCTCTGCGGCCCGACGAACTGAAAATCTACCCCTGTCTGCTCCTGGAGGAGACCGACCTCTACGACCTCTGGCGGGAAGGAAAGTACCGGCCCTACGACGAGGAGACGCTGGTCCGGCTACTGGTGGCCTGCAAAGCCCTCATCCCTCCCTACGTCCGGCTCAACCGCCTGATGCGGGACATCCCGGCCCCGAACATCGTCGCTGGGGTGACCCGTTCCAACCTGCGGGAGGTGGTGCGGGCGGAGATGATGCGCCAGGGCCTGCGCTGTCGGTGCATCCGCTGCCGGGAGGTGCGCGGCCGGCCGGTGGACCCGTCGTCCCTGGCCCTTACCGTCACCTCCTACGAGACCGACGCCACGGTGGAGCACTTCCTGGCGGGCGAGACTCCGGACGGGCATCTGGCGGGCTTCCTGCGGCTCTCTTTCCCCCGGGTGGAGCCGGAGTTGGAAGAACTGCGCGGGAGCGCCGTGGTGCGGGAACTCCATGTCTACGGTCCGGCGCTGGAGTTGGGCCGGCGGCGGGATGGGCGGGCCCAGCACACGGGCTTGGGCACCCGTCTCCTGGAGCGGGCGGCGGACATGGCCCGGGAGGCCGGCTACCGGCGGCTGGCCGTCATCGCTGCCGTCGGCACCCGCCCCTACTACCGGGCGCGCGGCTTCCGCCTGGAGGGAACGTATATGGTCCGGTCACTGACTACCGATCACTGACCACGGACGACGGACCACGGACGACTGACGACGGACCTCGGACCACGGACGATTGTCGTCCATCGTCTGTGGTCTGATTTGAACCTTTTTGGCCCGCAAACTGTATTATTTATAGAGCGTGTCAGTTCTCATCTGTGCGAAAGGAGGTGATGCCTGGAGGAGAAGACGGATACATCCCCCGACCCCATACCAATTTACCGATCACCAATCTACCATTTACCAACCCAGGAGGAGAAACGATGAAGCGCGAACTGTTAGCCATAACGCTGCTGGTGGTCGTGGGGCTTCTGCTGGCGGCCTGCAAGCCAACAGCGACCCCGACGACCCCTCCGCCCAAGCCGACGGAGGCGCCGACCCCGGTGCCGCCAACCCCCACACCGGTGCCGGCCAAGCCCTACCGGGTGGGCATCTTCTCGGACCTGACCACCACCAACTATTGGGCTTACCTGGGGCCCCAGGCCACAGTGTGGAACGCCTACGTTCTGGGCCCGCAGCGGGTGAGCCTCTACGGCCTGGCGGACCGCACCTTCCAGTTCGTCCCCGGCATTGCCGACGGGATGCCCGAACCCATGAAGCAGGAAGGGGAGTTCTGGGTCAGCGTGGTCAAGATGAAGAAGGGCATAATGTGGAGCGACGGCAACCCCGTCACTGCCCACGATGTGGCCTTCACCGCCAACACTGCGCTGGAACTGGAACTGCCCGGCAACTGGGCCTCCATCTTTGACCGCAACTACCTGGACCACGTGGAGGCGGTGGACGACTACACCGTCAAGTTCGTCTACAAGCAGAAGCCGGGCCTGGCGGTCCACGAGTACGGCGCGCTCCAGGGGCCCATCCTCTCTAAAGCCTACTGGGGGCCCATCGTGGAGCAGGCCAAGGCCGCGGTGGCCGCGCTGACCCCGCCTGCAGCGGATGCCCCGGAGGAAGAGAAGAAAGCCTACGAGGAGAAGAAGGCCGAGGCTCTGAACATCCTCTTCGGCCATGTCCCCGAGGGCGAGCCGCTGGCCGGTTCCTACCTCTTCTCTAAGTGGGAGACCGGTGCCTTCGCCGAGAACACGGCCAACCCCAACTACTTCTTCAAGGGCGCCAAAGTGATTGAGTACAAGAATGGCGCCTACAAGGAGTTCAAGGAGGGGGTCTACGAGTTCGTCGGCTACGGCGAGCCCACGGGTGACGTGGACAAAGAGTGGGAGGTTGGCCCCTTCGCTTCCTCGGCCATCTACACCCTCTACGGCACCCAGGACGCGGCGGTGCTGGCCCTGAAGGCGGGGGAGATTGACTTCGTCCTCAACCCGCTGGGCCTGCAGCGGGGGCTGAAAGCCCAGATTGAGGAAGACCCCAACCTGGCCGTCATTGAGAATAACACCAACGGGTTCCGCTATCTGGGCTTTAACTGCCGCAAGCCGCCGATGAACGACAAGGCCTTCCGTCAGGCTGTGGCCGTTCTCATTGACAAGGAGTTCGTGACCAAGACCATCCTCCAGGGCGTGGCCTTCCCGCTCTACTCCTTCGTCCCCAAGGGCAATGCCTTCTGGTATACCGACGACGTGCCCAAGTGGGGTCTGAAGGAGGATGGCACCCCGATGACCCGCGAGGAGCGCGTCAACAAGGCCATTGAAATCCTGGAGGCGGCCGGTTACAAGTGGGAGAACGACCAGAAGCCGGCCTGGGATAAGGGTAACCGCCAGGTTACCCCCGGCGGCCGGCTCATCATGCCGGACGGCAAGCCGGTGCCCGAAATGGAACTTCTGGCTCCCAGCCCCGGCTACGACCCGC
This sequence comes from Anaerolineae bacterium, assembly GCA_036172315.1. Classification (GTDB taxonomy): domain Bacteria; phylum Chloroflexota; class Anaerolineae; order B4-G1; family DUEL01; genus SpSt-77. The sequence continues at coordinate 47,919 of JASFBC010000139.1, read as the reverse complement.
TGCGCTCCACCTTCGCCATCTGGATTGAGCAGTGGCTCAACGAGTTCGGGATCCCCGTCAAGGCCAACCTCACCGGCTTCAACATCATCGTCACCAAGGTCTTTGACGAGCAGAACTTTGACATATGGATCCTGGGCTGGAGCCTCTCCATCTTCCCCGACTACGTGCGCGACTTCTTCCACAGCGAGCGCGCGGGCCTGGGTGACAACAACGCCGGTGGCTATTCCAACCCTGAGTTTGACGCCCTAGCCGACCAGATCAAGTCCTGCGACACGCTGGAGTCCTGCAAGGCCATCGCCGACCAGATTCAGAAGATTCTGGCCGACGAACTGCCCTACATCGTCCTCTTTGATACGGGCATCATTGAGGCCTACCGCGCTGCGGCGGTGGAATACCCCTACACCGACACGCTGGGCGGTCTCCAGTTTGTCCAGGGCCTGCCGGCTACGGTGGTGATCAAATAAGGGCTGGAGGGAATGCGGGGCGGGCCTCAGCCCGCCCCGCATCTTGTAAAATCCGGTGACGGTCACCGTGGGGGTGACCGTCACCTTCTCATAAGGAGCCCTATGCGCCGATATGTCCTGAGACGCCTGGTCCAGATCGTGATTACCTTTTTTATCTTTATCACCCTGGCCTACTTTCTATTGGAAGCGCAGCCAGGAGATTACGCTCAGATTTTCCTCTCTAATCCCAAACTGACCCAGGCCCAGCGGGAGGCCTTGAAGGCCACTTTCGGGCTGGACCGTCCGGTCCACGAGCGATACTTCCGGTATATGCGCTCTCTCCTGCGCGGGAATCTGGGTATCTCCTTCTCAAATTACCCCCGTCAGGTGGCTGACATCATCTTTGAACGGGCCCCACGCACTCTCACTCTCTTCCTGACCGCTACGGTGGTCTCATTCACCATCGGCTTCTTCTCGGGCAAAATCCTGGCCTGGAAGCGGGGCAAAACGCTGGAGTACGTGGCGACGGTGGGCGGTGTGACCCTCTATACCGTCTTCACCCCCTGGTTTGGCCTGATGATGATCTGGATCTTCGCCGCCGCGTTGAAACTCTTCCCTATCGGCAAGTTCATCACACCTACCCTTTGGCGGGGAGCGCCCATTGAGGCCACCGTCCTCTTCCAGCGGATGCTACTGACGGCCTTTATCGACCTGCTTATCCTGTTCTTCTGGCTGCTGGCCACCCGCGCTGTGCGCCCCGACCGCCGCCGGCCGGTCCAGTGGCTGGGAGTTCTGGTCGTTCTGGGCGGCCTGGCCGCCTACTGGGTCCCCACTGGCCTGACTCGCTACATCCTGGACATCCTCCACCACCTGGTCCTTCCCGTCTTCACCCTCACCTGCATCTCCTTTGCCGGGACGATGCTCTTGACCCGCAATAGCATGCTGGAGACCCTGCGGGAAGATTACATAATGGCAGCACGGGCCAAAGGGTTGCCCGAAAAGAGCATTCGGGATAAACACGCCGCCCGGAACGCGATGCTTCCAGTGGTGACCTCTTTCGTCTTCAGCCTGGCCTTCGCTATAGACGGGGGCGTCATCACTGAGACCATTTTCTCCTGGCCGGGAATGGGCCTGACCCTGCTGGAGGCCGCCCTCTCTCAGGACATCCCCATGGTGATGGGTGGGCTGGTCTTCACCGGCACTCTGGCCCTTCTGGCCCATCTGGTCGCCGATATTCTCTACGCCTACCTGGATCCCCGCATCCGGTACGGCTGATGAGGAGGAACGGGAATGCAGGAGCCCCGACGACATTTGGATGAGTTTCTCTCTCCGGAAGAGCGGGAGCGGCTGCGGCAGCAACCGCTCTGGAAAATCCGTCTGCGCCTCTTCCTGCGCTCTCTGCGCACCAACTGGCGCCTGTTCGCCGAAAACCGCATTGGGCTGATCGGCCTGGCCATCATCATCTTCTTCGCCCTGCTGGCCATTGCCCATCCGATCCTGATGAAGTACGTCTGGGATCCGACGGTTTATGATCCGGTGGTGGGCTACGCCTACGAGGAGACGATGCAGCCAGCCCCACCCTCTTCCCGCCATCTCCTGGGCACCGATCCCCTGGGGCGGGATGTGCTCAGCCAGTTGATGTTCAGCGCCCGGTCGGAGTTCATCCTGGGGTTGGTGGCCGCGCTGATTACCGTCACCATCGGCACTACTATCGGCGCCCTCTCTGCCTACTTCGGCGGGCCTATAGACACTTTCTTTATGCGCCTGGCAGACCTCATCATTATGCTCCCCTTCGTCACCATTCTCATCGTCCTCGGTGCGCTCTTTAAACTGGACCTGCCCAAACTGGCGCTGGTCATCGGCATCCTCTCCGGCTTCGGCGGGACGACCATCATCATCAAATCCCAGGCCCTGACCATCAAAGTGCGCACGTACATTGAGGCCGCCCGGGTGGCGGGCGGGAGCCACTGGCATATCATCCGCCACCACATCATCCCCAACCTGCTGCCCCTTTCCTTCCTGTACATGATGTTCACGGTGACCTCGGCCATTTTCTCCGAGGCGGCCCTTTCTTTCTTCGGCCTGCTGAACATCCGCATGTCCTGGGGGTTGATGATCCATACGGCCCAGACGGCCGGGTATCTCTTGAACACTAAGACCTGGTGGCTGATTGTCCCGGCGGGCCTCTCCATCACCCTTCTCTGTGCCGCTTTCTACCTGGTTGGACGTGCCCTGGACGAAGTGGTCAACCCCCGCCTGCGGAAGCGATAGCCGACCGGACCCATCCTCTGCTAAGGAGCAGGACCGTGACGGAACCGATTCTCTACGTGGACGACCTGACCATGCATTACACTACCCGCGCCGGCGACGTGTCGGCGGTGGATAATGTCTCCTTCACCCTGACCAAAGGGGAGTCCCTGGGACTGGTGGGCGAATCGGGATGCGGGAAGACCTCCGTAGCCATCTGTCTGCTCAAACTTCTCCCCGATAATGCCCACATTAAGGGAGGCCATATCTATCTGGACGGCGTGGACCTGGTGCCGCTCAGCGAAGAGCAGGTGCGCCGATACCGCTGGCGGCGGATTTCTATGATTTTCCAGGCCGCAATGAACTCCCTGAACCCGGTATATAAGGTGGGCGACCAGATTATTGAGGCGATGGAGACCCACCTGGAGAACTTCTCCTATCCGGCGGCTCGGGAAAAGGTAGCCGAACTCTTCCGGCTGGTGGGGCTGGACCCAGCGCTGATGGATCAATACCCCCACGAATATAGCGGTGGGATGCGCCAGCGGGCCGTCATCGCGATGGCGCTGGCCTGCGACCCCGACATTATCATCGCCGACGAGCCGACAACGGCGCTGGATGTCATTGTCCAGGACCGCATCCTGAAGGAACTGCGGGCCATCCAGCAGAAACTGAATATGGGGATGATTTACATCTCCCACGACATCGCCGTCATCGCCGAAGTCAGCGATTGCGTTGGTGTGATGTACGCGGGGCGGCTGGTGGAGAAGGCATGCACGGAGGAGATTTTCCACCACCCCATCCACCCCTATACGGCGGGGCTGATGTCGGCGTTCCCCAGTATTGTTGGGCCGAAGCGGGAACTGACCATGCTCCCCGGCGAGCCGCCCGACCTGCTCCACCCCCCGCCCGGTTGCCGGTTCCACCCGCGCTGCCCTTACGCCACCTCTATCTGCATGGAGCAGGTGCCGGAGTTCAAGGAGTACGGGGGCGACCATTTTGCCGCTTGCTGGCATCCCCTGGAGGGTTGATATGGGCGAAGCACTGGTACGAGTAGCGGGACTCAGCAAATTCTTCCCCCTCACCCGGGGGCTGTTTCGGGAGAGCCAGGAGTTCATTCACGCCGTGGAGGACGTATCATTTACCATCGCCCCCGGGGAGAGTCTGGGCCTGGTGGGGGAATCCGGTTCGGGAAAAACAACGACGGGCAAACTCCTGGTGCGGCTCTTGGACCCTACAGCCGGTCACATCTACCTGCGCGCGAACGGCAGCGAGGTGGATATTGCCACCTTGCGGGGAAAAGACCTGAAAACCTTCCGCCGCCGGGTGCAGATGATCTTCCAGGACCCCTATGAATCGCTGAACCCCCGGTTGACCATTTTTGATACCATCGCCGAACCGCTGATAGTGCAGGGCATTGGAGATGTGCTGGAGCGGGAGGAGCGGGTGGCAGAGATGCTGGTGATGGTGGGCCTGACGCCGCCCTCCTCTTTTATGTTCCGCTTCCCTCATGAACTCTCCGGCGGTCAGCGGCAGCGGGTGGCCATCGCCAGGGCCCTGATCGTCGGCCCCACCTTTGTCGTGGCCGACGAGCCAACCTCCATGCTGGATGTCTCCATCCGCACCGGCATTATGTACCTGATGCAGGACCTGGCCCAACGGCTGGGAGTGACCTATCTCTACATTACTCACGACCTGGCCGTGGCGCGCTACATGTGCCAGCGGATTGCGGTGATGTATCTGGGGAAAATCGTGGAGCAGGCGGAGACGGAGGAACTGCTCCAGCATCCCCAGCACCCCTACACGCGGGCCCTGATCTCGGCTGTGCCTATTCCCGACCCCCGCATTAAGCGGCAGGCCATAGAGATCAAAGGATCTATCCCCACACCCATCAACCCACCCCCCCGCTGTCGCTTTTACGACCGATGCCCCATCGCCGATGCGTTCTGTGAGCGGAATGACCACCCGCCGCTGAGGGATGTAGGTGGGGGGCACTATGTGGCCTGCTATAAGACCTGAGCCGACGCCTGGCCATGCCGCAGCAGGTAGGGCTTGTCTGAAAACCCCAAGGGCGCGAAGGACGCAAAGGTCAAAAGTGTCTCTGGCCCCTGGACAGTTTCTTCCGGGGTGTCATTGAGAGAGCACGAATCGTTTGTGGCCTGGAGCGCGAGATTCGTCTGGTATAGGGCAGGACGAACCTCGCGCTCCGTACCCTGTGAGTTTCTGACCCCCAAGAAGGCGCCCCGCACGATGGGGCACTGCAATGACGCCCTGCAAGAGCCACCGGAAGTGGCGCTAACAGGTGTCAGATAGCCGGGCAACTTTTCAGATAAGCCCTGAATTAGGAACATTTTGTTGCGACAAGATGTTCCCCATTCCGTGGGGACGCTGCCATGGTCCCTTTCATTCTGCGCCGACTGGTGCGGACGCTTGTCCTTTTGCTCCTCTATCAGTTTCTCCTCTTCCTCCTCATCCAGGCTATGCCGGGGGACTTCGTCAGCACACTTATCGGGCTTCCGTCCCCTCTGCGGCGCGGCCTTCGGACCTTCCTCGGACTCAATGACCCTCTCTGGAAACAGTACCTTCGCTGGCTGGTCGGGTTCTTCACCGGGAACCTGGGGACCACTTTTCAATTTCCCCACCGCCCTGTGGGGAAAATCCTGCTGGAACTGGCCCCCCGTACTCTGTTCCTTTTCCTTCCAGCGGCCCTCCTTTCTTTCTGGCTGGGGATATGGCTGGGAAAATATCTCGGCTCTCCTTTCCGCCGGAAAGGATTCCGCGTTCTCGTAGAAGGGCCTCTCATCCTCCTGGGCGTGCTCAGTTATAACTCTTTCCCTATCTGGCTGGCCTTTGTCCTGGTTCAGATTTTTGCCATCCGGTTAAGATGGTTCCCGGCGGAGAACATACTCAGCATGAACCGATGGAGCGGGGCCCCGGTCACCGCGAATCAAATAATTACCCTGCTCTTCCTGACAGTCACCTTCTGCGGAGTCAGTTCCGCTCTGCTGGGTCATCTGACCGGAAGGAGGGGGGCGCGCCGGTTCTGGGTGCGCCCTTTTATATGGCTTTTTCCCGCATGCGTTGCCCTGCTGGGGTGGTATCTCTCCGGCCTGGCACCTCTGGCCCTGGACCTGTTATGGCATTTGGCCCTCCCCTTAGCCACCGTGGTTCTCTTCTCCTTCGGCGAACCCTTGCTCCTGATGCGGCTGTTTATGCGCCAGCAGGCCGCAGAAGATTACGTCCATGTAGCCCGGGCCAAAGGTCTATCCCTGGCGAGGATTCGCGACCGCCATCTGGCCCCTCTGGCGATAATACCCCTGCTGACTCGTTTCCTCATCCAACTGCCTTTCGTGTTGATGGGCAGTCTGGTAGTAGAAGTCGCCTTCTTCTGGAAGGGACTGGGTTCCCTGATCCTGACAGCCATAGATTTCCAGGACATTCCGGTCATTATGGCCATTTTGTCGGTGGTAGGCGTGCTAATGCTGGTCGCCCACGGTACGCTGGATGTCATCCATGCCTGGCTGGACCCCCGGGTGCGCGATGAGAGGGCCATCAGGATTTAAGGCCCAAAGAGGAGCATTGCCCTCCGTTATGTGGGCCCATCCCTTCGGGCGGGCCGGACTGCTCATAGTGGCCTTCTTCGGCCTTGTGGCCCTGATCCATCCCCTGTTGATGGCCACCATCTGGCCACCCAGAGTCTATCATCCCACTGTAGGCTTTGACGACACCATTTCTCACCCCAGTCCCCCCTCTTCCCGACACCTCCTGGGCACCGATCCTATGGGCAGAGACGTGCTCAGTCAATTGCTCTACGGAGCCCGCACGTCCTTCGGGATCGGGTTGCTGGCCGGGATCGTGGCGGCCCTCCTGGCAACCATCGCAGGCCTTGCGTCAGGTTACTGGGGTGGCTGGGTAGATGCCATTCTGATGGGCATAAGCGATGTATTTGTCCTTATGCCCCCTCCGGTCATCCTGTTGATTATCGGCCTCCTGTTAGACCTGCACTGGCCTTCTCTGGCGGTCATGTACGGGGTTCTGGCCGGAATGGGAGTCCCCACCATCGTTGTGCGGACCCATGTCCGTTCCGTAAAGGTGCGGCCCTTTGTGGATGCCGCCCGGGTTGCCGGTGGGGGAGGAGGGCACATTATCCGGTACCACCTCCTATCGTTTATACTGCCTTTGTCGTTCCTGTTCCTGGCCTTTACTGCCACCGGGGCTGTGTTGACAGAAGCCGTTCTTTCCTTCTTCGGCCGTACCCAGATGCGGCTCAGTTGGGGGACGATGATCTGGCTGACTCAGATCACTTTCCGCTGGTCTCCGAGGGGGGAACCCTGGCACGCGCTCTTACCGCCCGTGTTGGCCATCATGCTGTTCTGCAGCGCTTTTTATATGCTGGGACGAGCAGTAGAAGAGATTTCCGAACCCGTGTAACGGAGGTTCATCCGGGCCTCTTCTTGGGCATCTGGGGCGCGGTACTCTATGCCCAATCCCGGAGAAGGTAAGGACAGACCCACTGGGGTGGAGAAAACAAAGAGGTTCTGCTGAGCAGAACCTCTTGGGTATTCCTCAGGCGGAGGAGAATGTTGGCTACATCCCCCATCGGTGCACATCCTTGCGGGTCGGCGGAGCCTCCGCCACCACCTCCTCGGCCGCCGCGCCCGCAAAGACCCCCAGCGGGACCTCTATGAAGAGGGGCCTCCGCACGCTCTCCGTTACCTCCTCCGGCGGGATCCCCTCCTCCCGGAAGAGGCGGAGGATCAGGTTGGTGCATGTCTTGCCGCCGCAGGCGCCCATGCCAGCCCGGGTGATGCCCTTGATGTGATTCATATCCCGCAGGCCGGCGCGGATCAGCGCCCGAATCTCTCCCACCGTCACCCGCTCGCAGCGGCAGACGATCTCATCCTCCAGCATCCGGGAGACATAGACCGCCTCCGGCTCCGCTACCGCCGGCTCCTGAACCCGAATCCCGGCGATGCGGCGGGCGATCTCCCGGGGCGCCCGGACCCGCACCAGCAGCGCCCGGTCGGCGAACTTCGGCGCCCGGACTTTCACCACTTCCACGTTCCCTAGGACGATCCCCTCCGTATCCAGGACTGTCACCACATCCCCCTCATGAATGCTCTCCGGCGGGAACTCGTAGGGAATGGTGACGGTCGGATATTCCGGGTCCTGGCGGTAGTCCACCAGCGTGATGGCCAGCCCCGGGCAGATGGCGACGCATTGCTCACAGCCGATGCACCCTTCCCCCACATACTCCGGCAGTCCCCGGATGTCCTCTCCCTCAATGACGATGCATTTCTGGGGACAGACAGAGGTACAGGGGTTGCAGGGAATCTCCTGGGAGCAATAAAGGACCGGGAAGACGCCCTCTTCTTTCTCCGGGATGTCCTCCCGGACCACCGCGCCGGGGCGGGATTTGAGAATTTCAGCGGTGCGGTGCCACTCCGGCGGTACTTCCCCCACGTCCCGGCCCAGCGCGCGGGCGATCTCCAGCCCCCGGATGCGCCCGGTGAACATCGCCGCCGACGCCTCGGCGATCTCCTCGGCATCCCCCGCCGCGTAGACCGGCAGGCCGAATTCCTTCGCCTTGCGGTAGAACTCGTCCACCGGATCCAGCCCCACCGCAATCAGCACCGTATCGCAGGCGAAGGTCTTCTCCGTACCAGGGATGGGCTGCCAGCGGTCGTCAATCCGGGCGATGGTGACCGATTCCACCTCCGTCTCGCCGTTAGCGCTGAGGATGGTATGGGAAGTGTAAATGGGGACGCCCATGCGGACCAGTTTGTCCTTATGAACCTTGTAACCGCCGCATTCCGGGAGCGCCTCGCACAGGCCCACCACCTGGATGCCGGCCTGGAGGGCGTGGTAGGCCGCGATGAGTCCCACGTTTCCCCCTCCGACAACGAAAAGCCGCCGGGCCGCGCGCACCAGGTCCCGGTTCACCAGCGTCTGGAACGCGCCTGCGCCATAGACGCCGGGGAGGGTATTGCCCCGGAAGACCAGCGACTTCTCCCGCGCGCCCGTCGCGACCAGAAGGACATGGGGCTGGACCAGGACGTAGCGGTTGCCATCTCGCAATATCCCCACTTTCCGGTCAGAGAAGACGGCCAGGGCGGTAGAGTTCAGCCAGACCTGGACATTTTCGTACCGGCGGACTTCTTCTTCCAGTTTCGTGGCGATATCTATACCGCGCGTCCCGGCGTAGCAGGCGTCCACTGACCCGAAGAACTTGTGGGTCTGGAGGACCAGTTTGCCGCCCAGGCGGTGCTTGTCGTCCACGATGAGCGTGCGGACGCCCGCTTTGCCCAGTTCTATGGCGGCGGAGAGGCCCGCCGGCCCCCCGCCGATGATGAGGCACTCCACCTCTACAGTTTCTATGGGGCGCATCTGGGGGACGGTCTGGACGTTGGGGAGGACGGGCTTGCCGTTCAGTGGCTCCACGTGCATCCCAGGGCGAACCAGCGTCATACAGGACTTAACCGGCAGGCCGTCGGCGACGACGGTGCACTGCGCGCACTGGCCATTGGCGCAGAAGATGCCTTGGGGGGCGTTATCTTTATAGTGGTGTCCGAAGATGCGGACGCCGTTGGCGAAGAGGGCCGAGGCGATGGTCTCTCCTTCGCAGGCCGTCATCTCCCTTCCTTGCCAGAAGAAAGAGAAGGTCGGTCGGGGCTCTACCGGCAGAATGGGGTGAGCAGTGATGCGGAAATCGTTGGGTGACATGTTCCCTCCGAACTGTCGCCTGTGGCCTGTGGTCTGTCGTCCGTCATTCATATTGTATCGGGATTCGGCGGGGGCGCAAGTGGCATCTTGCGGGGATGGAGTTCTGTGCTACAATTTACCCCACAGGGAACGAGTATGTGGAGCGGACCTTCCGGGTTCAGCCTGCGGCGGCTGCTCCTTGGCAGCCCACTGGCAACGGCCCAACTGAAGCACGAACGGCTGACCAAAATCAAGGCGCTGGCGGTCTTCGCCTCCGACGCGCTATCCTCCACGGCCTACGCCACAGAGGAGATCCTGCTGGTACTCATCCTGGCCGGGAGCGCGGCCGCGGGGATGGCCTGGCCCATTGCGCTGGGCATCGCCATCCTGCTGGCTATTGTCGCTTTCTCCTACTACCAGACCATCCACGCCTATCCCGGCGGCGGCGGGGCCTATATCGTCGCCCACGACAATCTGGGGCAATTGCCGGGCCTGGTGGCAGCGGCCGCCATCCTGACCGACTACGTCCTGACCGTCGCGGTGAGCATCAGCGCGGGCGTGGCGGCGGTCACCTCCGCTTTCCCGGCCCTCTACCCGTACCGGGTGGGGATGGGGCTGGCGCTCATCGCCGTCACTGCCATCCTGAACCTGCGGGGCGTGCGAGAATCGGGGACAATTTTCGCCATCCCCACCTACTTTTTTGTCATAATGACGCTGGGCATGCTGGGTGTCGGGTTATATCGCTGGATTGCATCGGGGATGCCGCCGGCCGCGCCGCCCCGGATAGCGTACCCCGCCACCCATGCGCTGACCCTTTTCCTCATCCTGCGGGCTTTCTCCAGCGGCTGCGCGGCGCTGACCGGCGTGGAAGCCATCAGCGACGGTATCCCGGCGTTCAAGCCGCCGGAGTCAGAGAACGCGGGAAAGACTCTCATCGCGATGGCGGTTCTTCTGATCACGATGTTCCTGGGCATCACCTTCCTGAGCCGTCAGTTTGGCGTCGTACCCAATGAAGAGACCCACGAGACGGTCATCTCTCAACTGGGACGGGTGGCGTTCGGAGATGACACCATCCTCTACTACTTCTTCCAGGCCGCGACGATGCTGATCCTGGTGCTGGCAGCGAACACGGCCTTTGCCGACTTTCCCCGCCTCTCCTATTTCCTGGCCCGGGACCGGTATATGCCTAACCAGTTCGCCCTGCTGGGGGACCGGCTGGTCTTCTCCAACGGGATTCTGGCGTTGGCGCTGGCAGCCTCCACCCTCCTGGTCGTCTTTGACGGCAAGACCACCCGCCTGATCCCCCTCTACGCAGTGGGAGTGTTCCTGTCTTTCACCCTCTCCCAATCGGGGATGGTGATGCGGTGGTGGCGCCGCCGGGGCCCGCACTGGTGGCTCAAAATGGGCATCAACGGGTTCGGCGCGTTAATGACGGCGGTCGTCCTGACAGTTTTCGTGGTGACCAAGTTCATCTACGGTGCCTGGATCGTTGTCGTCTGGATTCCCCTTTTCATTGGGTTCTTCCTGGCGGTCCACCGCCACTATCGGGACGTGGCGGCCCAACTCTCGCTGGGGGCCTTCGGGAGCCCGCCGCCTGTTCGGCGGCATCGGGTGATTGTCCCGATCGCGGGAGTGCATCGGGCCGTCATCGCAGCCCTCAACTATGCCCGTTCCCTCTCCGATGACGTGACAGCGGTCTATGTGGAGGTGGACCCCAACGAGACGCCGAAAATCCAGCGCAAGTGGGAAGAGTGGGGAGACGGCGTCCCGCTGGTCGTGCTCCCTTCGCCGTACCGGTCCATCATCGGGCCGTTGGTGGAGTACGTGGACCGGATAGACGACCGACGGCGACGGGACCAGGTGGTGACGATTGTGCTCCCGCAGTTTGTCCCGGCGAAGTGGTGGCATCATCTCCTGCACAACCAGACAGCCTGGCTGATTCACCTGGCTTTCCTCTTCCGGCGGGAGGTTATGGTCACTCACGTACCGTTCCATCTGCACGGAAATCACCCCTGAGTCGGCGCGATAATTGCCAATTTCATATCATACAAATAGTGAATAAGGAGGCCAACGTGTTCGGGAGAGAAGAAAAGAAAACCGAAAGAAGGATGCCGCCCCCGGCTGTTGCGCCGGCGGCTCCGGCAGCGCCCGCTGCCCGTATTGAGACGGTCATCGGCCCCAATGCCCATTTTCGGGGAAGCCTGGTCTCCGAAGGGGGCATCCGGATTGACGGCATCTTTGAGGGGAATATTCAGACGACCGGCAATCTGGTGATTGGGGAATCGGCCAAAATCATCGCCGATATTCAGGCCAACAACATCTCCATTTCCGGGGCCGTGAAAGGGAATATCACCGGCAACCGGGTGGAAGTGCTGGAGACGGGTCGGGTCTGGGGAGACCTGACGGTAAATTCCCTCCTGGTCAGCGAGGGGGCTTATCTGCGAGGGCAGACCACCATGCACACGGATATTGAACCCCCGCTGATTGAGCCCCCCCAGCAGAGCCCAGCACCCGCCGCTGGCCCTTCCAGCCCGGCTCCGGGGATCATCGTGGACGTGGAGCCAGCGCGTCCAGAAGATGAGGTTTAATCCCTCAGGCTATTTGACACCTTCGGCATCTTGTGTTATGATAAACACCACATTACAGAAAACGCCAGAATCCGGAAAACCCACGAAAGCGAGGCCGAAATAAAGCGAAGACCGCCTAAAAAATTCAAGCGTGACCTGCGCTACGCTTACCGCATCAACCGCGAGATTCAGGCTCCGCAGGTGCGGTTGATTGGCCCGAATCGGGAGCATCTCGGGATTGTCTCCCTCCAGGAGGCACTGGAGCAGGCCCGCAAGGCAAATCTGGACCTGGTGGAGATTTCCCCGAGCGCCGATCCGCCGGTGGTCCGCATTGTAGATTACGGAAAATTTATCTACGAGCAGACGAAAAAAGAGCGCGAGGCGCGACGCTCCCAGAAGTTGGTGGAAGTGAAGGAAATCCGCCTGCGTCCGAAAACGGATGAGCACGACCGGGCCATCAAGGTGCGGGATGCCCGCCGCTGGCTGGGAGAGGGCATGAAGGTCAAGGTGCGGGTCCGGTTCCGGGGCCGGGAGATTACCTACCCCGAACTGGCTATAGAGCAACTGCAGGAAGTGGCGAAGGAGTTGGCCGATATCGCGGTAGTGGAGCAGGCCCCGAATATGGAAGGGCAGACGATGCTGATGATTCTGGCGCCAAAGCCAAAGAAAGCAGCAGGAGGTCAGCAGAGCGAGGTGAAGCGTGCCGAAGATCAAAACCCATAAATCTACCTCCAAACGATTCCGCATCAGCCAGGGTGGCAAAGGGAAACTGATGCGCACCAAGTTGGGAAAGTCCCACCTGCGTCGGAAGAAGAGCGCGCGGGCCCGGCGGCTCTACGATGAGATACTGGTTGTGGAGTCCCCGGCGGTCCGCCACCGGGTTGCTCGTCTGGCACCGTATTTGAGAGAAAAGGGGAAGTGAGACCGTGAGAGTTAAAGGAGGATTCCGAACCCGTCGTCGTCACAAGAAAATCATCCGCCAGACCAGCGGCTACTACGGCACCCGTCATCGCCTCTGGCGTCGGGCCAATGAGGCGTGGATGAAAGGGATGTGGTACGCTTACCGGGACCGCCGGCAGCGACGCCGGGACCTGCGGCGGTTGTGGGTTCTGCGTATTAACGCGGCCGCCCGCCAGCATGGTCTCTCTTATAATCGCTTCATCGCCGGCCTCAAACGGGCCGGTGTAGCGCTGGACCGGAAGGTGCTGGCCGACATCGCCGTGCGGGATGCCGCTACGTTCGCCCGTCTGGCTGAGATGGCCCGGCAAGCGTAAGCTCGCCCGTCTCCTTTTCTGAAAGAAGGGCCACTCCGGCCCTTCTTTTTGTTTTGGACTGGCGCTTTTCCCCGATTCGGGGTAAGATTATGTCGGACGCGGCATCGGGTAGTTGGGCAAAGGGGGCTCCTAAAAGGGTCCGTTCTCGTTTGGCGGAGCAGGGTATGCGGTGCGGGTCACCTGCCCAGTTGCAGGAAGCACTGGAGCGCATCCTCTTCCCCTGGAGGCAAGATGAGAGTCCTGGTCACCGGCGGGGCGGGCTTCATCGGTTCTCACCTGGTGGATGCCCTGATGGCCCAGGGGCACCAGGTCACCGTCCTGGATAACTTATCCGTGGGCAAAGTCGCTAACATCGCCCACCATCTGGGGAGCGAACGGTTCCGATTCATCAACGACTCCATCCTCAACACCACCGCACTGGAGCGGCTGATCCGCCGGGCCGATCTCATCTTTCACCTGGCCGCCGTCGTCGGTGTCAAGTACGTGGTGGAGGACCCGTTGAATGCCATCATCGTCAACGTTCGGGGGACGGAAAACGTCCTGGAACTGGCTCACAAGTACTGGGTGCGCACTGTCATCGCCTCCAGTTCCGAGGTCTATGGGAAATCCACCGACGTGCCGCTGCGGGAAGACGGGGACCGGCTTCTGGGCCCGACCACCGTCCCCCGCTGGTCCTATTCTGATGCTAAAGCGATAGACGAGTACTTCGCCCTGGCCTACGCCAGAAAAGGGCTGCCGGTTACCGTGGTACGGTATTTCAATGCCTATGGCCCGCGCCTGGACCCGCGTGGCTACGGGAGCGTCATCGCCCGCTTCTTCACCCAGGCGCTGCGGGGCGAGCCGCTCACCGTCTACGAGGATGGCCAGCAGACCCGCTGTTTCACCTACGTTGCCGACACGGTGCGGGGCACTATCCTGGCGGGGACCGTCCCGGAGGCTGCCGGAGAGGTCTTCAACATTGGCTCTGACCGGGAAATCACCATTGCCGACCTAGCCCGACGGATTCTAACCCTGACTGGCTCCCGATCGGAGATCGTCCATGTTCCCTATGCTTCCGCCTACGGCCCGGACTTTGAGGAGACCCGCCGCCGGGTGCCCGACGTGCGTCGGGCGCGGGAGATTCTGGGCTTTGAGGCCGAAGTGCCGCTGGAGGAGGGACTCCAGCGGACGCTGGAGTGGTTTCGGAATGGGATAATGGGATACCAGAGGACCACTCCTGCGGAGCGATCTCTTTATCCATCCAGGAGGCAACGATGAGTATCTCGATCACGAACTTGGAACGCTCTCTGCTCTTTCGGCGTTTTCTCAACGCGTTTGATGAGCCTCAGGCTGAAATCCTGGCCGATACTCTCGGTCTGATCGCGGGGCAGATTCGGGGGGAGTTTGCCACCCGCGAGGACGTCCAGGACCTCAAAGAGAGCATCCAGGAACTGGCCGAGGCCCAGGGCCGCACCGAGGAGGAATTCCGGAAATACCGGGAGGCTTCGGAGGCCCGCTTTGCCCGCATAGAAGCGGCGCTGGACCGGCTGGCCGAGGCCCAGGCCCGCACCGAAGCGCAGGTCCGAGAATTGGCGGAGGCCCAGGCCCGCACCGAGGAGGAATTCCGGAAATACCGGGAGGCTTCGGAGGCCCGCTTTGCCCGCATAGAAGCCGCGCTGGACCGGCTGGCGGAGGCCCAGGCCCGGACGGAGGCGCGGGTTGAGGAACTGGCCAGGGCTCAAGCCCGCACCGAGGCGCGGATTGAGGAACTGGCGGCGGCCCAGGCCCGCACCGAGCGAAAAGTGGATAGACTGGCCCACCAGGTCGGTGGACTCAGCGAAACCGTTGGTGGAGATATAGAAGACATCGCCTACATCGTGATCCACCGGGTCCTCGGCCAGAAAAAGGGCTGGCAGGTGGGAGAACTGAAGCGGGTCTGGCAGCGGTGGGATGGCCAGAAGCGGGAGGTCAACATCTTCGGCGAGGCCCGCGACCCGGCCCAACCGGAACGGCGCATCTGGATTGTGGGGGAGGCCAAACACAATCTGACGATGCGGGAAGTGGAAAAGTTCGCCCGAACGGTGGAAATAGCCCGCCGCAACCTGGAGGGAGAAATCTTTCCCGTCTGCTTCTGCTACCGGGCCCGGCCGGAGGTACAGGAGCGAATCCAGGCCCTGGGCTTTCATATCATTTTCTCCTACGGCGAACTGGTAGAGGCGATGCCCGAGGAAGATAGATGAACACCACCCGCTTCAGCGCGATTCTGGACGGCATTCTGGAGGCCGGATGGCTGGCGGCCATCATCGTCACGCCCCTTTTTTTCAACATCTACTCCAGCCGCGTCTTTGAACCGGATAAACTGACCACCCTGCGCTCCATCGCCCTGGTGATGGCCGCCGTCTGGCTGGCCCGCCGGGTGGAGGGATGGGTCGCTGGTGGGGGTCGCCTGCGCTTCTCCTGGCGCACCCCCCTGGTCCTGCCGACTCTCTTCACCGTCCTGGTCTACTTGATCAGCACTGCCTTCTCGGTCACTCCGTACACCAGTTTCTTCGGCTCCTACCAGCGGCTTCAGGGGACGTTCACTACGCTCTCTTATATCGTCGTTTTTCTCATCATCCTGGACCGGATGCGTACCCGCGCTCAGGTGGACCGGTTCATCACGACGCTCATTCTCAACAGTCTGCCCATCGCCCTTTACGGATTCGTCCAGCACGCCCGCCGGGACCCCCTTCCCTGGGGCGGCGACGTGACCCAGCGGGTGGCTTCCAATATGGGCAACCCCATTTTCGTCGCCGCGTATATGATTATGGCCGCATTCCCCACGCTGGGGCGCGCGGTGGACGCCTTCCGCTCCCTTCTGACGGACGAGAAGGCCGGGATTTCCGAAGTCCTGCGGGCGGCCGCCTATATTTTCATCTTCCTGGTCCAGGTCATCAGCATCTGGTACACTCACAGCCGGGGGCCGCTGATGGGGCTGGTGATGGGGCTGGCCGTCTGGGCGTTCCTGGGACTGCTGGCGCTGCGGCGCGCCGCTCTGCGGGAAGTCCCTCATCCAACGGACCTTCTGGAGGATGTTCAGGCTGGTATCACTTTCGGACTGGGGAGCATCGTCGGGGCCGGGATAGTGGGTGCCGGGCTCTATCTGGCCCTGCGCGGCGCCGCGCAGGCAAACCCATCCCTGCAGTGGGCACCGGCTGTGGGCGCCCTGCTGGTCATCGCCGGCTCCTGGCTAGCCTTCATCGTGAACGGGCGGGGGTGGCGCTGGCTGTGGGCGGCCGCGCTGGTCACTGTCCTCCTCTTCGCCGCCGGCTTCCTCACGGTCAACCTGGCCGAGCCCGTCCACGCCTGGGCCCAGGAGCAACCCTGGATGGGCCGGCTGGACGACGTCCTCCAGGCGGAGACCGGCACCGGCAAGGTCCGCTCCCTCATCTGGGAGGGGGCCCGGCGCCTGGTCCTGCCCCACCAACCTATTCAGTATCCCGCCACCACCGCCGACCCCACCGGTCACCCCGATCCCTTCAATCTCATCCGCCCACTGGTCGGCTACGGCCCGGAGTCCATGTATGTGGCCTATAACCGTTTTTACCCGCCCCTCCTGGGCCATTACGAGTCTCGCACGGCCTCACCGGACCGTTCTCACAACGAGACGCTGGACTCGCTGGTCATCACGGGATTGGTGGGGTTTGCGGCGTACCTCTGGCTCTTCGGCAGTCTCTTTTACTATGGCCTCTCCTGGCTGGGGTGGATTCCGGACCCATCCCGGCGGCGGCTGTTTTTCGGCTTGCTGGTGACGGGCGCATTGGCCGCTGTCGCGGCCGTCATCCCCACTGTCGGCCCTCACTTTTTCGGGCTGGCGGTTCCGGTGGGGATGGTCCTGGGAATGCTGGCTTATCTGGTCATCTGTGGTTTCTTCTCCCCGGAGTCCCTCCCAGCGGCCCATCCCCACCAGATTCTGCTCATCGGCATTCTGGCTGCCTTTGTGGCCCATCTGGTGGAGATTAACTTCGGCATCGCCATTGCGTCCACCCGGACCACCTTCTGGACCCTAGCGGCGGTTTTTGTCCTCCTGGGCACTCAGGCCATTACGGAGCGGGAGGAGCGACCCGCCGCGCCGCAGACGGTGCCGTCCCCCAAGTCAAAGGGAAGGAAACGGCGGCGCCGGCCGGCGACTCCTCCACCCGCGCCGTCTTCCGCTGTCCCCGCCTGGCTCTGGCCCGCGCTGGGCTCTGCCCTCATCGGCGCCCTCATCCTGGGCACCCTGGCCTATGACTTCGTCAACAACGTGGAGCGGCTGAGCAACCCCGCGCAGATTTTCTGGCGCTCGCTGACAGTCATCGCCATCGGCGGCCCGCCCCGCCAGTCCCTGGGCATCCTCCTGGTCTTCGGTATGGCCTGGGCGATGACTACCCTCCTGACCGTCACCCAGATGGCCCACCGGGGGGTATTCGGACAGCGGCGGGGGGATTTGTGGCTGGCAGCCCTGATCGTCCTCCTGGTATCCCTGACGGTAGGGATGACCTTTGGCCTGCTGCTGGCAGGGCGCCATGCTGCTGTGCTGCGGATGAGGGTCCAGAACGTCAACGACCTGCTGCGCCTGGCAGAGTACATCGCCGGGCAGATCGGGGCCTATTACGGCTTTCTGGCCGTGGTGATTTTCCTGGGCGGGCTGGCGCTGGCGGGGGAGCGGTGGATACCCAAAAAGTGGGGGACAGCCTGGGGGCCGGTGGCGCTGGCGGTCCTGCTCCCGCTGGCGGCATTCGGCGCGGTGCAGGCCAACCTGCGCCCCATCCGCGCTGATATCATCTACAAGCAGGCCGACCCATGGGACCGGAGCGGACAGTGGGGAGCGGCCGTCCCCCACTACCAGCGGGCGGTCCAACTGGCCCCCCACGAGGATTTCTATTACCTCTATCTAGGCCGCGCGCTGCTGGAGGCGGCGACTGTCACCACCGACACAACCCAGCAGGAGGCGATTCTGCGGGAGACGGAACGGGTGCTCCTGCAGGCCCAGGCGCTGAGCCCGCTCAACACCGACCATTCGGCCAACCTGGCCCGGATGTACCAGCGCTGGGCCGACCTTCCCGCCGGGCAGGCCCAGCGGGAGACGCTTCTGAACCTGGCCTCCCGCTATTACGAGGCCGCCACGTCGCTGAGCCCCAATAACCCCATCCTCTGGAACCAGTGGGCTACTCTCTATTTTTACAGTTTGAGGGACGAGGAGAGATTCTGGGAGTGTATCAACCGCTCTCTGGCAGTGGACGATGGCTTTGAGCAGACCTGGCTCATCGTTGGGGATGCCCGGGCGATGAAAGGGGACCTGGTAGGGGCGGCAGAGGCGTATCGGAAGGCTCTGGAAATTGTGCCCGCTATGCCCCAGGTCTGGAATGCGCTGGCGCGGGTGTATCTGCAGCAGGGGCAGGACGACCTGGCGGTGGAAGCGCTGGGCCGCTCGCTGGAACTGGATCCCACCGGCTCCTGGGCCTGGGATGCCCACCGGCTGCTGGCGATCGCCTATTACCAGAAGGGGCTCCTGGAGATGGCGCTGGCGGAAGCCCAGACGGCGCTCCAGATGGCGCCGGAGGAGCAGAAGCCGGCCATAGAGCAACTGATCGGGCAACTTCAGCCCTCCGTTCCTGTCACACCGTAGGGCTCCTCACCCCTCCCCCCTGCCCCCTCCCTCACCTGAACAAAGTTCCGGAGAGGGGAGAGGGTGCCGCCGAAGGCAGCGGGGGTGGGGTGAGGAAGGGAGTGCGATGTCCCGCGTTGTCTTCCGACCTGATGGGCGACAGCCCGATGAACTCCGCCCCGTCCGCTTCCTCCTGGACTACGTGGATTACCCGGAGGGGTCGGTGCTGGTGGAATGGGGGCGCACCCGCGTGCTTTGTAACCTGACCCTGCAGGAGGGGGTGCCACGCTGGCTGGCGGGCTCCGGGCAGGGCTGGCTGACGGCAGAGTACGCGCTGCTGCCCCGTTCTACCCACATCCGCACGCCGCGCGAGAACGGCCTGACCGGTGGGCGGACGCAGGAAATCCGCCGCTTCATCGGCCGCTCCCTGCGCGCCGGCCTGGACCTGACCCGGCTGGGGGAGCGGACGCTGATCCTGGATTGCGACGTCCTCCAGGCCGACGGCGGCACCCGCACCGCCGCTGTCACCGGAGGATACATCGCCCTGGCCCTGGCCCTGCGCCGCCTGGCCGCGCGGGGAATCGTTCCTCCGGACCTCATTCGCACCCCCGTCGCTGCCGTCAGTGTCGGCATTGTGCAGGGCGAGGTCCGGCTGGACCTCTGTTATGAAGAAGATAGCCAGACCGAGGTGGACCTGAACGTGGTAATGACAGGGGACGGACGGTTTGTAGAGGTGCAGGGGACAGCGGAGAAATCTCCTTTCTCCCGTTATCGGCTGGAGCGAATGCTGGACCTGGCCCGTCGGGGGATTGAGGCACTCATCGCCGCCCAGGAGGAGGCTTTGCGGTGAGGGGGTTCACACCCCGCCAGCGGTTGATCCTGGCTCTGATGGCGACCGCCGTCATTGCCGTCTTTGGTCTCTTCGGCTATGTCGTGGTCACCACCACGCGGCAGATGACGGCCCTCTCTCCCCTTCCCTCACCGCAGGGGCCAACACCCCCCCTGGAATCCCCTGCGGTCATCGCGGAGTCTTCTCCTGCCCCAACGGTTGCCTCCCCGACGGCCGCCCCGACTCCCACGCGGGCCGTTCCCCTCTCCCAGATTCAGAGCGCCCGCGCGGTGCATGAGGTGGCCCGTATCCTGGCCCGGGTACGGGACCTCCCGCCGGTGGAGCAGTTTCCTGTAACTTTCCCGTCGGAGCGGGAGATCGCCCTCTACCTTCTTCACCGGTACAGCGACATCCGCCCGCAGGAGGCCCTGGCCCTTTATGGCCTGCTGGGGCTGGTACCCCGGCTGGATCCGCTCCCGCTGCCGGATGTGACCGCGCAGGCCGCCCGGGTATTCAGCCTCTATGCCCCGGCGGGACGGCAGATTTTGCTGGTGGCGGGCCGGGGGCCCGCCACCCCCGACGATGAACTGGCGCTGGTGCACACCCTGGCCCATGCGCTCCAGGACAGCGGGTTCGGGCTGGGCCCGGATGCCGAACCGCCGCGCGTCCCGCTGGCCGCCGCCTGCCGGCCCACGACGGACGCCGCGCTGGCTCTGCGGGCGCTTCTGGAGGGGGATGCCGTCCTCACCACCGCCCGCTACGCCGGACTGGACACCGCCCCTCAGGAAGTGGACCGTCTCGCCGCCCTGGCGGCCGGGGCCGAGGAGCCGACCTACGCGCCAGTAGCGAACGCCGCTACCTTTGCAGCGATTCGCCTGTTCCCGTATCGGGAAGGGGCCCGTTTCGTGGCCGCGCTCTACGCCGACGGCGGCTGGGATGCCGTGAACCGCGCCTACGCCGCTCCGCCCTGCAGCACCCAGGAGGTCCTGCACCCGGAGCGGTACCGGGCCCGCCACTCCGCCCTGGAGCCTGCCATCCCGGACCTGGCGTCGGTTCTGGGCAAAGGTTGGAGCCTGGCCCGGCGGGACACCGTTGGCGAGTTTCTGGTCGGCCTGCACCTGGCGGCCTATCTGGACGACGACGAGGCCGCCCGCCGCGCCGCCGACGGCTGGGCCGGGGATACCTTTACCCTCTGGAGGGATACGGCGGGCCGGGAGGTCATCGCCTGGCGACTGGTATGGGAGAACCGGGAAGAGGCGGTGGAGTTTGAGCGCGCGTATGCGCTGCTGGTGCCCGGGTTCCGCAACCCGCCGCTGGTCGCCACCGATCCTCCGCTGGGCCTGACGGGGCGGTTCTGGAGCGGGCCGGCGGGAGCGGCCTACCTCTACCGCACCGGCCGCGTCGTCACCGTCCTCTGGGGGCCGGACCTGGAGACGGTGGCAGCGGTGACTTCCTTGGTGCCGTAGAATGGGAGGAAAAATAAAAAAGATGGACCCGGAGGAACGTAGGCCTGGGCAGAGAAGCGTAGAAACATACAGATGGCATCTGCGTCTATCCGCGTTCATCTGCGTCCTCCTCTCTGTCCTGGGCGCGGTCGGGGGCTGGACCCTCTGGACGCTGACCGTGCGCTACCGGAGGCTCATCTCCACCGACCCGGCGGCGGTGCCGGAGCGCCCGGTGGCGCTGGTCTTCGGCGCTGGCTACTGGCCCGACGGTACGCCCAGTGACATCCTGCGAGACCGGGTGACGGCAGCGGTGGAACTCTACCGGGCCGGGCGGGTCCGCAAACTCCTCTTCAGCGGCGATAACCGCTTCGTGAATTACAACGAGCCGGAGAAGATGCGGGAGGTCGCCCGGACGCTGGGAATGCCGGAGGAGGACATCGTCCTGGATTATGCCGGGCGGCGCACCTATGACACCTGCTATCGGGCGAAGGCCATCTTCGGCCTGAGGGAGGTGGTGGTTGTCACCCAGCGCTATCACTTGCCGCGCGCTCTCTATACCTGCAAGCGCCTGGGAATAGACGCCGTTGGCTTCGTGGCCGACCGACACCCCTACATCCACATCCGCCAGTACTGGGCCCGCGAAGTCCTGGCCCTCTGGCTGGCCTG
Source organism: Anaerolineae bacterium (assembly GCA_036172315.1). Taxonomy (GTDB): domain Bacteria; phylum Chloroflexota; class Anaerolineae; order B4-G1; family DUEL01; genus SpSt-77. Next base: position 26,144 of record JASFBC010000139.1, on the reverse strand, counting down.
GTGGGACCTGTGGATTCGCCGCCCTCAACCCGTCCTGGGCGACCCGATCCCGATATTCTACGCTCCCGTTTCACGTTTCACTCTTCCCGTTTCACTCCGGAGGTCACCATGCAACCCACCCGAGAAAATGCCTGGAAACTGGTCACCGAGTACATCCAGAACCCGAACCTGCTCAAGCATATGCTGGCCGTGGAGGCGGCCATGCGGGCCTATGCCCGCCGCTTCGGGGAGGACGAGGAGAAATGGGCCGTGGTGGGGCTCCTCCACGACTTTGACTACGAGCGCTTCCCTGAAGACCACCCGCTCACCGGCGCCCGCATCCTGCGGGAGCAAGGCTGGCCTGAGGAGATTGTCCGCGCCGTCCTCTCCCATGCGGCCGAACGGACCGGCGTGGAGCGGGAGAACCGGATGGAGCACGCCCTCTACGCCGTGGACGACCTGACCGGCCTTATTGTCGCCGTAACCCTGGTCCACCCCTCCAAGGACATCCGCCAGATTACGGTCAAGAGCGTCAAGAACAAGTGGAAGGACAAACGGTTCGCAGCGGGTGCTGACCGGAGCGCGGCCGAGGAAGGCGCGGCGCTCCTGGGGGTGGACCTCTGGGAGCACGTTGGCATCGTCCTGGAGGCCATGCAATCGGTCGCGGCGGACCTGGGGTTGGGCGGGCAAATGGCTCAATGACCCCGATGGCTCAATGATCCAATGACCCATTTACCACCCACTGATTTACCCAACAGAATCTGTCCGGCCTGTGGGACAAAGGTGTCGGCACAAGCCACTACCTGTATCATCTGTGGCGCGTCCCTGGCAGAGAGGCCGGAGGCGGAGTCGCTGGTGACCCGCGCGCCGGCCCGCTATTCTCACCGGCTCTTCTGGGTGGCGGCGTTCGCTGTCGCCGCACTGGTTCTGGGGACGGCCTACTGGCTTCTGGGGCCGCTCTTCTTTCCCCAGCGGGCTCCTTTCCCCACCCCGACCGTCGCCCCGACCCGGACGGCCACGCCGGCGGCCACGTCTACCCCTACCGCCACGCCGACTGAGACGCCCACACCCACTCCGCTGCCTCCCCGGGCTCACCAGGTCCAACCGAACGATACCCTCTCGGGCATCGCTGTCCGGTACGACACCACCGTGGAGGAAATCATCGCCCTGAACCCGGGCATCAACCCGGACGCGCTGCAAATCGGGCAGGTCCTGCTCATCCCGCCGGCCCGCCCCACTCCCACCCCTTCGCCTATTCCGGGGACGGTCACGCCGACTCCCACGCCGGGCGATTACATCATCCACGTCGTCGCGCCGGGGGAGACCCTCCTCTCCATCGCGCAGAAATACAGCGTCACCCTCTCCCTGATCCGGGCCGCCAATCCGGAGATTCCCGCCGGCTCCGACGCCATCCGCGTGAACCAGCCGCTGATCATCCCGTTGGGGACACCGATGCCCACGCCGACGCCCACCCCCAACCCCTATGCCACGCCGACGCCCATCCCGCCCTATCCGTCGCCGCCCCTCCTGTATCCGCCGGACGGGGCCGTCTTCGGTGGGCCGGATGCGGTCATCGTGCTCCAGTGGGCCTCCGTTGCCGTCCTGCGCCCCAATGAGTGGTACGAACTGCGGATCACCCGGCCCGGGATGCCCATCCTCCGGGTGCACACCCGGACGACGGCCTACCGGCTCCCCGCCGACCTTTTCCCGCCTTCCGGCTCCCAGGCGCGGGAGTTCCGATGGGAGGTCCGGGTAGTCCGGGAGACCCGCAGCGGTGCCTTCACCACTGCGTCGGATGAGGGAATCATCCGCCGCTTCCTCTGGCTGGAATCGCCGCTGACACCGGCGCCCACGCCGACACCGTAGGGGCAGGGCTTGCCCCTGCCCCTACCTCCGCCCGACCCTATCCGGAGGTCTCCCATGCCCAACGGTTACTGGGGAAAACTGCCCTTTGTCAACCTTTCCACCGGCGAAATCACCGTAGAGACACCTCCCGAAGAGGTCTATCGCCGGTATCTGGGTGGGTACGGCCTGAGGGCCTGGGCCCTTTACGAGCGCATCCCGTCCGGCGCCGACCCGTTGGGACCGGAGAACATCATCGGTTTTCTCCCCGGGCTCCTCACTGGGAGCGGCGCGCTCTTCGGCGGACGCTTCATGGTCTGCGCCCGCTCCCCCCTCACCGGCGCCTGGGGGGACTCCAACTGCGGGGGGAATTTCGGCCCCGCTCTGCGGGGGGCCGGCTACGACGGCGTCTTCATCACCGGCCAGGCGGAGCGGCCTGTCTACCTGTATGTAGACGGCGAGCGGGCCGAGATCCGGGACGCCACCGACCTCTGGGGTCTGGATACCCGGGAGACGGAGGCCGCTCTGCGCGCCGCCCACGGCCGGGACGTGCGCGCCGCCTGTATCGGCCCGGCAGGGGAGAAGCGGTCACTTCTGGCCGCCATCATCAACGACGACGGGCGGGCCGCCGCGCGGTGCGGCCTGGGCGCGGTCATGGGAGCCAAGAACCTCAAGGCTGTCGCCGCACGGGGGAAAGCCCGTCCGCCTCTGGCCGACCCCGAGGCCTTCCGGCGGACCACAGAGGAGTACCGGCGACTGTTCCGCCGCAAGCCGTCCCGCTGGGCCTCCGGCATCGCCGGCTTCCTCCTGCGCGCCCTCCCTGTGATGCGGCGGCTGCGCCTTCGGCCCAGTGGCGGCCCGACTTCCATAATCATAGACACGTATCGCCTTTATGGGACCGCCGCCGGCACGGCCGCGCTGGTGGAGTTGGGAGACACGCCGGTCCGCAACTGGACTGGCATCGGCTACCGGGACTTTCCGCTGCGCCGGGCCGCCCGTCTGAGCGATGAAGCGGTGGTGCGGCCCAGGATTCGGGGGTACGGCTGTTCGTTTTGCCCGGTAGCCTGCGGCGGCATCGTCCGCCTGTCCGACGGCGATACCGATCACAAGCCGGAGTACGAGACGCTGGCCGCCTTCGGCCCGCTCCTGCTGAATGACAACCTGGACGTGGTGATGCGCTGTAACCGCATCTGCAACCGGGCCGGGTTGGATACTATTTCCGCCGGCGCCGCGATCGCTTTTGCCATAGAGTGCCGGGAGCGGGGATGGCTTCCGCCGGAACTGGCGGAGGAGTTACCGCTGGACTGGGGGAACGGCGAAGCGATTGTAGAACTGACGGCACGCATCGCCCGCCGGGAGCCGGGCCTGGGAGAATGGCTGGCCGATGGCGTCCGGCGGGCATCCGAGCAACTGGGCCCGGAGGCGCGGGAAGCGGCGGTTCACGCCGGAGGGCAGGAACTGGCTATGCACCGGGGCCTCTATGAACCGGGAGTGGCGCTGGGATATGCGGTGGATCCGGCCCCGGGCCGTCACACGGCCACCCTCTCGGGAACGGTGGAACTGCCGCCATTTATGCCGTATTTCGCTCTGGAGGGGGTCAAGCCCGGCAGTCGCTACGACTACGCGACGAAGGGACGGGTTATGGCCGTTGGCATGGCCGTCCTGCGTGCCTATGACAGTTTGGGCCTCTGCCATTTTGCTCTCTATATGGGCGAGCCGCCTTTCGCCTGGCTGAACGCCGCCACTGGCTGGGGGATTACGGAGTCGGAGTTCTTGGAGGCCGGAAAGGCCATTCAGCGGCTGCGCCATGCCTTCAACGCGCGGCATGGGCTCCCGCGCGAGTTCCCGCTGCCGGCGCGGGAGCGGGGAGAGCCGCCGCAGGAGGCGGGGCCGCTGGCGGGGATCACGCTGGACGTAGAGGCGATGGTCCGGGCCTACTACTCCTGGTGGTTAACGGAGGTGAAAAGTGAAAATTCGTCCAATTCTGGCCGCCGTCATCCTTTCCTCTTGGCTGACCGGGTGTCAGTCGTCCTTCCCCGCGCCCTCCCCGGTGGCCGCCCGGGGTGGGAAACTGGTCATCCTCCATGCTGGCAGTCTGGCGGAGCCGGTACGGGCCCTCGCCGAGGCCTTCCAGACCCACTACCCCGGGGTCATCTTTGAGACCGAGGCGTCCGGCAGCAACGAGGCCGCCCGCAAAATCCGTGAACTGGGCCGGGAGGCCGACCTGATGATTTCTGCCGACTACGGGGTCATTGACCGGCTGCTCATCCCCGACTTCGCCGACTGGAATATCCTCTTTGCCCGCAACGAGATGGTGTTGGCCTACACCGACCGCTCCCGGTATGCGGACGAGGTGGACGCCGATAACTGGTACGAAATTCTCGGTCGGGATGGCGTCATCTGCGGCCGCGCCGACCCTCATACGGATCCCTGCGGCTATCGTACGTTGATGGTCTGGCAACTGGCGGAGGCCCATTACGGGGCGCCCGGCCTCTACCGAACGCTGGAGGCGCGCTGTCCGAAGGCGTATATGCGCCCCAAATCGGTGGAGTTGATCGCGCTCTTGCAATCGGGGGATGTGGACTATGCCTTTGAATACCGCTCGGTCGCTGTCCAGCACGGCCTCCGGTTTGTGGCGCTGCCGCCGGAGATCAACCTGGGGGATGCAGAGTACGCCGACTTCTATCGCCAGGCGCGTGTGGAGATCACCGGCGCCGGCCCGGGTCAGACCGTCACCGTTTGGGGGGAGCCCATCGTCTACGGGGTGACCGTCCCCAAAAACGCCCCTCATCCCGACCTGGCGCTGGAGTTTGTCCGGTTTCTCATCGGCCCGGAGGGGCAGGCGATAATGGCCCGGATGGGCCAGCCGCCCATTGTGCCGCCCGTCACAGGGGACCGGGACGCGCTTCCTCCCATTCTCCGGCCGCTGGTAAGGGAGCAGGAGCCATGAGAGTCTTTTTCGCCAACCGACTGATCGCCCTCTTCTCTGCCCTCGGGGCCTTGCTGGTCCTGTTCGTCGTCGTCCCGCTGGCCCGAACGGTCACCGCCGCCAGCCCGTCCGTCCTCTGGCAAACCCTCCTGGATCCGGAGGTACGCGGCGCCATCTCCCTGACCCTCTACGCGTCCCTTATCGCCACCCTGCTGGCCTTCCTCTGCGGCGTCCCCCTGGCCTATCTGCTGGCCCGTGTGGATTTCCCCGGCAAGGGGGTGGTGGAAGGGGTCATAGATTTGCCCGTCGTCGTCCCGCACTCGGCGGCTGGCGTCGCGCTCCTGATGGTCTTTGGGCGCCAGGCCCCGCTGGGCCAGGCATTCGGCCTCCTGGGCCTGAGGTTCGTCTCCGCCGTGCCCGGCATCGTCATCGCTATGCTCTTTGTCAGCCTCTCCTTTCTGGTCAACGCGGCCCGGGAGGGGTTTGAGGCGGTGGATCCCCGCCTGGAGCGGGTGGCGCGGACGTTGGGGGCATCCCCCTGGGAGGCTTTCTGGCGCGTCTCCTTCCCTATGGCCTGGCGCAGTATCCTCTCCGGAGCAATGATGATGTGGGCCCGGGGACTGAGCGAGTTCGGCGCGGTCGTCATCCTGGCCTATCACCCGATGGTGGCCCCGGTGCTCCTCTACCAGCGGTTTGAGTCCTTCGGGCTGGATTCCGCCCGGCCGGTAGCGGCGGTGATGATTCTAATCTGCCTGGTCATTTTCGTGCTGCTGCGGGGAATCCACAAGATCGAGCGGAAAACGAGATGAGCCTCCAAGTGATGGATTTGTGGCTGGACCTGGGGGAGTTCCACCTGTGCGGGGTCTATCTGGAAGTTGTCCCGGGCGAGTACTTCGTTATTCTCGGCCCGACCGGCGCCGGTAAGACGGTGCTGCTGGAGGCCATCGCGGGGCTTCGCTTCCCCCAGCGGGGGCGAATTCTCCTCAACGGCGAGGACATCACCCGGGTTCCGCCGGAGCGCCGCTCCATCGGATTTGTCTACCAGGATTACGCGCTCTTCCCGCATTTGAGCGTGGCCGAGAACATCGCCTTCGGCCTGCGGTTGAAGGGGCTGGATCGGAGGGCTGTTACGGAACAGGTAGAGAGGATCAGCCGCCGGCTCTCCGTTCATCCTCTGCTCCATCGCCGCCCTGGAACGCTGAGCGGGGGCGAGGCCCAGCGGGTGGCCCTGGCCCGCGCGCTGGCGATTGAGCCCTCCCTTCTGCTGCTGGACGAGCCCCTGAGCGCGCTGGACCCGCAGACGAAAGAGGACCTGCAGCGAGAGTTGGCCCGATTGCACCAGGAACTGGGCACGACGACGATTCACGTCACCCATGACTTTGAGGAAGCCGTCGCGCTGGCTGACCGCATCGGGGTGATGAATCAGGGGAAAGTGGTTCAGGTCGGCTCGCCGGAGGAGATTTTCCGCAAGCCCGAATCGGAATTCGTGGCCCGTTTTGTGGGGGTGAGGAATATCTTCCGGGGTGAAATCTTCCCCGGAGATGGGGGTTATCGGTGGCTCGTCGTAGGGGGTGCCGGGCGGGAGAGGATGAGGATAGCCGTCCTGACCGACCGGTCCGGTCTCGTCCACGCGTCCATCCGGCCGGAGGAGGTGGTGCTCTCCCGGGAGCCGCTCCATTCCAGCATGCGCAACTCCTTTCGGGGGCGCGTGGTGGGGGTGCTGGACCGGGGGGCCCTCGTCTATGTGACGGTGCGGGCCCTGCCGGGGGCGGTGGATTTCGTCTGCGCGGTCACCCGGCCATCGCTGGAGGAAATGGGGTTGCGGGAGGGAGAGGAGGTCTGCATCGCCTTCAAGGCCTCGGCGGTTCATGTCTTCTGACCGTCGGCGTTCGCCGACGGGAGGAGTCCGCGAAGGCGAACGCTCGGCGCCTGAGGGCGCTGGCCGTCAATATGCGTTGGGGGAGCGGAAGATGTTGACCAGCGTGCGCAGGAGAATTTTGATGTCCAGCAGGAGCGACCAGTTCTCAATGTACCAGAGGTCGTACTTGGTCCGCTCGGCGATGGAGGTATCCCCCCGCAGGCCGTTTACCTGGGCCCAGCCGGTCATGCCGGCCTTCTCCCGGTGCCGGTCCATGTAGCGGGGAATGGAGCGGCGGAACTGGGCCACGTAGACGGGCCGCTCCGGGCGAGGCCCTACCAGGCTCATCTCCCCCAGCAGGACGTTGATCAACTGGGGCAACTCGTCCACGTTCAGTCGGCGCAGAGTACTGCCCAGGCGAGTCACCCGGGGGTCGCCGGGGCGGGTCCAGCCCGGCCCCCGGGCCTCTGCGTCCTGCCGCATGGAGCGGAACTTGAACATCAGGAAGGGGCGGGCGTCCAGCCCCATCCGTTCCTGGACATAGAAGGCGGGGCCGGGGGAATCCAGTTTGATAAGGATGGCGGTGAGGAGCATCAGCGGGGAGAGGAGAATGAGCCCCACCGTTGCGCCGACGATGTCCATCAACCGTTTGGCGGCCCGCCGCCAGCCCCGCAGGGCGACCTCGCGCACCGTCAGCAGAGGGAGCCCGCCCAGGTCGCCGATGCCCATCGGTCCAGCGATGATCTGGAACACGTCGGGGAAAACCTTGATGGTCGCCTTGCCCCGCTCGCACTCGGAGATAAGGGTGAGAATCTCCTGGTGGGTTGCCTCCGGCAGCGCGATGATGACTTCATCCACCTGGTGCTGTTCAATCAGGTTGCCCAAGTCGCGGGCATTGCCCAGAATGGGGGCCGGCAGGGTTACCGTTGGGTAACCCTCTACCTCTACCGTCCCCACCACCTGATAACCTAGGCCGGGGTTGCCCAGAATCTTGTGGAGAATCATCCGCGCCACGTCCCCGGTGCCCACCACCAGCACCCGGTCCCGTCCCCAGCCCCGGGCCTGGAGGGCCGCCCGCAGCCGCCCGTGGGCCAGCCGCCCCACCGTCACCAGGAGAATGGTCAGCATCCAGGCATATATCATCATCGCCCGGGGGTAATCCACCTCCAGGGGTGTGTTTTTGAAGAGGAAGTAGGAGAGGGCGATGCCGGTGATGGTGCCTGTCGTGGCGGCCCCGATGGTCTGATAGAACTCGTCCACCCGGGAGGGGCTACGGGCCAGGATGTAGAGACGGTTGAAGGCCAGAGCGATGAGGACCGCTGCGACATGGGCCAGCATCACCGGGGCGTAGGCGGGGGGCGCGGCCAGGGTGACCGCCTCCGCCGGAAAGGGGAGCGTCGCGCGCAGCCAGTAGGCGCCGTAAAAGGCCGCCCCGGCCATCAGCGCATCGGTCAGAAACAGGGTTCCGATAAAGAAAATTTGTGCGCGACGTTTTTTCATTTCACATCCTGCATACAGGATGAATCCGTGGCGCAGGCTGTTAGCCTGCGTGCAGGCCTGGCGGCCTGTATTACAATATAACACACGAAAGCCGCATCGTCAAACCCGGCTGGGTTCTCGCTCCCATCATACCTTATACCTTCACCCCCGCTATCCGCCAGCGCAGCCGCTCCAGATGGGTTCGGGTCCGGATGGCTGCCAGAATCAGGACGTGGAGCGGCCAGGGGGTGCGGGCAGCGTAGTGTTTCCGGTAGAAGTAATCCATCGCCCGCCAGAACTCCACCTGGGCGCGGGGGTTGCGAATGCTGGCGGCCCGCTTGATGTGGAGAACCGTTACCTCCGGGTTGTAGTACACTTTCCAGCCCGCCGCCTTGATGCGGTAGCACCAGTCCAGGTCTTCCCCGTACATAAAGAACCCCTCATCCAGCAGGCCAACTTGGGCGATGGCCTCCCGGCGCAGCATCATAAAAGCCCCCACCACGGCGTCCACCTCCGCCATCTCGTCCGGGTCCAGGTAGGTGAGGTTGTAGCGCCCAAAGCGGCGGCTGCGGGGAAAGAGGCGCGCCAGGCCGGAGAACCGGTAGAAAGAGACCTCCGGCGAGGGGAAGGAACGACGACAGGCCAGGTCCAGGGAGCCGTCCTGCCGCACCAGTTTGGGGCCGGCAACGCCGGCCTCCGGATGCGCCTCCAGAAAGGCCAGCATCTTCGCCAGCGCGTCGGGAGGGAGTTCGGTATCCGGGTTGAGGAGCAGGGCGAAGCGAGGCGCGTCGGCGCCGTCCGGGAACCCCAGCAGGCGCAGTCCCTGGTTGTTGGCCGCCGGATACCCCCGATTGTCCGGGTTGAGAATGGAGTGGGCCTGGGGGAACTCCGCCGTCACCATTTCCCCGCTTCCATCGGCGGAGCCGTTATCCACCACGCAGACCTGAAAGGTGAAATCCCCCCGGCTGGCGTAGACGGTGCGCAGACACGCCCGCAGCAGGTCGCGGGTGTTGTAGTTGACGATGACGATGCCCAGGTCGCAGGGAGCAGGGAGCATGGCGCAGAGTCGCAGAGCGCTACTGGGGGTAGAAGTCGGCGACGGGCTCAGGGGTGGTGTAGGCGATGGTCGCCGCCCGACCGCGCGCCGCTTCCGGCGCAAACCCCCGGGGACCCAGAATATCCCCCGATACCGCCAGGGCTACCACCGTACGGTCCGGAGAGAGCCAGTAGCGAGGCTCCCCGCCGTCATCAAAATCCCCCCGCGCGGCATTCCAGAGCAGGAGGTACGAGTGGAACGCGCCATCGGTCGGGTCGTAGTAAAGCCCTACGGCTACCTCATCCCCCAGGCCCCGGTTGGCGGGACGAGTTCCCGGCGGGCGGCCCGTCCCTGGATTCCCGTCCAGGTCCAGGACGAAGAACCAATCGGTCCGCACCGGCATCTTCTCCGGGATGGGGGTGTGGAGGGCCATCCAGAGGACGGTCTCCCCCGCCTGGGCCCACCCGGTCCATTCGGCGGGCATGCTCTCCAGCCGGAGGTGCCCGTCGGCGGCGAAGGAACCGTTGCGGATGTCCACGCCGTCAAAGGGAGCGGGGGCGGCAGCGCCAGTGTTGTAGACGAAGAGGTCGCCTGCCGGGTCCGCCTCCGGGATGGGCGTGGGCGGCGGCGTGGGGGTCGGGGTCGGGGTGGGTATGGGTGTGGGCGTGGGGAGCGGGGTCGGGGTGCAGGCGACGATGTGGATGTAGGCCCGGCCCTGCTCCCCGCCCGGCCCGACGGCCTGGGCTTCGTAGTTGCCGGGGAGGTCGCCGGCGGTGTAGCGGCCGTCGGCGCCGATGGTGCCGCCGGTGGCGGCCCAGCGGGCTGCCGGGAGCGGCGCGGCGGAAAAGACCGCCGTCTCGCCGACGCAGAGGGTCACCTCCGGCGGCGTGATGGAGAGCGCCAGGCGTTGCCCGGACGGGCGGGCCAGCACCCGAAGCGCACTGGCCAGGCCGCTGATGAGCATCACCACGATCGCCACAACGGTCAGCCAGGTCAGGACGGTCCGTACCTTCGGGGTCAGCATCAGGGTTCCTCCAGGGCGGCCAGGATGGCCCGGGCAAACTCTTCCGCCGCGTGGGGGCCGGAAGCGGTGACGATCCGCCCGTCCCGCTGGACGGATGTGTCGGTGCAGGTGGCTCCGTGGGCGGTCAGTTCGGTGCAGAGGGATGGAGGGTTAAAAACGGTGGCCTGTTTCCCTTCCAGCACGCCGGCGCGGGCCAGGATGACCGGGGCGATGCAGATGGCCGCGACCACCTTGCCTGCGGCGGCGGCTTCCTGCGCCAGCCGATGGGCCTCCGGGTCGTCCCAGTAAGTCTGGGCGCCGTTCCCGCCGACAAAAATGACCGCGTCGTAGTCGGCGGCGCGGGCTTCGGGGAGGAGGAGGTCGGGCTGAACCCGCATCCCCAGCATCCCCCGGGCCGTCTCCCGGGAGCGGGAGGCGACGGTGACGGCGTATCCGGCGGATTCCAGAATCTCGCGCGGGCGGGCGTACTCCTCGTCCCGGAAGTCCTGGGGCGCGATGACCATCAGGATACGGCCCCGTTGGGGGGCCGGCGTCCCGGTCGGCGCGGCGGGGGCAGGCCGGCAGGCGGCCAGGACTATAACCCCCAGGGCAATACCAATCAGATAGAGTATCCGTTTGCTCATCGGCTCACCCGTTGCAAAATGTTTTTTCACGGCCTCGCCGATAATCTCCAGATTGCGGACTACTGCATCCTAGGTCTTCGTGTCCTCCAGAAAGGACTCATAGGTCATCCCGGCTACGTATGCCCGGATGCGACGAGCGGCTTCCAGAATGTCGCCAGAAACTCCCTGTCGGTTCGCTTAAACATAGATGACGCCCCGTTCAATCTCGGTGGCAATCCCGGGTATGCGGATTACTCAACGCCCGTCTTTCCTGTGCCTCTCTCCCGACGGAACCGGAATCGGACCACCCGGCGGGTCTCGGGGCGGACGGCGGCGGTCTCCGAGACGCGCCAGCCGCAGACCCAGAGGATCTCCCCGTCGCCAGAGACCAAAAGCGGCAGGGAATTGCGCGCCGGGCGGGGGACCCGGGCGTTGATCATCCAGTCCGTCAGCGGGGGGGCATGGCCGCCCATGCCCTGGGGCCGGAAGCGGTCGCCGAGGCGACGGGTGCGCAGGACCGGCGTCCCCTGCAGGCTCTCCGCATCCAGGTACGCTGTCCACCGATCCGGGTTGCCCCTCACCTCTGCCAGAGTCCAGGTCTCCGGAAGTTCTGCCTCCAGGACCCACTCGCCGCCCGGCAGGGGGGTCCGGCCTGGCAGGGCCACCGGTATCTCCGTCCCCGGAGGGAGGGTCGGGCCTGGGGGCGGCGGCTCGTACCCGGCGTCGGCGATGGTGAGTGTGTCGTAGCCAACGGTGAGGGCCAGGCCGCCGGGGAGGGTGGCCTGCGCGCCGGTCGTACCCGCACGGGCCACCTGCACCGCCGCCTCTACGTGGACGAAGTCCACATCCCGCAGGGAGGGGCGCAGCCGGTAGGCTGCCTCCCGGATGAGCGCCCGCTGGAGCGATAGCGGCTGAGCCTGCCATGCGGCCCGGTCCAGGACGATGGCTTTCTCCGATTCCTCCCGCACGATCCGATCCCAGGCCCAGTCCCGCATCTGGGCCAGGAGTTCGTAGTCGGCGGCGACGACCTCCGCCGTGTGGCAGAGGCGGCGACGGATGTTGGGGTTATAGGTCTCCAGAAGGGGCAGGAGTTCGTGCCGCAGCCGGTTGCGGAAGTAGGTCGTATCCAGGTTGGAGCGGTCAAAGCGGGACGTGAGGCCCTGTTCGGCACAGTACGCTTCTATCTCCGCGCGCGGGATGTCCAGGAGCGGGCGGATGAGCAGGGGCAGACGGTCCGGAAGGGAGAAGGGGCCGGTTTGGGGCAGGAGACGGTACTCGGAGAGGGGGGTCGCCGGGCGCATCCCCCGCAGTCCGGCCAGCCCTGCGCCACGCAGGAAATGCATAAGCACCGTCTCGGCCTGGTCATCGGCGTGGTGGCCCACTGCGACCTTCGCGGCGCCGACCTCTCCGGCGACGTGGGCCAGGAAGGCGTAGCGGACGCGGCGGGCGGCTTCCTCAAAGGCCAGTTTGTGGGCGCGGGCAATGGCAGGGACGTCCTCTCGCGCCAGGGTAGCGGGGAGGCCCCATTCCCGGGCCAGGTCGGCAACGAAGGCGGCATCCGCGTCGGCATCCTCGCCGCGCGCGCCGTGGTGGAGGTGGGCTACGTGGAGTTGCAGCCGGTACTCCTCCCGCAGGCGCAGCAACAGGTGGAGCAGGCAGAGGGAGTCCGGCCCACCGGAGACACCCACCACTACCCCGTCGCCGACGCTCAGCAGGTCGTGGCGGCGGATGAATTCCCGAACCCGACACAGAAGGTCTGAAGGGCGCATGTCGCAGGGCCACAGAATCGCGCAGAAGCAGGCACAAGATCGATCTTGCACTGAGGTCCGATCGCCGGGGCGGACGCGGGAGGCAGCGCGGATGCCGATCGGGTCGCCCGGGCCGGCCTCGGCGATCTCCTGGTGCCAGGCCTGCATAGAGGTGACCCACTGGGTGAAGGGCAAGATAAATCTTGCGCTACCCGCTGGTTATCTTATAGACCCGGTCGCCGGGGCGGGCGCGGAAGGCGGCGCGGATGCCGATCTGGTCGCCCGGGCTGGCCTCGGCGATGTCCTGATGCCAGGCCTGCATAGAGGTGACCCGCTGGGTGAAGTCGGTGGTGTGGCCGCGCACGCGGATGGTATCGCCCACGGCCAGCCGTCCGGTGAGCGTCACGCCCATCACGCTGATTTTACCGTACCAGTGGGAGACCTGTCCGACCAGTTCCTCTACCGGTTGTTCGTCCATGCTCCGTTTCCTCCTTCCCAGAGAGTGGACCTCAAGTACGCTTCCATAAACGCGTCCAGTTCTCCGTCCAGCACGGCCTGAGTGTTGCCGGTTTCGTAGCCGGTGCGGTGGTCCTTGACCAGTTGGTAGGGGTGGAGGATGTAGGAGCGAATCTGGTTGCCCCAGGCCGCCTCAATGTGTTTGCCTTTGATTTCCGCCAGTTCCCGCTGGCGTTTTTCTTCCTCCATTTCTATGAGACGGGCCCGCAGAACCCGCAGGGCTGTCTCCCGGTTCTGGGTCTGGGAGCGCTCGTTCTGGCAGGTGACGACGATGCCGGTGGGGAGGTGGGTGATGCGGACGGCGGTCTCGTTTTTCTGCATATGCTGGCCGCCTGCGCTAGAGGAGCGAAAAGTCTCAATCTTCAGATCGTCCGGATTGATGTGAATGCTGGCCGTTTCCGGCAGGTCCGGCCAGACCTCCACCAGGGCGAAGGAGGTGTGGCGGCGATGGGCGGCGTCAAAGGGGGAGAGGCGGACCAGCCGGTGGACGCCCCGCTCGGCTCGCAGGTAGCCGTAGGCGTAGGGCCCGGAGACGGCGACGGTGGCCCGTTTGATGCCGGCTTCCTCTCCATAGAGCCGGTCCACCAGGTCGGTCTGGTAGCCCCGGGATTCGGCCCAGCGCAGGTACATCCGCAGCAACATCTCGGCGAAGTCCTGGGCGTCGGTGCCGCCGGCCCCGGCGTGGATGGCCAGGAAGGCGTCATTCCGGTCGTAGGGGCCGGAGAAGAGAAGGCGAAACTCCAGTTTTTCCAGTCGGTTTTCTACCTCCTCCGCTTCGTTCCGGAGTTCTTCTATCAGGCTTTCGTCGCCCAATGCGGCCAGTTCCAGGGCATCCGCGACGCGCTGTTCCAGGGCGACCCAGGGCTCCCGCTCGTCGCGCAGGTCGGCCAGGCGCTGCATGACCCGCTGAGCGGCCTGGAGGTCATCCCAGAAGTCCGGTGCGGCGGCCCGTTTCTCCAGGCGGGCGATTTCCTGCTCTTTGCCGTCCAAGTCAAAGCCGCCTCCGGATGTCCTGGAGTCGGGCCTGCAGGGCGAGAAGACGGCTTCGTAATTCGTCCATTAACCGGTTTTCCCCTCCAGATGGGATGTACAATACGGGCAGCGGGTGGCCTTCAGCGGGATGGTGGAGAAGCAATACGGACACTCCTTCGTTGTCGGCGCGGCGGGAGGGACCTCTCGGGTCCGCCGCCAGCGATTCACCGGACGGACAATGAAGAAAAAGAGCGCTGCTACCACGACAATAAAGTTCAATGCCGTATTGATGAAGATGCCGTAGTTGATGGTCGGCGCGCCCGCCGCCTGGGCCTCCGCCAGAGTAGCATAATGGCCCTTCAGACTGATAAAGAGATTGGAGAAGTCTACGTTGCTCAAAAGGAAGCCAAGAGGCGGCATCAGAATATCTTTAACCAGAGATGAGACGACGCTGCCGAAGGCGGCGCCAATAATAATGCCAATGGCCATATCCAAGACGTTTCCCCGCAGGGCGAACTCTTTGAACTCCTTCAGCATCGTTGGCCTCCTCATCAGCGGCTGAAATGCACCAGTTATGATAACACAAAACCGCGATTTGCGCCAAGTGCTGTGGATAGAACCCGAGGCGTAACGATTCAGCCCGATGGAGGTCACCCTCTTGGCGCCGATGGGAAATCGGCCTCCCTCCCGCAGACCACAGATGGCAGCGGTCGGTGGTCCGTCGTCTGTCGTCCGTCTTGAACGGAACGGCGCAGGCCGTCCTCCGGCCAAAGGCCCGGAGAGGCTACTTTCAATCAGCGCTGAATAGTTACCCCAGGGCTTATGAACGATCCGACATATACCGGGCCAGGCAAGGCCCTGGTCTGAACGAGATGAGACCGCCCTCCTTTTGCTCTGTTGACAGGGGCGCAACCCTGGCTATAATGGGCGTGTGATGAAGATTTTCAAAGATAATCGCAACCACTTGCCCCAAAGAGCACAACTGGAGCGCAGGCTGCCAGGCCTGTGCGCCCCGCCATTTCCGACACGGAGTGCCCTGAGAGAGCAATGTCTTCAAAGAAACTTCTAACTGGCAACGAAGCCCTGGCCCTGGGCGCGCTGCATGCAGGCGCCCGCGTCATCACCGGCTATCCAGGCACCCCCTCCACCGGGGCCATAGAGAGTCTGCTGGCAAACCAGCCGCCGGATGTCTATGTGGAATGGAGCACCAACGAGAAGGTGGCCCTGGAGATTGCCGCCGGGGCCGCCTGGGCGGGCCAGCGGGCCCTCTGTACAATGAAAATGTCGGGCCTGAATGTGGCCTCCGATTCCCTCTATTCGGTCGCCTATTCCGGCGTTGTGGGCGGGCTGGTCATCTATGTGGCCGATGATCCCGGCGTGAGCGCCGGGATGTGTGAGCAGGACTCGCGGGGCTTTGCCCTTCTGGCCGACCTTCCTCTCCTGGACCCCTCCTCCGTAGCGGAGGCATACCAGTTCACCCGCCTGGCCTTTGACCTCTCCGAAGCGGTGGGGACGCCGGTCCTGGTCCGACTGGTCACCGCGATCGCTCACGCCTCCGCGCCGGTGGAGGTGGGTGAGCCCGCCCCCCTCCCTGAACGGGAGCCCCAATTGCTCCGGGACATCGCGCGCTTCACCAAAGCGGGCGCGGCCATTTGTATGCAGCAGCACCAGGACCTGATCGCCCGCCTGGAAAAAGCGGGACGATGGATCCGAGAGGCGGGCCTGAACTCTCTTCAGATCGCGACGACCGGGAGGGGACTGGGAATCATCGCCAGCGGAGTGGTCAACGCATACCTGGAGGAGGGGTTAGAGATAGCAACCCGTCTGGGCCTGGACCCCCGGACAGTTTCCGTCCTGCGCGTTCGGGCCCCGCACCCCTTCCCCTCCGACGAGGTCCGGACCCTGCTACAACACGTAGATACAATGGTCGTCCTGGAGGAACTGGAGCCCCATCTGGAGCGGGGGGTCTATGTAGAAGCGCACCGGCTCGGCTTCACCGGCCGCATCGTGGGCAAACTGGACGGGACCCTGGAACGGGTCGGTGAGTACGACGTGCGCCACGTGGTCCGGGGGATTGCGGTCGCACGGGGTCTCTCTATCCCCCTGAACCTCTTCGTGGCCGGAACAGAGGCGGAGCGACTGGCGGCCCCTCGCCCTATCACTGTCTGCCCGGGCTGTCCCCATCGGGGGACTTTCCTGGCCATCAATCGGGCCATCCGGCGGGCTGGATACCGGCGGGACCAGGTGATGGTAACCGGCGACATCGGCTGTACCATCCTGGGGATGAACCCGCCCTTTGACACGGTCTGGAACGAGGTCGCGATGGGGGCCAGTATCGGCCTGGCCCAGGGCTACGTCCACGCCGGGGTCAAAACCCCGGTTATCGCCACCATCGGCGATTCCACCTTCTTCCACGCGGGAATCCCCGCCCTCATCAACGCCGTCCAGCACGCCGTCCCCCTGACGGTAATTATTATGGACAACGGCTGGACGGCGATGACGGGCATGCAGGTCAATCCCGGCACCGCCGAGGACTTTCAGCCCCCGGGAGGCCGCAGGGTGGACATCGCGCGACTGGTGCCCGCACTGGGAGTGGAACACTTCTTTATCGTGGACCCCTTTAACCTGGATGAGACGACGGCGGCCATCCAGCAAGCGCTGACGCTGCCCGGGGTCAAAGTCGTCCTATCCCGACAGGAGTGCGCTATTCAGGCGCAGCGTCGGGGACGCCGGGCCGGCGCGGTGCGCGTCGTGCCGGAGAACTGCAATCTCTGCAAGTTGTGCATTATGCTCACGGGCTGTCCAGCCATTGACCTGGGAACGGAGGCAGTGGTGATTGACCCCGCGCTCTGTTACGGCTGCGGCCTCTGCGCCCAGGTGTGCAACCGGGATGCCCTGGTCCACACTCCGGTGGAGAAAAATGGGAACGGATAACACTCTGGACATTTTCCTCATCGGCGTCGGCGGTCAGGGTCTCCTGACTATCGGGGAGGTGATGGCGGATGCGGCTGTGGCCCTTGGCCTCCCGGTCTGCTTCTATCCCTACAAGGGGATGGCCCAAAGGGGCGGGCTGGTCAAGGCTCAGTTGCGGCTGGGACGGTCAACGGCGGGCCCTAATATCCCACCCCGGGGAGCCGACCTGGTCATCGCCATGGAGGTCTCGGAGGCATTGCGGGCGGTGCGCGTCCTGCGGCCCGGTGGGGAGTTTCTCCTCTTCGGGGAGCGCTGGCTCCCAACGGCCGTCCTGCTGGGCAAGGCGGCGTATCCGGCGCCGGAGACGGTGCTGGAGCAGGTGCGCGCGGCGGAGGGGCACCCCATCTACCTCCCCCCGGATTCATCCCCTGCCGGTCTGCCAGCCAACATGTTCGTACTGGGGGCGGCGGTTGGCCATACTCGCCTGGGGAATATTCTCCCCGCTTCGGCCGTGGAGGAAGCCATCCGGCACCGGTGGCCCCGGGAGCCGGAGCGCAACCTGGCCGCCTTTCGGGCGGGGGTCCAAAAATCAGGGTGACGTGCCAGCACCTCGGGGGAATGCCTGGCACGCTGGAGGAGCCCATGCCTTTTGCTCAGATAGGAGAACAGCACCTTTTCTACACCGTTAGCGGGCGAGGAGGGCCTGCCCTGATCCTGATCCACGGGGCGGGCGGGAATCACCTCCACTGGCCGGCCGCACTGCGCCGCATGCCCGGTGCCACCGTCTACGCCATAGACCTGCCCGGACACGGGCGGTCGGAGGGACCGGGCCGGGAGCGGATAGAGGACTACGCCACCGACGTCATCCGCTTTATGGATGCCACAGGGGTCGCGCGCGGAGTGCTGGTGGGGCATTCCATGGGAGGCGCTATTGCCCAGATGGCGGCCCTGCTGGCTCCCGCGCGGGTTGCCGGATTGGTGCTGGTGGGCACTGGCGCGCGCTTACGGGTGGCGCCTGTCATCCTGGAGGGGATTCTGCAGGACGCGCGGGGAACGGTGGCCCTCATCACCGAATGGGCCTGGGGCCCGGAAGCCGACCCGGCAATGGTCGCCCGGGGCCGCCGGATGATGGCGCGCGTAAACCCTCAGGTCGTGTGGGGGGATTTCGCCGCATGCGACCGCTTTGATGTCCGGGAGCGAGTGGGGGAGATCACCGCGCCGACGCTGGTGATCACCGGCTCAGAAGACCGGATGACGCCGCCGAAGTTTGGGCAGTGGCTGGCGGAACGCATTCCCGGCGCGCGCTGGATCCCGGTAGAGGGAGCCGGTCACATGGTGATGCTGGAGAAGCCAGACCGGGTGGCAAGCGCGGTGCAGGAGTGGCTGGAAACCGTAGCCCAAGATTAATCTTGTGCTACAGCGCTACATGGCTTCTTTCAGCGTATCCAGGAATTCCCGATTGTTGCGCGTGCGGGCCAGGTGCTGCAGCACCGACTCGGTGACCGTCGTCAGGTCGTACCCGGCGCCGGCCGGCGGCGGGGCTACCATCTGGGCGATCATCTTGCGCATCAGCCAGACC
Organism: Anaerolineae bacterium; assembly: GCA_036172315.1. Lineage (GTDB taxonomy): Bacteria > Chloroflexota > Anaerolineae > B4-G1 > DUEL01 > SpSt-77. Next base: position 7,667 of record JASFBC010000139.1, on the reverse strand, counting down.
TTCTGCAGCGTATCCGGATCCAGGAGCAACTCCTCCCGGCGGGTGCCCGACCGCTCAATGTCAAAGGCGGGGAAGATGCGCCGTTCCTGCAGCCGCCGGCTGAGGTGGAGTTCCATATTTCCGGTCCCCTTGAACTCCTCATAAATCATATCGTCCATCCGGCTGCCGGTGTCCACCAGACAGGTGGCGATGATGGTGAGGCTGCCGCCCTCTTCCAGGTTGCGGGCCGCGCCGAAGAAACTCTTGGGCGGGTAGAGGGCGGCCGGGTCCAGGCCACCGGAGAGAGTGCGTCCGCTGGGCTGGACGACCAGGTTGTACGCCCGTGCCAGCCGGGTGATGCTATCCAGCAGGATGACCACATCCTTTTTGCACTCCACCAGCCGTTTGGCCCGCTCCAATGCCATCTCGGCCACTTTGGTGTGATTCTGGACCGGTTCATCAAAGGTGGAACTGATGACCTCCGCCTCCACCGACCGGTCCATATCGGTCACCTCCTCCGGCCGCTCTCCGATGAGGACAACCATCAGATGGGCCTCCGGATGGTTGGCAGTGATGCCGTTGGCGATGTGTTTGAGGACGGTCGTCTTCCCGGCTTTTGGCGGCGAGACGATGAGGCCCCGCTGCCCTTTACCGATGGGCGCGATGAGGCTGAGTAACCGGGTGGTCAGGTTGTGCCGGTCCGTCTCAATGATGAGCCGGTGGGTCGGGAAGATGGGGGTCAGTTTCTCAAAGCGGGGGCGCAATTTGGCCTGTTCCGGGTCCATCCCGTTGACCGTCTCCACCCGCAGCAGGCTATACCACCGCTCCGTCTCCTTGGGCGGCCGGACCTGGCCGATGACCAGATCACCGTTGCGCAGGCCGAAGCGCCGAATCTGGGACGGAGAGACGTAGACATCTTCTGGACCGGGGAGATAATTGGGCCCCCGCAGGAAGCCCACCCCCTCCTCGGGCAGAATCTCCAGCACGCCTCCCCGGAAAGTCAGCCCTTCCCGCTCCGCTTTCGCCTGGAGGATGCGCAGGATCAGGTCCTCTTTCTTCAGCCGGCTGTAGCCGGAGACCCCCATCTTTCGGGCTAACTCCCGCAGGTCCGCAAGCGTCCACTCCTCCAACACCCCCATCTCCAGGATGTCGGCCGGCACGCCCGGAACAATCTCGCGCGGGGCTTCATCCGGTCGGGAGAGACGAGTTTCTTCTTCTGTTATCGGGACAATTTCTTCCATTTAGCCTTTACCCTCCTGGTAACTATATTCGCCTGATGGGGATCACCCTTTTTGCGCCGATGGGAAAATCGGCCTTCCTACCACAGACCACAGCATAGACCACCAGACCATAGACCACAGACGACGGTGGTCCGTTGTCCGTTGTCCATCGTCCGTCGTCCGTCGTCCATAAAGTCATCCATAGCGAGCGATAAAACGTTCCGCCATCTCCACCAGTTCCCGGTTGCCGATAAAGAGCGCCGTCCTTTGATGAAGGGTTTGAGGGACGATGTCCAGGATGGGGCGTTGCCCATCCGAAGCGTACCCTCCGGCGTGTTCGGCAATGCAGGCCAGCGGGGCGGCCTCATAAAGGAGACGCAGTTTCCCTTTGGGTTTCCCGGGGTCTTTATAATCCAGCGGGTAGTAGAAAATTCCGCCTTCCAGTAAGTTGCGGTGAAAGTCGGCAACCAGGGAGCCGATGTAGCGTCCAGAGAGCGGCCGGCGAGGGGACTCCTCGTCCATCCCCTGGAGCCAGCGGGTAAACCGCCGTACACCCTCGCTCCAGTATTTCTCATTGCCCTGATTGACGCTGTAGTATTTGGGCTCCGCCGGGACGCGGATATTCGGGTGGGAGAGCAGGAATTCCCCCACCCCTGGGTCCAGGGTGAAACCATGCACCCCATTGCCGGTCGTGTAGACCATCATCGTGCTGGAGCCATAGATGATGTAGCCGGCTGCCGCCAGGTCTCGGCCCGGCTGAAGGCAATCCTCCACCGTTCCCGGCCCGGCGGGAGTGCGGCGACGGTAAATGCCAAAAATCGTGCCGATACTGGCGTTCACGTCAATGTTGGATGAGCCATCCAGGGGGTCAAAGACCAGAACGTAGCGGCCCGTGGGATAGCCCTCGGGGATGGGGATAATGTCCGGCTCCTCTTCGGAGGCCATCACGGCCAACCGGCCCGTATAGGAGTTCATACGGATGATGGTCTGGTTGGCGAAAACGTCCAGTTTCATCTGGGCTTCGCCCTGGACGTTGATCTTGCCCGCCAGACCAAGAATCTGGACCAGGCCGGCGCGGGAAGTTTCGCGGGCGATGATTTTGGCCGCCAGCGCGATGTCATAAAGGAGGCTGGTGAAGACGCCGGTGGCCTCCGGATAGGCCCGCTCCTGCTCCAGGATGTGCCGTTCTATGGTGATGATTTCCTCCGGCATGGCTCACCCCATATACCAGACCCATTTGGAGCCGCGCATATCGCGGATGATGTCGGTAGTGGATAGAATACCCAGAGGGGTGCCGTCCTCGTCCACAACCAGGAGGCGGTGGATCCGGCTTTCCAGCATTTTCTTTACCGCTTCGGCCACCGGCGCCTCTTTTGAGATGGTAATAACCCCCCGGGTCATCACGTCGCCGGCGCGAATCTGGCTCAAGTCCTCCCCGTAATGAGCGATGGCATCGGTGTGAGAGATGACCCCCAACGGCTTTGCTCCCTCTCTTTCGGCCACAATAATGGCGTGAATGTCGGTATCGGCCATTACCCGCACGACCTCCTGGAGGGGGGTATCAGGGTTGCAGAAGATGACGCCTTTGTGGTAGATCTCTCGGACCAGATGTTGAGTCATGGGAAACCTCCAGAATGGGGATGATGAGTTTGCCCTTCAGCAGGCGTTCCGGTTGCCATTTACCGCCAGATGACGAAATAGTAGCCCAGGATAACTGCCCAGAGAATGCTATCTATCCGGTCCAGCGCGCCGCCATGGCCGGGGAACAGGGTGCCGGTATCTTTGGCACCTACCTGGCGTTTCACCATAGAGATTGCCAGGTCACCCAACGGAGAAAGGGCCGCCACCAGCAAGCCGATCCCGGCGCCATCTATGGCCCGGGGGCCGCTGGGGCTGGCGGCCAGGCTCCAGAGGGCCGCCAGTCCAGCCGTCAAGAGGGTGCCGATCACGATCCCCCCGACGTAGCCCTCCCAGGTCTTGCCCGGGCTCAGAGTCGGGGCCATTTTGTGGCGGCCCCACGTGTGGCCGACAAAGTAAGCACCGCTGTCGGCAAACCAGACGGCAGGCAGGACCGTCATTATCCACCAGAGGCCATCGGGCATACTTCGCAGGCGGAGGATGTGCCACCCGCACCAGCCAATGTAGAGGGCCCCCGCGATGGTCAAAGACCAGTTGGCCACCGGTTTGCCCTGCCGGTGAACCAGTTGCCAGGCCAGAGAGCCCAGCAGGACCAGAGAGAGGCCAGGCCTGAAAAGCCCCCATCCGGGAAACTGGGCGTCCAGCAACAGCACCCACAGGAGGAGCAGGGCCCAGGGCAGGGCAGGGCGGAAATGGTCCTTTTCCATCAGGCGGCAGAATTCTACGACCGCCATTGTGAACACGATGAGGACGAGAGCGAAGAACCCGATACCCCCTACCTTGATCAGAGCGATAACAAGGGGAAGGGCGATCAGGGCCGTGAGCAAGCGAGCACGCAGCATGGAGAACCAGGAAGGATCCAAGAATCGGAGAGTCTCAGATTCGGGAAGAGTTATCCAGGGATGCGGCCAAAGCGACGCTCGCGCCGGGCATACTCGGCCAGGGTCTTATAGAATTCGTCCTTATCAAAATCCGGCCAGTAGACTGGGGTGACGTAGTATTCGGCGTAAGCGCCCTGCCAGATCAGAAAATTGCTCACCCGCATTTCTCCGCTGGTTCGGATGATCAGATCGGGATCGGGCAGGTCAGCAGTATACAGGTAGCGGGAAATGAGGGCCTCATCCACCGCCTCAGGAGGGACACCGTCCTGGATAATGCGGCGGACGGCGTCCACAATCTCCGCCCGTCCGCCGTAGTTAAAGGCGACGTTCAGGATGAGCCGCTGGTTGTCCCGGGTCAGGTCCAGCGCCTGGCGGATTTTGGCGGCCAGGCGGTCGGGCACCCGCTCCAGCCGCCCGACATGGCGAATCTGGACCCCTTCCCGATGGAGTTCGGGGAGTTCCTGGTCAATCATCCGCTCCATAATGTCCAGCAGGCCTTCCACCTCATCCCGGGGGCGTTCCCAATTTTCGGTGGAGAAGGCGTAGATGGTGAGGATGCGGACGCCGAACTCCACAGCGGCGCGCAGGATGCGGCGGAGATTCTCTGTACCAGCGCGATGACCGGCCAGGCGCGGAAGCCCTCTGGCCTGGGCCCATCGGCCATTCCCATCCATGATGATGCCGACATGGACGGGGATTTTCTCCAGTGGAGGGTATACTTTTTCCTCTTTCGGTTGAGTCATTGGGGCAAAATCGGAGATAGCGCCTCTGAGACGATGCGGGTGAGGCGGTGAATCAACAAGGGCCAGGTACAGGAATATTATACCACCATTCTGCCTTTTCGCAAAAAGAGTCGTAAATCTTGCGCTACTTGGTTCCCGAGAAGGAAGCGGTCAGATTTCCATGACTTCCCGGGTTTTCCGTTCGCCAATTTCCTCCGCCCGCTCCGTATACTTATCGGTCAGTTCCTGGAGTTCGTCGCGGGCCTGATAGAACTCGTCCTCCGAAATCAACTTTTCCCTCTCAAACTCCCGCAAGTCATCCAGCGCTTCCCGACGGATGTTGCGCAGGGCTACTTTGGCCTCCTCCACCCGCCGGCTGACCATGCGCGCCAGTTCGGCTCGTCGCTGCTCTGTTAGAGGGGGGATGACCAGGCGGATGATGCGGCCATCGTTGGAGGGGGTCAGGCCCAGATCGGATTTCAGGATGGCCCGCTCTATATCTCCCAGCGAGGAGGGGTCGTAGGGGCGGATGGTGAGCAGTTGGGGCTCCGGTGCGCTGATGACCGCCAGTTGGTGGAGAGGGGTCGGGACGCCGTAATAATCCACCATCACCCGTTCCACCAGGGCCGGGCTGGCCCGACCGGTACGGATGGCCCGGAAATCTGCCTCCATGACCTCCAGGGTCTTTTTCATACGGTCTTCGGTCTCACGAAGCAAATCCCGGATCATACCCTCCTCCTGAGGAAGATGGGAGAATCGGGAGCAGTGGCTCTGATCCTCCTGGATTCGGGTGCTTTTTTCAGCGGGAGATCAGGGTTCCCACTTTTTCGCCCAACACGGCCCGCTCCAGGCTCCCCGGCTGCCACAGGTCCAGGACGATGATGGGCAGGTCGTTATCCATGCAGAGGGAGATAGCCGTGGCGTCCATCACGCCGACCCGCATGTTGAGTGCTTCCATGTAGGTCAGGTGGTCAAACTTGCGGGCATCGGGGTTCTGGCGGGGGTCATCGGAGTAGACGCCGTCCACTTTGGTGGCCTTGATGAGCAGGTCGGCGTCAATCTCCATAGCCCGCAAGGCCGCCGCGGTATCGGTGGTGAAGAAGGGGTTGCCCGTACCGCCGCCGATGATGACGACCCGTCCCTTTTCCAGGTGACGGATGGCCCGCAAGCGGATGTAGGGTTCGGCGATAGTGTGCATCTCAATGGCCGTCTGGACCCGGGTTTCCACGCCCATCCGTCCCAGGGCATCGGCCAGGGCCAGGGCGTTCATAATGGTGGCCAGCATGCCCATATGGTCGGCGGTGGCATGGTCCATCCCGTGCTCCAGGCCGTCCCGCCCGCGCCAGATGTTGCCGGCGCCGAGGACAATGGCGACCTCCACCTCGTAGTTCCGCACCGCGACGATTTTGGCCGCCACCTCCTCGGCCCGCCGGGGGCTGATGCCGTAGCCGGAGGGCCCGGCCAGGGACTCCCCTCCCAGTTTCAGCAGGACTCGCCGGTATTTCGCCACGGTCATATTCGCCTCCCGATAGAACCCTCCCGCAGGGAGACCTGCGGGAGGGTTGGGGGATGGTTATATCTCTTCGCCCAGTTCGTAACGGGCAAATCGGCGAACGACGATGTTCTCGCCCAACAGCGCCGTGTGCTCTTTCAGGATTTGCTCCACCGTCCGGTCTTCGTCTTTGACGAACAGCTGTTCCAGGAGACAGACCGACTGGAAGAATTTTTCCAGTTTCCCCTGGACAATACGGTCCACCGCGTTCTCGGGCTTGCCCTCTTCCAGAGCCTGGGTGCGGTAGATGCGCCGCTCTTCTTCCACTACCTCGGCCGGGACCCGGTCGCGGGAGAGGTAACGGGGGCTGGCAAAAGCGATGTGAAGGGCCAGTTCGTGGGCCAGGTTGCGGAACTCCTCGGTGCGGGCGACGAAATCGGTCTCGCAGTTCAGTTCCAGGATAACACCCACCCGGCTGCCGTGATGGACATAGGCCTCAATAACGCCCTCGCGGGCAGTTCGGTCCACTTTCTTAGCCGCTTCGGCCAGCCCTTTCTCTCGCAGATACGCGACGGCGGCGTCAAAATCGCCGCCGGTGGTCTCCAGCGCCTTGCGACAATCCAGCACCCCTGCGCCTGTGGCCTCGCGCAGTTCCTTAACCATTGCCGTTGTGATTCCCAACGTCGGCCTCCTGTGATAGGGAGTAGCGTGGGTTGATCCTGCGTTATCTCTCCTCTTCTTCGTCTTCTGTGCTTTCGCTGCCCTCTTCCTCGTATTCGTACTTGGCCATGGACTCTTCCTCTGCCGGAAATTCTTCCTCCGGCTCAAAGGCCTCGTACTCTTCGCCCTCCTCCGGCGGCCATGCCTCTTCCTCAAAACGCCCTTCACGGATACGGGCGAGGGTGGCAGCGCTGAGGTATCGTTCGGTCTCTTCAGGGATTTCCTCTTCCGGAGCCATTTCCTTGCGCAGGGCCAGCCCTTCCAGGACGGCGTCGGCGATGAGGCCGGTGATGAGGCGGATGGCACGGATGGCGTCGTCGTTGCCCGGGATGACGTAGTCTACAGGGTCGGGGTCGCAGTTGGTGTCCACGATGGCGATAATAGGGATGTCCAGGATGTTGGCTTCCTTGACCGCCGTCGCTTCCCGCTGCACGTCCACAACGTAGAGGAGGTTGGGGAGTTGACGCATCTGTTTGATGCCGCCCAGGCGGGCATTGAGCCGCGCGATTTCCCGCTGGAGTTTCAGGGCCTCCAGTTTGGTCAACTGCTCAAACTCTCCCCGGGCCTGGCGCTCCTCCAGCTCTATCAGGTAGTCAATCCGGCGGCGGATGGTGCGCCAGTTGGTGAGGGTGCCGCCCAGCCAGCGCTGGTTAACGTAGGGCATACCGCACCGCTGGGCCTCGTGGGCGATGACCTCCTGAGCCTGCTGTTTGGTGCCCACAAAAAGGATGGTCCCCCCGTTGGCGACCGTCTCCCGGGTTACATTGACGGCCTGCTCCAGGGCGGTGAGGGTCTTCTGAAGGTCAATGATGTGCACCCCGTTGCGCTCGGTGAAGATGTAGGGTCGCATCTTCGGGTTCCAGCGCCGGGTGCGATGTCCAAAGTGCACGCCGGTTTCCAGCAGCGTGCGCATAGTTGTGACGGCCATGCTGTTCACCTCCTTATCTGTTCGTTCCTCCGCTCCCCTCGTCCCATCCGGGGACCGGGCGGCCACTCCGGCACAGCCCGAATGGTC
>JASFBC010000138.1:0-3507 GCA_036172315.1 Anaerolineae bacterium | reverse complement strand
CTTTGACCGGGATGTGGGGGCCTCCCGCGAAGCGTTGGGGGAGATTGCCGACCTCTCCCTCGCCGACCGGGACGACGGCCTGACCCTGTTGATGCGGCTCAACCTGGTCAACCGGGGCGCTGACGACCGCTTCTGGATGCTTCCCATCGTCCAGGAGTATGTCCGGGCCCGGTTGGAGGAAGAGGAGTTCGGTCCAGAACTGGTCGCGCGCTGGCTGAACTGGGCGCTGGCTTTCGCCCGGCAGTGGGGGGCAGACCTGGATATTCGGATTGAACGTCTCCCCACTGTTGAGGCAGAATACCCCAATCTGCGCCGGGCGCTTGCGTGGTGCGAAGAACACCGGCAGTGGGAAACTTTCATCTCTTTAGTGAACAACATCTGGTTCTATCCCTATCTCACAGGTCTGCTCTCCGAAGCCCGGCTGATGCTGAGCACTGCGGCAGATGTTGCCCGGTCGGCGGGAGATGAAGGGACAGAAGGACAGCTGTTGCGCCGGTTAGGTATTCTCCTGTGGGAACAGGGGGAAAAAGACGAAAGTATAAAAACTCTGCATCGGGCTGCGGACATTGCCAGGCGACATAAGGATTTGAGAAAACTGGGCCTGGCCACAGAACGGCTATCGGGCCACCTTATTGAGTTGGGCAATCCCGAAGAGGCTTATCCTGTTGCTAAGGAAGCGCTGAGCATCGGAGAGGCAACGAACGACCTGCAGATCAAAATCCTGGCAGCGTACCGGCTGAGTATGATAGAAATCGCTCGGCAGAACCTGGAAGCGTCCTTGGAGTGGGTGGATCGGAGCGAAATCTGGGTCAAGGAACTGGGATGGGATCAGGCCCTGCCCTGGTACGCTTACCGCCGGGGAGCCAACCTGGTCCAGGCGGGAAAATATGCCGAGGCGGAACCCTGGTTGCTGAAAGGGTTAGAGATGATGACCTGGAATGAGCCGCGCCTTGTGGTGTATACGAAATGGCGGCTCGCCCAGGCTTACCTGGGCTTGGGCCGCCTGGAGGATGCCCGCCGCACGGCCGGAGAAGCCCTGGACCTGGTAGAGCGCATCGGCCTCTATGTTATGCGGGAGGATTTAGAGAAGATGCTGCAGGAATTGCCGGGAGGTGAAAGATGAACACTCGCCAGGCCATCCACCGCTACATTGAGGCCCACCGGGATGAGCACATAGAGAAACTGCGGGCGTTCCTTCGCCAGCCGGGCATCAGCGCGGAGAACGTCGGCATCCGGGAGAGCGCCCAACTCCTGATGGGCTTCTACCGCGACCTGGGCTGCCAGGAGGTGGAACTGGTGGAGACCGATGGCCACCCCGGTGTCTGGGCCTGCTTGAACGTCGGGGCGCAGCAGACCCTGGTCACCTACTGCATGTACGACGTCCAGCCCGTCGCCGGCCAGCCCTGGACCCATGCCCCCTTCGGGGCCGACCTGGTCCCCCAACCACCGTTCCCCCTGGTCGTCATCGCCCGCGGCGCCTACAACTCCAAAGGCCCCTACCGGCTCTGGCTCAATGCGGTGGAGTCGGTCCTGGCCGTCACGGGCACCCTCCCGGTTAACCTGATGTTTATCGCTGAAGGGGAGGAGGAGATCGGCAGTCCCCACTTCCCCCAGATTGTCGCCCGCTACCGGGAGCGGTTGGCGCAAGCCGACGCCGTCTTCGTCCCCGATGCCGCCCAGGACACCCACGGCCGGGTCCGGCTCAGCCTGGGTAATAAAGGCATCGTCTACCTGGAACTGCTTTGTTCAGGGGCGCGCTGGGGGCGTGGCCCTCAAAGCGATTGGATCCATTCCAGCCGCAAGGCGGTGGTGGATAGCCCCGTCTGGCGGTTGGTCCACGCCCTGAGCACCCTCACCGCGCCCGACGGGAACACCATCGCCGTGCCTGGCCTGACCAGCCGGGCCCGTCCCCCCTCACCGGAGGACGAGGCCCTGCTCCGCAGGCTGGCCGACGCCTTTGACCCGGCCGTCTGGCGGGAGGAGTGGGACGTGCCCCGCTTCGTAGACGACCTGGAGGGTGAACCGCTCCTGCGGCGATTCTGCCTGGAGCCGTCGCTGAACATAGACGGCCTCTGGGCCGGCTACACCGGCCCGGGGACAATGACCGTCCTCCCACACGAGGCGGCCTGTAAACTGGACATCCGGCTGGTGCCCGATATGCGCTCCGATGAGGTGATCGCCGCGCTGCGGGCCCACCTGGACCGGCTGGGTTATTCTGATATAGAAGTCCGGGTTCGGGCCGCCTACGAGTGGTCTAAAACCCGCCCCGACGCGGCGGTGGTGCAGGCCCTGCTGAGGGTGTACGAACGATGGGGGGTTTCGTGCGAGGTCTGGCCGATGACGCCGGGGGCGGCGCCGATGTACCTCTTCACCCAACAGCCGCTGAGCCTCCCGCTGGCGGGGGGAGGGCTGGGGCACGGGGGCCGCCACCATGCGGCGGACGAGTATCTGGTCATAGAGGGGGATGGCCGCGTCGCCGGACTGGTGGAGGCGGAGAAGGCTTTCGTAGATTTCCTGTACGCCTTTGCTGGAGAGGAGGCAAGATGAAGCGCGAGCGTTTTACTTTCTGGAAATTCATAGAGCGGGCCGATCTGGTGGGGTATGTCACAATCGGCGTAGCCATCCTGTGGATACTCCTGGACATCCTGAATGTGGAATTTCCCTGGCTTCCCCGATTCGTGCCGCAGGCGCTGCTGTTTGTCCTGGGCTGGCTCGCCGTCTATCTCCACCGGGCATTGGAGGAAATCCGCCGATACACTGTGGAGCGGAGCGCGGAAGTTGTCATCGGCAACGATGCCATCTATCAGATCGCAACCCGCCTGGTCCGGAATTCACCCCCCAGAGCCCGTCTGTGGGCCACCAGTATGTGGCTCTATACCACCCTGGCCGAGGAGGCCCCCGGTTTTGACAGGTACTTCCAGACCATCCAGCGCCTTCTGAAGCGGGATCGGGAGGCCCAGTATCTGCGGGCCATTCGGGCCGTGGGAAAGAAGGGCTGGAAGAGGCTGAGAAAACGGACTCAAGAACTGCTTCCCTATCCCAATGCAGGAGTCCGGTTTTATCTGGAAAACCCGCTGGCTCTGGACTGCCTGATCGGTGAGCATGAGGCTCTCATCGGCTTTCCGGATCGGGCGACTTACCCTCATCTGGGCATAGCCGTCCTGATCCGGGACCCCGATGCAGTAGAGAACCTGCGCCAGTGGTATCGGGACTTCATCTGGGAAGCGCCGGTAGCGAAGCGGGAGATCCGGACAGAAGAGGACCTGCAAGAATTAGACCGGCAGTTCGGTCCGGTTTCTTGACATCCCCCTGTAATCGTGTACAATTTGATTGAGCGCTTCATCCGCCTGAAAGACACCCAGGCCCGGCGCGGCGGGAAGCCGCTGACGCCCCCGAGGAGGCTATCCGGGAATTGCGGGAGGAGTGGCGGCTGGTGGCCCCCAACCTTGCTGTACCACGAAGTGACCAACGCCCTGCACCGCTACCCCTCTTTAATCTCCAGAAACC
>JASFBC010000137.1:0-44089 GCA_036172315.1 Anaerolineae bacterium | reverse complement strand
AAATTGTCACCGTATATCAAACAACTTGGGTAAGGCTTATCCGTGGGATAATCTTCGATAATCTCGCCGTGCAAGACGCTGAAGAAAATCTCGTCAAAGGACAGTTGGTCGGCCTGCGCTTCTTCGTCGGCATGGTCGGTGTACGAATGCGGTTATGGCGGATGGCCTCAATAATGCTCTGAATGTCCATGAGATAGCTCGCCCAAACTTGCGATCTCTATTGTATCCCGATGTAGCGAGATGGCAAAGGGCGGCCTAACGGTCTGCCGCTCAGCCGCAGCGCCGAAGGCGCTGTCGGCTGGAAGCGCGGGTTAGCCTGCTCACCCGTCTGATTTGCCTGACTCAAGAGATGGCCCGCTCAATAGGGAAAGGCGCAGTTCGATCCACTCTACTTTGCCAGAGCGAATGGCATCCCGTATCCACCTTTCCCTTGAGGTCAGCGTTGAATTGCCCGTCTTTACCTCCACAAAGATGATTTTCCTAATCTCTCCCTCATTTAGCCCATCGAAGACTACAAAATCGACCGGGCTGCCAATAAATCGTGCGTCTTTGGGATTATGGGAGAAGCCTGGTAGATAGGGAGTAAAGTGTTCGGTGATTTTTCCTATAGTTACAGATTGGCTCCTTTGTATCGCATCCTGCCTTATGGATTGTTCATATTGTTTTTTCCATTGCTCAAGTTCAACTTGCGCCTCGCGACGCGCTATTTCCAAGCTTTCCTGTTTGATGGTGGCAAGTTCTCTTTCTCGCCATTGTTCAAACTGGCGACGCGCTGTTTCCAAGATTGCTTGTCGGATTGTGGCAAGTTCTCTTTCTCGCCACCGTTCAAACTTGCGACGCACTTGTTCATACTTATAAGCCAAAAAGATAGTCACTACGATTGCTATTCCCAACAGCAAAAGGGTAATAAGAAACGGAATCAAAAACACGTCTCCTGACATTCCAAATACCTCCCAACGGTATAAGCAGGCTCACATGGGATTAGGTTGACAGTGTCAATATAACGGCTTATATCTGGCAACCATCCACCTAAACAGCAAGAATTTGACATTTGCCGCAAACGGGCCAAAATAATGACATCATCCGCCTAAACAAAAATTTTGACAATACGACCACCCCCTTTCAAAGGAGTTCGCCAAGGGAAAGAAACCCCGGACCAACTCCGCGAAGTTCTGCGACTCAAACATTGCTCCTACCGCACCGAACAATCCTACGTGGACTGGGTGCACTGCTTCATCCTCTTCCATAACAAGCGCCACCCTATTGAGATGGGCGCCCCAGAAATCCAGGCCCTCCTGGCCCACCTCGCTATGGAAGAAAACGTCGCGGCTTCCACCCACAGCGAGGTGGCCTGGCCGTCCGTTCTCCGCTGGATATGTAAAAGAACCTCAGAGGGACCCGTCCGGGGAAAACAGGAGTGGGCTGGGAGGAGACACGAGAGGACAACCGGGTGGAACGGTAGCGGAGATGTCCTGCATTCCCTGAACCAATAGGGTCCATCACGGCCCCTTTCCGGGATAGAAGGGAGGAACGAAAAAGACAAACAACCCTCATCGGGGCTGGATGGGAGCCACCTTTTGCGACACGCTACGATAACTTCAGCGCTACCGCCGGCGTTTTAATTATCCCCTCAATATCCGTTTTGTCAAAGTCCCGGCGCTTATCGCCGGGGCACCAGCCGGGCCATCAGCGTTCGGTAGAAGTAGTCCCGTTCCCGCACCCGGGCGAAACGGGCCACGCGCGGGCTGGCTTCCACTTCCACCGCGTCCCCGGGCGCCAGCGCCGCGACCACCTCTCCATCCACAATCAGGGAGGCCGGGGAGTGGCCCCGGACGACTACCCGTACCCGAACCCCCTCCGCCAGCACCACCGCCCGATCCAGGCTCAGATGCGGGGCGACGGGCACCAGCAGGATGTTCCGCTGCTGCGGGGGCATGATCGGCCCGCCCACCGCCAGCGCGTAGGCCGTGCTGCCGGTGGGCGTGGCGATGATCAGCGCGTCCGCCACGTAGGTGGTGAGCAGGTCACCGTCCACCCGGGCCTCCAGATGGACCACCCGTCCCAGTGCGCCCGGCCCCACCACCACGTCGTTGAGGGCATCCTGCACGGGCAAGTCTCCGGCCCCGACGGTCGCCCGCAGCATCATCCGCTCCTCCACCCAGTACTCCCCTCGCCAGACGCGCTCCAGTACCTCCTCCCATCCGTCCGGCTCCGCCTCGGTGAGGAAGCCCATCCGTCCCAGGTTGACCCCCAGGATCAGGGTCGGGTGGCCGGCGGTGTGGTGGGCGGCCCGCAGGATGGAGCCATCACCCCCCAACGTGACCAGCAGGTCGGTGTCGGGCAGGTCCGGGAGGACGGTGCCCTCATCCAGGGAGCACACCTCCCAGACCCGGGCTCCCCGTTCCCGCAGCCAGCGGGCGATTTCCCGGGCCAGCGGGGGGGCCTCCGGGAGTTGGGGATGGACGAAGATGCCGACAGTTCTCAGCGGCTGACCCGCTCCTGCAGCCACGAGACCAGTTCCTCCAGAGGGACCTCAGTCTGCTCGCCGGCGGTCATATCCCGCACCGCCGCCGTCCCCCGGGCCAGTTCGTCTTCGCCCAGGATGACGGCGTAGCGGGCCCCCCGTTTATCCGCCTCCCGCATCTGGCTCTTCAGCCCCCGGTCGCCGAAGGCGGTCCAGACGGCCACCCCGGACCGGCGCAGTTTGTCTGCCAGGCGGACTGCCTCCCGGCGGGCGCGGTCCCCCAGATGGGCCAGGAAGACGGTGGGGGTCGGCAGGGGCGGGACCTCCAGTTCCTGGGCTTTCATGACCATGATGATGCGCTCTATTCCGGCGGCCACGCCCACGCCGGGCGTCGGGGGGCCGCCCAGCGCCTCGGCCAGGCCGTCGTAACGGCCCCCGCCACAGACCGCCGCCTGCGCGCCGATGCCCGCCGCCCAGACCTCAAAGACCGTCTTGGTGTAATAATCCAGCCCCCGCACCAGCCGGTGATTCAGCGTGTAGGGCCGCCCCAGCAGGTCCAGATACCCCCGCAGTTGGGCAAAGTGGTCGGCGCATTCGTCGCAGAGGTAGTTGGTGATGGGCGGCGCCGCCGCAATGATCGGCTGGCACACGTCCGCCTTACAGTCCAGCACCCGCAGGGGATTGCGCGCCAGCCTCCGGCGGCAGTCCTCGCAGACTTCGCCCTCGTGCTTCTCGTAGTACTCTTTCAGAACCCCGACGTACCCAGGGCGGCAGCGGGGACAGCCGGTAGAGTTGAGTTGGAAGGAAAGGTCGCGGAAGCCCAGGCCGGCATAGAGGTCCCAGATGAGCAGCATCACCTCCAGGTCAGCGAGGGGGTCCATCTCTCCCAGAATCTCCAGGTTGAACTGGTGGAATTGACGGAAGCGTCCGGCCTGGGGGCGGTCGTACCGGAAGACAGGGCCGACCGAGTAGAGTTTGACCGGCTGGGGGCGCACGTGCATCCCGTTCTCAATGTAGGCGCGGACGACCCCGGCGGTGAACTCCGGCCTCAGGGTCAGCGATTCCCCACCCTTATCGGTGAAGGTGTACATTTCCTTCTCCACCACGTCGGTGGTAGCGCCGATGCCCCGGGCGAAGAGTTCGGTGGACTCAAAGAGGGGGACGTCTATGCGCTCAAAGCCGGCCCGGCGGGCCAGCCGCACTGCGAAATCGGTGACGTACTCCCAGTACGGCTGCTCCTCCGGCAGGATGTCGTGGGTTCCGGTGGGGCGCTGAAATCGCGGCATCGTCTCCTCCTGACCACAGACCACGGACCACCGCCGTCTGTCGTCCGTCGTCTGTCGTCCGTCGTCTATCGTCTGTCGTCCAAATTATACCCCGTTTCCGGGAATTGGCGAAGGGCGGGTCGGGTCGGTATGGGGCAGCAGCCGGGCGGTCACCAGGCCGGCCAGGGCGAAGAGGGTGGCCGCGCCCAGGAAGGGCATGCGCAACCCGCCGATCAGGGCCAGCGCCGTGCTGAGCATCGGCCCGATGGCATTGGCGACGGAGGTGACGGTGGACTCCACGCCGTAGACAGTGCCCTGCCGACCGGCCGGAGCCAGGGCCGCCAGCGTCGCGCTGAGGGCGGTGATGGTGCCGCCCATCACGAACCCGGAGCCAGCCTGCAGCAGGATCAGCATGGAGACGTCCCGGACGAAGTACTGGGGGACGTGGAGGACTGCCGAGCCCAGCGCGCAGAGCAGGAGCACCCGCCGTTCCCCCCAGCGATCGCTGAGGCGGCCCAGGAAGACGGCTCCGCCGGCGCCTGCTGCCGAATTAACCCCCTGGACCAGCCCGGAGAAGGTCGCGGCCGCCCCGGAAGGGGCCAGCGACTGGACGACCAGCGGCATCATCGGCGAGAGGGCCCGAGCCGCCAGCCGCATCAGCAATCGGACGCTGAGGAGGCTGACCAGAGGCAGGGAGGAGAAGACTATCCGCAGGTTGTCCCAGAGAGCCGTCCCCGCCGATTTCCCGCTCCGGGGTGGGGGCGAGAAGCCCTCGTGCACCCGGAAGGCCACCATCAGCCCACCAGCAAGCAGGAGTGCGCTGGTGGTCAGGAAGGTAGCGTGGAAGCCCCACTGGTCAGCGATAAAACCGCCCAGCAGAGGGCCAACGGAATTGCCCAAATAAATGGCCATCTGCAGGAGTCCCATCGCGTAGCCGACTCGCTCCCGGGGGGCGGTGCTGGCTACCAGCGTGTTCGCCGCCGCCACGGTGCCGGTCAGCATCCCCTGAAAGGCCCGCAACAGGGCCAGTTGAGAAGCGCTCCGGGCCAGGGTCATCAGCCCAATGATCAGCGCTCCGCCGAACATCGCCCGCTCCACCATTGGCTTGCGCCCATACCGGTCCGCCACTGAGCCCCAAATGGGCGCCATTACTGCCATCGTGACCGCATGGGCGGAGAAAATCATCCCTGACCAGAACTTCACTGCGTCCGGTGAGGTTATCCCCAGTCCCTGGACATAGAATGGGAGGATGGGCAATACGGAAGAGAAGCCAATAATGGACGCGAGTTCGGCAAACCAGATGGCCCAGAGATTCCGTTGCCAGGATGCAGGTGGGGAGATGGTGTTTCTGGTCCGCTGGAACATGGACACGGGGAATTATATCCCCTTTCTGCCGATGGTCAACCTTTCGCTCATTGGTCAATTTAGCGCTTATGTGGTAAAATGAGAGCATCATATCCGCCACTGGAGAGCAAATCTGCAGGAGTTATTCTACTTACCGGAGAAAGGAGGGAGAAATAGAAATGGCAACCCTCTATGGAAGCATCGGCAGGTCCGTCCGGGCCCAGAAGGCAGAACCGGGTGCTGCGGATAAAATCCAGGACTATCTGAGCCGGTTGGCGGCCCATATCCCCAGCGAAGTCGTGGCGGTATATCTGCTGGGTAAGGCCGTCGCTCCCAGCGAGCCTGTACTGGGCATCTGGGGAGTCGTCTGCTGGGCCATCGCCTTTGGTTTGCGGTGGTGGGGCACCCAGGGGCCGGGGAAAGTCCTGAACGTCGTTATGACTACCCTGGCGTTTCCTCTCTGGGTAATGGCCATCGGCGGGACGATTCTGGGGTTCACTCCTGGAGAGCAGATCTCCATTTTGGCCGCGCTGGCGTTCGCCGTAGTGGCCGGCGCGCTGTACAACCATCAGTAGAGGCCCTGCGCTACCTTCGGTTCCAGGACGGCGAAATGAAAAAGGGTATTGCTCCATTCCTCCTGGCTGCAGGATTGAGCCTGCTGGCAAGTTGTCAGAAAGGGGTAACCCCGACCAGCAACGTCCCCCCCGTGCCTTCCACCGCGACTCCGATACCTCCGACTCCCGTGTCGGCGGCCTGTCGGGCCGTCCCCTCCATTTTCGCCTCCCTGCCCGCGCTGAACGTCCCGCCGGTCACCGATGCGGACTGGGTGCGCGGCCCGGCGAGCGCGCCGGTCACACTGATAGAGTATTCGGATTTCCAGTGACCGGGCTGTGCAGGGCTGGAGCCCCTGCTGGCGTTTCTGGAAGAAACGCACAAGGAGAATCTGAGAGTCGTTTACCGCCACTTCCCGCTCACCAGCATCCACGATAAGGCCCAGATTACGGCGGAGGCCGCCGAGGCCGCCGGAGCCCAGGGCAAGTTCTGGGAGATGCACGACCTGCTCTTCCAGCGGCAACGAGAGTGGGCCTCCCTCCCCGCCGACCAGATGCCCCAGGTTCTGGCAGGCTACGCTCAGGAACTAGGGCTGGATGGGGAGCGATTCCGTCGGGACCTTCAGGAACATGCGTTCCAGGCGAAGGTGATGGCTCAATACCAGGACGCGATCGCGATGGGACTGTTGGGCACGCCGTCGTTCATCGTGAACGGCCGGATGTATCCCACCGACCAATGGGGGATTTCCTACCAGGGTCTGAGCGCGCTGATCGGCCTGGCTCTGCTGGAGCCCCGCCTCTACACCGCGCCGCCGGCCCTCCAGGTTGACCCCGCCCGCCGGTACACCGCCACCCTCCGGACGCCCAAAGGGGACATCGTGATAGACCTTTACCCCTCCCAGGCCCCGCTCAACGTCAACAGTTTCGTCTTCCTGGCCCGGGAAGGCTGGTATGATGGGACGACCTTCTTCCGCGTCATCCCCGCTTTTGTCGCTCAGGCCGGCGACCCGACCGGAACGGCGGCGGGGACTCCGGGCTTTCAGTGTGACGACGAGAGCGGCGACCTGAAGTTTGATGCCGCGGGGGTCGTGGGGATCGCCAACGCCGGCCCCAATACCGGCAGCGGCCAGTTCTTCATCACCCTGGCCCCCCAACCCGACCTGGATGGGCACTACACTATTATCGGGAAGGTGGTGAAAGGGATGGAAATTCTCCAGGCGCTGCCGGAGCGGAATCCCGCCGACCCGAAGGCCCCGCCGGGGTTAGTGATTGAGGAGGTGCAGATAGAGGAGCATTAAAGCACCCCCCAGAGTTCGGGGAAAGGGGGCGGCAAAGCCACCGGGGGTGGGGTGAGGGAAGGGGAGGCAGTTGCACCTCCGCCGACAAAGTATTGGCGCTGGAAGGGGTCACGGAGCGCCCGGCAAGAGCAGCCTCTACGGATTCAGGGAACTATTCAGCCCGATGGAGATCGCCCTCCCGCAGACCACGGACCACAGACCATAGACGACGGTGGTCCGTCGTCGGTGGTCTGTGGTCCCACCGTCTGTCGTCCATCCCGAAAGGACGGCGCAGGCCGTCCGAAGGCCGCAGGCCCAGGGAGGCGGACTTTCCGTCAGCGCTGAATAGTTATGGATTCAGCACCCTCCGGGCCCGTGCGATCTGTTCCCGAAGGGCGGATAGGGCCGTTCCTCCCTCCACAGAACGGGCCTCCACAGACCGGTGAAAGTCAAAGATTTCATACAGGTCGGGGCCGAAGACCGGGGAGATGGCCTGGAATTCCGGTAGGGGCAGGGCGCGCAGGGGGACTCCCAATTCCTCAGCCCGCCGGACGGCCAGTCCCACCAGGTGGTGGCTCTGCCGGAAGGGGACTCCCCGCCGGACCAGGTAGTCGGCCAGGTCCGTCGCCAGCATCCCATCGTCCAGCGCCGCCGCCATCCGCTCCGGATGCACCTTCAGGGTCCGGACGACCCCCACCGCCACCGGAAGGGCCAGGTGGAGGGTGTCCACCGCGTCAAAGAGCGGTTCTTTGTCCTCCTGCAGGTCTTTGTTATATCCGCTCGGAAGCCCCTTCAGCGTGGTCAGCCAGCCGGTCAGGTGACCGATGAGGCGTCCCGCTTTCCCCCGCATCAGTTCCAGCGCGTCCGGGTTGCGCTTCTGGGGCATCAGGCTGGAACCGATGGCGTAGGCTTCGTCCAGTTCCACGAAGCCGAATTCCGCCGATGACCAGAGGATGAGGTCCTCCGCCAGGCGGCTGAGGTGGACCTGCAGGAGGGCCGCCCAGAAGAGGAATTCGGCGACAAAATCCCGGTCGGAAACGGCATCTATGCTGTTCTCGCTGATGGCCCCGAAGCCCAATTCATCCGCCAGATAGCGGCGGTCTATGCCCAGGGAGTGACCCGCCAGCGCGCTGGCGCCCAGGGGGAGAACTGAGACCCGCCGCTCTATTTCCCGGAGCCGTTCCTGATCCCGCGCGAAGGCCCAGAAGAAACTCATCAGCCAGTGGCTGAAGCGAACAGGCTGGGCATGCTGGAGATGGGTGTAGCCGGGCATAATGACCTCCAGATGCTCCTCGGCCCGGTCCACGATGGCTTTCTGCAGGTCTCCCAGATAGCGGCGCAGGATCGGGATTTCGTCCAGCAGGTAGAGCCGCAGGTCGGTGGCGACCTGGTCGTTTCGGCTGCGCCCGGTATGCAGTTTGTCGGCCACCGGGCCGACCCGTTCCCGGAGCCGCCGCTCCACCGCCGTATGGATGTCCTCGTCGGAGGGGAGGAAGGTGAATTCGCCCGACTCAAACTCCCGGGCCACCCCCTCCAGCCCCCGGATCAATGTCTCTCGCTCCCCGGCAGAGACCAGGCCGGCCCGCTCCAGGGCCCGGGCGTAGGCGATGCTCCCCCGGATGTCTGCCGCCCACATCCGCCGGTCAAACCGGATGGAGGCATTGAATGCCTCCATCCGGGAGTTCGTCTCTTTGCTGAATCGGCTACCCCAGAGTTTCATGGCACCTGGAAAATGTGGTGCTCCCCGCGCTCCGGTGTTATCGGGTCAGTCCCGCCGGAGAGCGGAGATAGGCGCAGGAGGCGCTCCCATCCCCACCAGGGCCCGAATCTTCAGCGGCAGGCCGAAGAGATTAATGAAGCCCTGCGCGTCGGCCTGGTGGTAGACCTCATCCTTGCTGAAGGTGGCATAGTCTTCCCGATAGAGGCTGTAGGAGGACTTGCGCCCGACGGCCGTGCAGTTCCCCTTGTAGAGTTTCACCCGCACTGTGCCGGTAACGGTTTCCTGGGTCTTGCGGACGAAGGCGTCCAGCGCCTCCCGCAAGGGGGTGTACCAGAGGCCGTAGTAGACCAGTTCGGCGTACCGCAGCGCGACCAGGTCCTTGAAGTGGAGGGTCTCCCGGTCCAGGCAGATCGTCTCCAGGGCCCGATGGGCGACGTAGAGGATGGTCCCGCCGGGGGTTTCGTAAACCCCGCGCGATTTCATCCCCACCAGCCGGTTCTCCACCATGTCGGTCCGACCGATGCCATGCTGACTGCCCAGTCCGTTCAGCCGGACCATCAGGTCCACCGGCCCCATGCGCGCTCCGTCTATTCCGACGGGGATCCCCTGCTCCAATTCTATCTCCACGTAGTGGGGCCGGTCCGGCGCGGCCTCGGGGGAGACCGTCAACTGGTACATCTCTTCGTCTGGCTCGTACCAGGGGTCCTCCAGCGGGCCTCCTTCGTGGCTGAGGTGCCAAAGGTTTCCGTCGCGGCTGTAGATGGAGCGGGATGTGGCGGAGACGGGAATCCCATGGGCGGCGGCGAACTCCAGCAGGTCCTCCCGGGAGCGCAGGCTCCACTCCCGCCATGGGGCGATGACTTTCAGGTGGGGGGCCAGGGCCTTGTAGGTCAGTTCAAAGCGGACCTGGTCGTTCCCCTTGCCGGTGCAGCCGTGGGCGACGGCGTCGGCCCCCTCCTGCAGGGCGACCTGGACCTGGTGTTTGGCAATCAGGGGGCGGGCGAAGGAGGTGCCCAGCAGGTACTGTCCCTCGTAGATGGCCCCGGCCATCATAGTGGGGAAGGCGTATTCCCTCAGGAATTCCTCCCGCAGGTCGGCCACGTACGCTTTGCTGGCACCCGTCGCCAGCGCTTTCTGCTGGATGGCCTTCAGGTCATCCCCCTGGCCCAGGTCGGCAGTAAAGGTGATGACCTCGCAGTTGTAGTGCTCCTTCAGCCAGGCCAGAATCACTGAAGTGTCCAGCCCTCCGGAATAAGCCAGTACGACTTTCATCTCTCCCACCTCCTTGTTGTTGAATGGGAGGGCAACACCTGCGGCGTTGCCCTGCGAATCACTTCTTCCAGCACGCGGATGGCCCTGCGGAACTCCTCCAGGTCCAGGTGTTCCTGGGGGGTGTGGTCCAGACGGGAGTCCCCAGGCCCATAGGCGACAATGGGACAGCGCCATATCGAGCCCACGGTATTCATATCCGACGTTCCCAGTTTCACCTTGAAGGTCGGGTTTCCCCCCACCTTCCGGACGGCCTGAAGGAAGGCGCGGACCAGAGGGGTGTTCTTCTCCGCCCGGTAAGGGAGGTCCTCCCCGCCGAAGCCGACGGCGGCCTCCTCTGCCCAGGAGCGGATCTGCTCCTTCAGATCGGGGACGCTTACCCCCAGGGGAAGGCGCAGGGTGATGTCCATCACCACCTCTTCTTCAAATCCACCGTTGTAGGTGGTGATTTTATGGAGGGTGGGGTCCAGGGTGTGGAAACGGAACCGCTCCCCCCGGTTGAATTCGTTGGCGAAGGCGACGAGGCGATTCCAGAAACGGACGGCCTGCTCGGCGGCGGAGGGGCCCTCGGCGGTGGAGTGGCGGACCGGCGCGGCCAGCCGGTAGAAGACCCGCAGCCGGCCCTTGTAGCCCAGCGTTATGTGCTCCCAGCCGCCGGGTTCGCCGATGATGACGGCCTGAGGGGAAAAATGGCCCAGCAGATGGCGAGCCCCCCGGGAAGAGGACTCTTCCTCCACGGCGCCCACCACCACAACCCGCCCGTGGGGGATAGGGCCCACCCGCGCGGCGGCCAGGATGAACGCCGCCAGCGGCCCCTTCGCGTCCACCGCGCCCCGTCCGTAGAGACATCCATCCTGAAGCCGGACGGGGATGAATCCTTCCACCGTGTCCATATGGCCCAGGAGCATCAGTTCCCGCTCCCCCTCGCCCATAACGCCGACGGCGTTCCCGGCCCCGTCCAGGTACGCCTGGAAGCCCATTTCCCGCATCCGGGCCACCAGGTAGGCGGCGATCTCCCCTTCGTGACCGGAAGGGCTGTAGATCTCCAGCAAGTCTCGCAGGAAGGAGACCTCATCTATCATCTTCGTCCTCCGATAGAGCCGTTTCGGTCAGCGCTTCTTCCACCTTCCGGGCCACGAACGCCAGGTCCTCCCGGGAGATGACCAGTGGGGGAAGGAACCGGAGCACGATGGGGCCGGCGGTCAGGGCGAGGACGCCGCGCCGGAGGAGGGCCCGGAGGTAGGGCCGGGCCTTCCGCCGCAACTCCACGCCCACCATCAGCCCCAACCCCCGTACATCCCGGATGAGGGGGGAGGAGATAGCCCGCAGGCGGGAAAGGAAGAACGCGCCCAGTTCGGCGGCCCGTTCCGGCAGCCCCTCCTCCCGGAGGGTGCGCAGGGTGGCCTGCGCCGCCGCGCAGGCCAGGGGGTTCCCGCCGAAGGTGGAACCGTGGACAGCCGGGGGCAACTTCCCCGGCCGGGAGCCCAGGAGCACCGCGCCCATCGGAACCCCGCCCGCCATCCCCTTCGCCAGACAGACCATATCCGGCTCCAGGCCGTAGTGGTCGCAGGCCAGCATGTGGCCCGTCCGGCCCATGCCGGTCTGAATTTCATCCACGATGAAGAGCGCGCCTCGCTCCCGGCAGAGTTCCTGAGCCTGCCGGAGATACGCCCCGTCTCCGGGGACGACGCCCCCTTCGCCCTGGACCACTTCCAGAATCACCGCCGCCGTCTCCGGGCCGATGGCTTTCTCCAGCGCGTCGGGGTTGTTGTAGGGGACATGGGTGAAACCGGGGACCAGCGGCTCAAAGGGGCGGCGATATTCCGGGCGCCAGGTAGCGGAGAGGGCCCCCAGGGTCCGGCCATGAAACCCGTTGCGGGCGGCGACCACCCCCGGCCGTCCGCTGACCAGACGGGCGAATTTCAGCGCGGCCTCCACCGCCTCGGTGCCGGAGTTGCAGAGGAACACCCGCTCCGCCCACGGTGCCAGAGAGACCAGTTCGGCCTCCAGTTCGGCCCGGCGGTCGTTATAGACGATTTCGGAACAGGTGATGAGCCGCCCGGCCTGCTCCCGGATGGCGGCGACCACGCGGGGATGCCCGTGGCCCACCAGGGCGACGCCGTGCCCGGCGGCACAGTCCACATACTCCCGGCCCTCCGCATCCCAGACCCGGGCCCCTTCGCCACGCACGATGACCACCGGATGCTTCTGGTACACCCCACAGGCGTACCGCTCCTCCAGTTCCATCCATCTATCGGTCATTCTATCACCGTCCCTCTGCCCGCCAGTGCCTGCCGGATGGGGGAATCGGCGCGGCCGTCGGCCAGGATGACCCGGCGCACCCCACCGCTCAGCGCTTCCTGGGCTCCCAAAAGTTTCCGCTTCATCCGCCCCTGGGCGTAGGGGAAATACGCCTCTATGTCGGCGCGCGGGATCCGGGGAATGAGTGTACTCTCATCGGGGAACGCCCGCAGGAGGCCCGGGACGTTGCTCAGGAGGATGAGGGTATCGGCGTTCAGCGCGACGGCTATGGACGCGGCGGCCCGGTCGCCGTCCACGTTCACCATCTCCCCGGCGTAACTGATGGCCAGCGGGGCGACGACGGGAACATACCCCCCCTCCAGAAGCGTCCGGAGCAGAGAGACGTTGACCCGTTCCACAATGCCGCTCCATTCATCATGCAGGACCTTCACCTTTCCATCCTCCACAATTTTCAGGGAGGACTTGCGCTTCCCCTCCAGCAGCCGTCCGTCCGCACCGGAGAGCCCCAGAGCACCGACCCCGCGCCGCTGAAGATGCTCCACCAGCAACTTATTGACCCGTCCGGCGACCACCATGGCGAAAATCTCCAGCATCTCCCGGTCGGTGTAGCGGCTCTGATGTCCGGAGACGGAGGTGACGTGGCGGGGTGGTCTGCCCAGTCGCTCCGCGATGACGTCGGTCTCGTGGGAGCCGCCGTGGACCAGGACGAGCGGGGCTCCCTGCCCGACCAGTGCGGCGACGTCGTCGCAGAGAGGGGCGAGGTCTATCCCCTGCGCGCCGCCGATTTTGACGATAAGGGGATGCGCCATGCTTCGTGCTCCGTTAGATAGGATGAAGGCCGGGGAATTCCAGGCCGGTCGTTTCGGGGAAGCCGGCCATGAGGTTCATCGCCTGGACGGCGGTCCCGGCCGCGCCCTTCATCAGGTTGTCTATGGCCGCGATGACTACCAGCCGACGCGTCCCCGACTCCTGAGCGAAGCCGATGTCGCAGTAGTTGGAGCCGGTCAGAATCTTGGGCTCCGGGTAGCGGTAAATCCCCTGGGCCGTCTTCACCAGTCGGATGAACGGCTCGCCCCCGTAGGCCTGGCGATAGCGTTGCCAGACCTCTCGCTGGGAGAGGTCCCCGGTCAGGAAACAATGAGCCGTCGCCAGCGCGCCCCGTACCAGTTCCACCGAAGTGATGGAGAGATAGATTTCGGGGCGACATCCGTCTACCGTCAGTTCCTGGATCAGTTCGGCCATATGGCGATGGCCGGCGGGGGCGTAGGAGCGGACGGCATGGCACCGTTCGGGGTGATGGGAGGCGGGATTGGGCTCCGCCCCGCCCTCCGAGGAGCCGACCTTTACCTCCACCACGGCCCTCTCCACGACGCCGGCCCGGTAGAGAGGCCAAAGGGCCAGGTTGACGACGGTCGCGTTGCAGCCCACGCCGCTGACGTAGCGCGCGCTCCGTAACTCCCCCCGGTGAAATTCCGGCAGGCCATAGACGAAGCGGGGAAGCCACTCCGGTGCCGGATGCTCCCAGCCGTACCAGCGGGGATAGTCGGAGGGGTCGCGCAGGCGGAAGTCGGCGCTCAGGTCTATCAGCCGCTCCGCCACCGAAGCGAACCCCTCAATCTTGGGGGCCACCAGGCCATGAGGCAGGGCGATGAAAAGCAGGTCGCACGGCTTCAGGTCCGCCAGCCGGACAAACCGCAGGTCCGTCCGCCCCCGCAGGTTCGGATGGACAAAGTATACCGGCTGGCCGGCATACCGTTCCGACGTCGCCTGCTGGACCCGGACCTTCGGATGATCCAGGAGCAACCGCAGCAGTTCTCCCCCCGCATATCCGGATGCGCCCACGATGGATACGTCCATTCTCTCCTCCTCATCGGCTAAATTGTAATTGTTCAGCCCGATGGAGGTCGCCCTCCTGGGGCCGATAGGGGCAGGGGCAGGCAGGCGCAAGCCCTGCCCCTATAGCGGTTGCCCCTCCATTGGGCGCTTTCGCACCGGGCGTCAAACTCCGTTGACGCCTCCTGAGAGACTGAAATAACGTAGTCGGCCATTTTCCCGGCGATGTCTACCTCCACGGCCTGCATAGCGCCGTGGAATTCGGGAGTGTGATTCACTTCGGAGACCAGCAGGCGGCCATCGGCATCTTCCAGGAGGTCCACGGCCAGGATGCCGCCGCCCACGGCGCGGGCCGCCCGCAGGGCCAGGTCGGCCATCTCGGGGGTCAGCGGACAGGGGAGGGCCTCCGCCCCGCGCGCGGTGTTGGTGATCCAGTGGGATGACCGGCGGTAGATGGCGTAGATGACCTCGTCGCCCACCACCATCACGCGGATGTCCCGACCGGGCTTCCTCACATACTCCTGGATATAGAAGACCCTGTGGCCGGGCCCGCCGAGGATCATCTTGTGAGCCAGCAGGGCCTCCGCCGTCTCCCGGTCGTTCACTTTGCTCAAAAGCCGTCCCCACGAACCGACGGCGGGCTTGAGCACAATGGGGTATCCCATCTCCTCCATCGCTTCCAGGGCCGCCTCGGCCCCGAAGGCGACGGCCGTGCGGGGCGTGGGCAGGCCGTGCCCGATCAGCGCCTGGCTGGTCAACACTTTGTCCCCGCAAGTGAGGACGGTCCGATAGTTGTTGACGGTGGGAACTCCCCAGCCGTTCAGAATACTCAGCAGGTAGAGGGCACAGGTGTGGCGGAGCAGGCGGCTCCAGATCAGGCCGTAGTCCAGCCTCAGGTGACGGTCACCTTCAGAGGTGACCGCCACCTTATCGTGAAGGTAGAGGAACAGGTTCTCCTCATCCAATCGGTCAAAGTCCACCCCCCGGGCGGTCAGAGCCCGGAAGATGGCCTTCTCCTCCGGCCGGATGCGGGAACAGAGGATGCCCAACTTTATCGTTCCGACTTCATGGCAACCTCCAGCACATAATCGGCGATCCATCCGGGGATGTCCACGCCAGTGGGGGCAATGCTGTTGCGGAACTCCGGGGTATGGTTCACCTCGGAGACCAGCAGACGGCCGTCCGGCGCCTCCAGAATGTCCACAGCGACCACGCCGCCCCCCACCGCCTCTGCCGCCGCGCGGGAGATGGCATCTATCTCCGGAGTGACCGGACAGTAAGAGGCCTGGGCCCCCCGGGCCGTGTTGGTGATCCAGTGGGGCGACGTCCGGTAGATGGCCGCGATGGTCTCTCCTCCCACGACAAAACTGCGGAGGTCCCGTCCGGGTTTGGGGATATATTCCTGGATGTAGAAGATGGAGTGGGTATATCCGCCGAGGGTCTGCTTGTGCTCCAGAATGGCCTCGGCGGCGTCCCGGTCGTTAATTTTGGCCTGGAGGCGGCCCCAGGAGCCGTTCAGGGGCTTGAGGACGACCGGATAGCCCATTTCCTCTATTGCGGCCAGCGCCGCCTCCGGAGAGAAGGCTACGCGGACAGCAGGGGTGGGGACGCCGTGGCGGGCCAGGGCCAGGCTGGTCTGCAATTTATCTCCGCAGAGGGCGATCACTTCCGGCGCGTTGACGGTGAGCAGACCGGCTACGCTGAGCAGTTGGCTGGCGTAGAGGGCCCGGGAGTGGCTCAGGGAGCGGATGAGGACTACATCGTAGAGGCCTGGAGAATCCGCCTCCCTCCGGCAAAGTGGGGAAGAGTCAGGAAGCCCCAGCACGATGGCCTCATCCTCTATCCGCACAGCCTCCACGCCCCGAGCCTGGAAGGCCTGGAAAAGCAGTTTCTCCTCTACCCGGACGCGGGAACAGAGGATGCCCACCCGCATGTCACTCCCCCCAGTCCTCTTCCTCTTGCGGCGCCACTTCCAGGACGATGGGGGAGAGGTTTCGCACCTCCAGTTCCACCCCGCAATCGGGGCAGAGGACGATCTCGCCCACCTCCACGTCCGGGGCCAGATTCAGTTCGGCGGCACATTCGGGACACTGGACCATCTCGCACCTCCTGGGATGGGATATAATAAAAAAAGCCGACTCCCTGCTCCAGGGAGTCGGCTTTTGAGAAGAAGGGGATCCGATACCGGATATTTGTTCTCTCAGAACGGCGGCAGGCGACGCGAAACTCCCCAGAGCGCCCGGGTCTGGGAGCGCTTGGCTCGGGCTCGTCGGGAGTTTCGGACGATGGAGAGACTCATCGCACGCAGCGTCCTGATAGGTTGGCCCTTATATACCACACTCTCTGGAAATTGTCAAGCCGCCCCGATGAGGTTTCGGACACAGGTTGGGATAGGGGAGTTCCCCCTCCCCCGCCGCCTTCGGCGAAGCCGCTGGGGTGGGTGAAGATACCCCCACCCGCCCCATATCCCAACTCGCGCCCGAACCTCAGATTTGCCCGGTTGCGTTTGGCGATGAAAAGGGATATAATTTGGATGGAGCCTTGTGGCGCAAGATTCGGTACGGCTCAACCATCGCCTCAAGGTCGGAGAACGCCTATGAAACGCGCGGTCAGTATCAGTCTGGGAAGTTCTTCCCGCGACAAACGGGTGGTCGTCACCTTTCGGGGCGAGCCGATCTCCATAGAACGGATCGGCACGGATGGCGATGTGGAGAAGGCGCGCCGCCTCTTCGCCGAACTGGATGGCCAGGTGGATGCCTTCGGTATCGGTGGAGTGGACCTCTACATCCGCATAGACCAGCACGAATACCCGCTGCGGGCGGCCTTCTACCTGGTTCAGGACGTCCGCCGGACGCCGGTGGTAGACGGTCGGGGGCTGAAGCACACGCTGGAGCGGCGTGTCTTTGAGCGGGCCCGGCCCTTCCTGGGGGAAATCCCCCGTTTCCGGCGCGCGTTCGTCCCGGTTGCCGTGGACCGTATCGGGCTGGCCCAGGCTGTCAGCGAGGTCGCCGATGAGGTCATCTTCGGCGACCTGATGATCGCCCTGGACATCCCCATCCCCATTCGCGGCCTGCGCAATTACAAGCGGCTCGCGCGAATACTGATGCCCTTCGTCAGCCGATTCCCGATGGGCATGCTCTTCTATGGGAGCGAGGGGCCGGAGAAGGAGTACAAGCCCAAGTACCATCGGCTCTGGGAGCGATCGGACCTGCTCGCCGGAGATTTTATGTTTATGAAGAAGTATCTGCCCGAGAACCTGGAGGGGAAATGGGTGGTGACCAACACCACCACGGCCGAAAATGTGGAGATGTTGCGGGCGCGCGGTGCCCGGCTGCTGATTACGACGACGCCCCGATATGAGGGGCGGTCATTCGGCACCAACATGCTGGAGGCCGCCCTGACAGCCTACGCGGGAAAGGGCCGGCCGCTGAGCGAGGAGGAACTGAACAGTCTGATAGATGAATTGGACCTGCGGCCAACGGTGGAATGGCTGAACCGCTGAGAACCTCAACCCCGCCGCCCTTCTTGCCAACTTCCCCGTTTTCGGCTACTATTGGGAAAAGCCTTCCCATCTCGCCCGACGCTACCGGCCTGCGACTGCCGGCGGACGACTGAACGGAGGTCGGATGACACCCATCTGGACTTTGCGCCATATCGCCCTGCGGCGACAGCAGCGCCGCCGCACCCGCGCCCGGAGCGGCACCGGCGGCCTGGTACGGGCCGTCGGCGTGCTGCTGCTGGCCGTCATCATGCTCAATGTACTCGGGCTTTCTGGCATCGTGGGCGGCGCGGCCGCCCTCTACTCCTCCATCGCCCGCGATCTGCCCGACCCGGAGCAGATTGAGTTTGTGGAGCAGGAATTTGAGACCACCCGCCTCTACGACCGGACCGGGCAGGTTCTGCTCTGGGAAATCATTGACCCCCACGCGGGCGACCGGGTCTGGGTGCCGCTGGAGGAGGTGCCGGAATATCTGATCTGCGCCACCGTCGCCATTGAGGACCGGACGTTCTGGGAGAACCCCGGGGTCAACCCGCGCGGTATCCTCCGGGCCTTCTGGGCGAATATCCGGGGCCAGCAAATCCAGGGCGGCTCCTCCATTACCCAGCAACTCATTAAAAACGTCCTCATCCCCCCAGAGGAACGGGCCGTCAGCCAGGAAGGACCGAAATGGCGGGACTATGCCCGGAAAATCAAAGAGGTTCTCCTGGCGCTGGAGATCACTCGCCGCTACGACAAGAAGAAAATCCTGGAATGGTATCTGAACACCAACTTCTACGGCAACCTGGCCTACGGGATTGAGGCCGCCGCCCAGGTCTACTTCGGCAAGCACGCCCGGGACCTGAATCTGGCGGAGGCGGCGACGCTGGCGGCTATCCCTCAGTTTCCTCAACTGAACCCCTTTGACGCGCCCATTGAGGCCCGTAAGCGGCAGAACCTGGTCCTGGACGCGATGGTCCGGCAGGGATGCATCAGCGAGGCGCAGGCCGCAAAGGCCAAAGTGGAGCCCTGGCGGCTGGCTTCCCCCATCGAACAGTTCAATTTCAAGGCCCCCCACTTCTCCGTCTACGTCCGCAACGAGTTGGAGAAGCTGTTCGGCGCGGATATGGTCTACCGGGGCGGCCTGAAGGTCTACACCACCCTGGACTACAACCTTCAGCAGCAGGCGGAATGCGTCGCGCGGGCCCAGATTCGCCGTCTCTCCGGCGAGGAGGAGCAGAAGGTCATAAACGAGGCGCTGGCCTCCGGCTGCGAGGCCGCCCAGTACCTCCCGCCGCTGCGGGCCGCCAGCCGGGGCAAAGACCACCACGTCACCAACGCCGCAGTGGTTATGCTGCGGACCGGGACGGGGGAGATTCTGGCAATGGTTGGCAGTCTGGACTACTGGAACGAGGCTATCGCCGGGCGGTACAACGCCGCACTGGGCCTGCGCCAGCCGGGTTCCGCGTTCAAACCGTTCACTTATGTGACCCTCCTCTCCCAGGGCTATACCGCCGCCCACCTCTTCTGGGACGTCCGGACGGCCTTCCCGCAGCCGGGCCAGCCCCCCTATGTCCCCGAGAACTACGACCGGAAGTACCACGGCCCCCAGCGGCTACGGCTGGCTCTGGCCCGCTCCTAC
Organism: Anaerolineae bacterium; assembly: GCA_036172315.1. Classification (GTDB taxonomy): domain Bacteria; phylum Chloroflexota; class Anaerolineae; order B4-G1; family DUEL01; genus SpSt-77. The sequence continues at coordinate 24,984 of JASFBC010000137.1, read as the reverse complement.
AACATCCCCGCCGTCGCCGCATTGCAACTGGCCGGCGTGGATAATGTCATCCGTACCGCCCACAAAATGGGCATCAACAGCCTGGACCGGGGGACCGAGTACTACGGCCTCAGCCTCACCCTGGGCGGCGGCGAGGTGAGCCTGCTGGATATGGCCCACGCCTTCTCTGTCTTCACCAACTATGGGACGATGATCGGCCAACCCACCACCCCGAAAGGGCCCGGGTACCGGGAACTGGACCCCGTCGCCATCCTGCGGGTGGAAGACCGCGACGGCCGCATGCTCTACGAGTACCAGCCCCAGCAACGGCCCATTCTCTCCCCGCAACTGGCTTACCTGCTGATCAGTATCCTCTCCGACCGGCAGGCCCGCTGGGCCGCCTTCGGCCATCCCAACTCCCTGGAACTCTCCGGCGACCGTCCGGCGGCGGTCAAGACCGGCACCACCAACGACTTCCGGGATAACTGGTGCATCGGCTTCACCCCTCAGATTCTCACCGGCGTCTGGATCGGCAACTCCGACAACTCCGAAATGGCCAATCTCCCTGGCTCTGAAGGCGCGGCGCCCATCTGGCACGCCACCATGGAATACGCCCACAAAGGCCTGGAAGTCCTCCCCTTCCCCCGTCCGGACGGCCTGGTGGAGCGGGAAATCTGCGCCACCAGCGGCGAAATCCCCACCGAAGATTGCCCCTGCCCCCGGACCCGGGAACTTTTCATCCCGGGGACGGAGCCCGAGCCCAGTTGTAATTTCTACCAGAAACTGCGGGTCAATCGGGAGACGGGGCGCCTTTGCACCGTCTTCACCCCTCCGGAACTCTGTGAGGAGCGGGTGTACGAGGTCTACCCGCCGGAGGCCGCCGACTGGCTGGCGAGTCTCCCCGAAGACCAGCGGCCGCCCCTCCCGCCCACCGAGTACGACACCATCTACGGCCCCGTCCTGGCCGATGCCGATGTCATCATCACCGAGCCCCAACCGTACTCCTACATCGGCGGTGAGGTCATCACTATCACCGGGAGCGCCAAAGGCGGCGATTTTGCTTTCTATCGCATCGCCGTTGGGGAGGGGATGAATCCCACCGAGTGGGTGCAGATCGGCCCCGACCACACCAACCAGGTGGACCATAACGTTCTGGAGTTCTGGTACCTGGCTGGCTTTGAAGGCCTCTACACCCTCCAGTTGACCGTGGTGGACCACAACCAGGCCGTTCGGCAGTACGCCATCCAGGTGACGGTGGACCACACTCCGCCGACGGTAAAACTGACCAACCCGGAGCCGGGGAAGGAGTACATCCTCGGGAAGGACGAGTGGGTCAACGTCAACGCCGACGTGCAGGATAACTATGCCATCGCGCGGGTGGAGTTCTACCGCAACGACGAAACGGAGCCCTTCGCCGTCCGCACCATCCCGCCCTACAACGTCAACTGGTGGATTAAGGAGACGGGCGAGCAGCGCTTCCGCGCCGTCGTCTACGACGCGGCGGGGAACCGGGCAGAATCCGATGAAGTGAAGGTAAAGGTAAAGCCGAAAGAGCAATGAGCCGGCGTTACCAGGACGGGCTGGCCCACTTTGAGATGGCTCAGCAGGCCCTTGGACTGTGGACGGAAAATCCTCCGTTACGGCTGGAAGTGGGGCTGACCTCACCCCGGAGGGTAACTATTCAGCCCGATGGAGATCGCCCTCAGACCACAGACCATAGACCACGGACCACAGACCATAGACGACGGTGGTCTGTCGTCCATCTTGAGAGGACGGCGCAGGCCATCCAGAGGCCACCGGCCCAGAGAGGCTGACTTTCCGTCAGCGCTGAATCGTTGCCCTGGAGGTTCCAATGCCAGCAATACCCCCGGTCATCCTCAAAAAACTCTACGTCAAAGGCTCTCTGCGGGCTGAGGGGGACGGCTTCGTCCTCTCCCTGCAGAATTCCATCGCCCCCGGCGTCATCCAGGGCTTCAAGGGATTGACGCTGGACGGGGAGGTGGTGCCCTTGGAGCGGGTGAGCCTCCTTCAACCGGACGGCGCCGTAGTGCTGGCGAGGGCCATCTCGGAGCAGGCCCCGCTTCTCTTCCCCGTCGGCGCGACGGTAACCCTGAAGGTGGACGGAACCCCGCTGGGCCCCGGCAGCCACCAGTTGGGCATCCGCGTGGTGGTGAAGGACGTGGGCCCGCTGGAGATTCCCGTCGCCGATACGGTGTAGGGCGTCTGTAACCCTTCAGTCCGCTGGAATTCGCCCCCTGCGGGCACTCCGTGTCGGATAGGGGCGCGGCGACCGCCGCGGGGGCAGGCCTGGCGCCTGGTCCGCCCCTGCTCCTGCAGCAACATCTCTCACCGGCACGGCGTGCTGGATAGTTACCCGGCGTTATGAAAATCGGCATCCTATCCGATACCCACGACAATCTGGAGGCCGTCCGGAAAGCGTGCGATCTCTTCGCCGTTGAGGGCATCACTACCCTCCTGCACTGCGGCGATGTCTGTGGCCCTGCGGTCGTGGAAGCCCTGGGAGAGTTCACCGTCTACTTCGCGCGGGGAAATATGGACCGGATGCCCGCGCTGGCGCTGGCTGTAGATGCCCTGCAGGGTGGACGGATCGCCCTTCTGCATACGCTGACGCTGGACGGTCGTTCCATTGCGCTGCTCCATGGTCACGATAGCGACCTGCTGCACCGCCTGGTCGCTTCTGGGGGGTACGATTACGTCATCCATGGCCACACCCACCGGCGCCGGAATGAGCGGCAGGAACGAACTCGGGTCCTTAACCCCGGCGCGCTGGGAGGTGTGCAGTGGGAGCCCCGTTCTATCTGCACTCTGGACCTGGCAACCGGCGAGGTCAAATTCCACATCATCCGCTGAGAATGAGCATGCCCGATCCTCTGTTCCGTTTCTCCACCACGCTGGAAGTGATCTGGCGCGACCTGGACGCGCTGGGTCACGTCAACAATGCCGTCTACTTCACCTATCTGGAATACGCCCGGATGAAGTATCTCCAGGAACTGAATCTGGCCTTTCGGGACCTCAGGGACGTGGGGATCATCCTGGCCGAAGCAACCTGTACCTATCGCTCTCCCCTCTCCCTGGGCGAGCGGGTGACCATTTGGGTGCGGGTGAGCGAACTGCACAATTCCAGTTTCGTCTTTGAGTACCGGATGGAGGGCGAAGATGGGCGGCTGGTCGCCACGGCCCGAACCGTACAGGTCTGCTACGATTATGCGGCCGGGCGTCCGATCCCCATCCCCGACCACTGGCGGGCCGCCATAACCGCTTACGAGCCGATGTTTCGGGAGGGGGCATGACCACCAAATTGTTGCTGATCCGCCATGCCTTCAACGATCTACTCAAGGAGCATCGGATCGGCGGACGTCTGCCCGGCATCCCCCTGAACGAGCAGGGCCGGGCCGAGGCGGAGGCGCTGGCGGACCGTCTGGCTCATATCCCTTTAGTCGCTGTCTACTCCAGCCCGATGGAGCGGGCCCGGGAGACAGCGCAGTACATCGCCGACCGGCATGGCCTGGAAGTTCGCATTCACCCCGGCCTGCACGAAGTGGATTGCGGCCGGTGGAGCGGTCAACCGGTGAGCCGTCTTCAGGAAGACCCTTACTGGTTCCCCCTCCGCGTCTATCCGTCCCGGGCCCCGTTCCCCGACGGAGAAAATTCGTGGGAGGTACAGATTCGGGCCCTGGCCGCGCTGGAGGAGATTCAGCGCGCCCATCCCGGCGGGACTGTCGCTATTGTCTCCCACGCCGACCCGATTCGGTTGGCGGTGGCCCATTACATCGGCTTGCCCATTGACCTCTTCCGTCGGCTCTCCGTTGCCCCGGCTTCGCTGACGGTTGTGGTTTTTGAACCCTTGCCCCAGGCCCCTGATGTCACCCGCCCTCGCCTGGTGTGCCTGAATGACACGGCCCACCTGGATTAGCACCAGCCCTTTTCGGACAACTCAGTCCCCGGAGGAAACCTATGAAAATAGAGTGGACCGACGACCTGAGCACTGGCATTCCGGAAATGGACGAACAGCACAAACGGCTGATCGCCCTCCTCGACGGTTTCTACACCGCCGTGGAGCGGGGTGAACGAGAGGAGGGGATCCGGACCCTCTTTGAAGGGGTAGACCAGTACACCGTTTTCCACTTCTCCGCCGAGGAGGCTTTTATGGAACAGATCGGGTATCCCGACCTGGCATCCCATCGGGAAACTCACACGATGTTCCGGCGGGAGTACCTGAGCGCGATGGAACGGCACGAGGCCGGCGACCGAAAGGCCGTCCGGGACCTGGTCGCGTTTCTCTTCTCCTGGCTGTATACCCACATCCAGAAGACGGATAAACGATACGGCCTCTTTTTCCGCCAGCAGGCCGGTCAGCGATGACGACCGCGTCGGGAGGTGAAATGCCGGAGGCGACTTTTTACTTCCCCGACGACTTTCGCTGGGGCACCGCTACTGCCGCCCACCAGGTGGAAGGGAATAACACGAACAACGACTGGTGGGCCTGGGAGCAGGAGGAGGGCCGCATCAAAGAGGGACACCGCTCCGGTCGGGCGTGCGACTGGTGGGAGCGGGCCGAGGAGGACTTTGATCGGGCCGCCGAACTGGGCCAGAATGCCCTCCGGCTATCGGTGGAATGGTCCCGGGTGGAGCCGCGCGAGGGGTATTTTGACGATGCCGCCCTGGACCGCTACCGGGCCATGCTCCGGGCCCTGCGGGAGCGGGGGATGGAGCCGATGGTGACCCTGCACCACTTCACCAATCCCCTGTGGCTGGCCGAAATGGGCGGCTGGGAAAACCCCCGGGCCGTCTTCTTTTTTGAGCGCTATGTCGCCCGGGTGGTGGAGGCGCTGGGGGAATTCTGCGATCTGTGGTGTACGGTCAACGAGCCCAACGTCCTGGTCTACATGGGCTATCTGAGGGGGGTCTTCCCGCCGGGGAAGCGGGACTTCCGCGCCGGGATGCGGGCCGGGCGAAACCTGATGCGCGCCCACGCCGTCGCCTACCGCCGCATCCATGCCCTCCAGCCCCAGGCCAGGGTGGGATTCGCCCACCACCTGCGCATCTTTGATCCCGCCAATCCCCGCTCCCCGCTGGACCGCTGGGTCGCGGGCCTGCAGGACCGGGGGTTCAACGAGGCCTTCCTGGCCGCCCCGACCCGGGGGCGCTGGCTTTTCCCCCTGGGCTTCGGTTTCGCCTGGCGGCTGCGCGGGACCCTGGACTGGATCGGTCTGAACTACTACACGCGCGACCGGGTGGCCTTTGACCGCCGCCACCCCGAAGCCCTGTTCGGACGCAACTTCCCCACCCCGGGCGCCGAACTCCTGGACGGCGGCTATGGGGAGTTCTACCCGGACGGCATGGCGCGCGCGCTGAAGCGGCTCTCGTACCTGGGGGTGCCCATCTACGTCACCGAGAACGGCATCCCCGATGCCGACGATGACCAGCGCCCCCGCTACCTCATCCTCCATCTGCACCGTCTCTGGCGTGTGCTGCAGGGCTGTGTCCCCATCGTGGGCTACTACCACTGGACGCTGGCGGATAACTTTGAGTGGGCGGAGGGGTGGACGCTGCGATTTGGGCTGATAGAACTGGACCCCGAGACGGGTCAGCGGACTTTCCGCCCCTCGGCCTACCTGTACCGGGACATCTGTCGGGCGCACGCCCTCACGCCGGAGGTCATAGACCGGTATGCGCCCGAACTGCGCCCTCTCCTGCTACCGTAGCAGGAAAAGGGGTGACCATCCCCTCCCTCTCAACCTCTTCATCATCTCCACCACGCCGTCGGGGGCCACCGGGCAGACCCGCCCGCAGCGCTCGCACCGGTACGCCTCCCCCACTTCCGCCATCCCCGTCTGCCCGCAATCCGGGCAGCGAAGCACTTCTGCCAGCGGTCGGATGCCGCCCCCAACGGGCCGCCCCCTCTTCCGCGCCCAGACCAGGTCGTAATCCACCTGCCAGTACTGAGTCTGGATGTTCTCCAGCGGCAGTTCGCTCAGCATCGCCGTAAATTTCTGTCGGGAGAAGGCCCGGCCGGGCAGGAGAAGCGCATCCCGCCCCACCCGATGGGTCACCAGCAGAACGCCCCCTGGCCGCAGGACGCGCACCATCTCCCGAATCACCGCGCGCGGGTTAGGGGTGAATTCCAGCATCTCCAGCGAGGTGACGGCATCAAAAGTGTGATCCGGGAAAGGGAGGACGCGCGCATCCTGCCAGATGAGGGTCACCCGGTCGGCGTAGGGGCGGGTCAGACGAGCGGCGAAGGCCAGCATCCGACGGGAGAGGTCCACCCCCACCACGTGTCCCTGGAAGCGGGGCTGGAAGCACAGCGCCCGGGGAAGCCGCCCTGTCCCGGTGCCCACGTCCAGCACAAACGGATCGGGAATCCGCTCCAGGGCCATGGCCAGCGGCAGGCCCAGGAACCACTGCTCCGTCTCCGGGTCAAACCCCTTGATTCGCTCGTATGCGGGGGCGGCCCAGTCGTAGAGGAGGGCCACCACGCGCGGGCCCAGATAGGAGCCTTCGGCGATGATCAGTTGCCAGTAGACCAGGGCGGCCAGCAAAACAATGCCCAGGAGAATCCAGAGCCAGAGCATGGAGCGATGGAGACAACGCAAGACCGATTTGACGGAGAAGCCGGTGGTGCAAAATTTATCTTGCGCCGGCCGACGCGGCCAGGAGCATAGCGGCGGCCAGCCAGAACCCATACCGCCGAAACCAGCCGGTGGTCTCCTCAGCGGCATCGGCCAGGAGCGGCGGCAGGGCCAGAAAGGTGATGAAGGGGACGGCCAGCGGGCGCTGGAGCGCGACCAGCAGGAGCATCGTGCCCAGGTAGCCACCTACCCAGAGGGCCCGGCGGAGAGTTCCTGGAGAACCCTCCGCGCCGGAGGCGGCCAGAGAGAAGGCTCCGGCCAGGACCACCGAGGGGAGAGCCAGAGGGGCGAAGGTCAGATGGCCAGCCAGCCAGCCCAGCCCCACCCCGAAGGCCGGCCCCGCGCCCGGACCGGCCCGTCCACGCCCCCCTGAGGCGAGGGCGACCAGTTGGGCAGACGCCAGGATGCCCAGCGTGAGCAGGAGGAAATCCCGGCCCAGAACGGCGGAGAGGGCCAGGGAGAAGAGGAGGCCAACCAGGGCGCTCCCCAGCGCCGGGCCGGCCGCAGGGAGAAGGACCGCCCGTCCCCAGGAGGTCAGTTGGGCCAGCCAGTGGGCCAGGTGGTCCGCCGGGGAGCCGGGGCGGGCGTAAGGGAGGCGCACGCGGCCTCCCCCGAAAGCCGGGCCGCTATCTTCCCACCGTCGCCAGCGGCTCAGCGGGGTCGCCCAATCGGTGGCCGTCAGCGCCAGCCAGAATTCCCCCCAGCCCAGTTCCACCAGGAACAGCGCCAGAACCAGCCGCGCGATGCCGCCCAGGGTGGGCGGGTTGGTCACCGCGGCGACCGCGCCGCAGACCGTTGCCCAGAGGGGGAGAAACCACACCGGCGGGGAGCCGGGGTGGGCAGAGAGCCGGAACAGTTTTCGGGTATACGGATGCATCAGCCGCCAATCAACGCGGGCAGAGGGCAGGCCTTGCCCCTACACCAGACGCCCGCTCTCAATAATCCGGGCCAGGAACTGGCAGGTCCGGGGATCCCGGGGAGAGGTGAAAATCTGCTCCGGCGGCCCTTCCTCCACCAGCATGCCGGCCTCCATATAAATGACCCGGTCGGCGACCTCGTGGGCGAACCCCATCTCATGGGTGACGACAATCATCGTTGTCCCCTCCCGGGCCAGGTCCTTCATCACCGCCAGTACCTCACCGATGAGTTCGGGGTCCAGCGCCGAGGTCGGCTCGTCAAAGAGCATGACCTTCGGCTCCATCGCCAGAGCCCGGGCAATGGCGACCCGCTGTTTTTGCCCGCCGGAGAGGCGAATGGGGTGAACGTCCTGTTTATCCAGGAGTCCCACCTTGCGCAAGAGTTCCCGGGCCTTCTCTACGGCCTGCTCCTTCGGCACTCCCTTAACGATCACCGGCGCCTCAATGACGTTCTCCAGCACCGTCTTGTGGGGGAAGACGTTAAATTCCTGGAAGACCATCCCGGTCTTCAGCCGCAGGTCTCGCATCCGGGCGCGGGAATCGGGGAGAAGTTCTCCCTCGGCAGCCTCCACAGCCACCCCATCAATTTCCACCCGTCCGCTGGTGGGCTCCTCCAGCAGGTTGAGACAACGCAGGAAGGTGGACTTGCCGGAGCCGCTGCGGCCGATGATGACCACCACCTCCTGCGGGTAGACCTCCAGGGAGATGCCCCGCAGGACGTGGAGGAGGCCAAACCACTTGTGGAGATTCTGGACGCGGACGATGGGGTTACCGTTCATAAGCATGGGCCATCCGTTTCTCCAGGCGACTTTGCAGCCAGGAGGAGACGACGGTGAGAATCCAGTAGAGCGTCGCCGCCACCAGGAGCATCTCAATAAATTTGCTATCCTTGCGGGCCAGACGGTTGGCCCGGAAGGTGATTTCCCAGACCCCCATCAGGGAGACCAGGGCGGAGTCTTTCTGCATGGCGATGAACTGGTTGCCCACATCCGGGATGATGACCCGGATGGCCTGAGGGAGGATGATGCGGCGGAGCATCTGCCAGCGGGTCATCCCCAGCGCGGCGGCGGCCTCGTACTGCCCATGCCCCACCGCCTGCAGGCCAGCGCGGAAAATCTCCGTCATATACGCGCCGTAGTTCAGGCTCAACGCCAGGATGCCCGATTGAATTTCGCTCAGGGTGAAAATGTCGGCCAGTTGGGGGTATCCTAACCCCTTCAGTTGCTGACCAATCTGGGGCAGGCCCAGGTAGATGAAATAAACCTGAATGAGGAGAGGGGTTCCCCGGATAACTGATATATAAAAACTGGAGATACCCTGGGCGATGGGATTGCGGGAAAGCCGTCCCAGCGCGCCGAAAAGGGCCAGCACCGAGGCGATCAAGATGGAAACTACCGAAACCCCAATGGTCGTCCCGATTCCTTGGAGGACAAAATTGGTATGTCGGAGGAGATACTGGGGGTCAAAGCGGAGTTGCAGCAGCCCGATGGTCAACAGGGCCAGGAGGGCGAACCAGACAATGCCAACTTTGACGGTCTCCACCAGGCGGATGCGGCGAGCCCTCCGGACCAGCGCCAGACCGACGGCCAGGTCCGGGTCGGATTCTGGGGGAATCTGCGAGAGCGGTTCTGCCATCAGCCAACTCCTTTCCCCTGGGGGGTGGAGCGTGCCAGGCGCTGGCGCAGTGCCTGGCACGCTCCTGCGCCGCTGCAGGGAATTTACCACTGCTTCAGCGCGCTCAGGTCAAACTTGACCGCAGGGCTGGCCAGGTCCTGCCCATAGAACTGCTGGCTCAGTTTGGAGAGCGTCCCGTCGGCGTGCATCTGCTGGATGATTTCGCTGACCTTCTTGATGAGCGGCAGCGGGTCTTTTCCGGCGGCCTTGTCCACCGCCGCCGCCAGGTACTCAAAGAAGACCGGGTCGCCCAACTGCTTGAGGGGCATGCCGTCGGCGATGGCGCCGGCCCCCGTCGGCTGGGCCGTCAGCACCGCATCCAGCCGCACGCCGTCCCCCAGCGCCAGGTCCTGGAGGGCGAAGAGGTCGGTGTCGTAGGGTTTGAGGATGGCGTTCTGGACCACCAACTCAAACTTCTCCCCGGGGATCTCCAGGACCCCTTCCAGGTAGTACTCGTAGGTGGTGGCGGTACCGAAACCGATGCGCTTGCCGGAGAGGTCAGCGGGTTTCTGAAAAGTGGTGTTATCTTTGTGGACGAAGAAGGCTGCCGGGGTGGTGTAGTAGGGCTGGCTGAAGTAGAGTTTCTCCATCCGGGAGGGGGTGATGGTTATGGAGCCGATGCTGATGTCCCAGCGGTCGGCCCAGCCACCAGCGACGATGAGGTCCCAGTTGGGGGTGACGAAGCAGGCCTCCACCCCCAGCCGTCGGGCAACCTCTTTGGCCACCTCAATGTCAAAGCCCTGGAGTTCGGCGGTGGTGTGCTGATCGGCGGCGCATTTGGTGTTAGGCAGGCGCTGGGCCCCCTCCACCAGTTCCGATTGCGGCGGATAAGCCGGGTCGGTGGAGATGATGAGCGTCCCCCGGGCCAGGACTTCGGCCAGTTTGTCGGGGGGTGGGGTGGCAGGCGGCTTACACGCTGCCACCAGCAGGGCAACGGTCAGGACGATCAGGACAGGCAACAGGCGTTTCATGGTTCCTCCTTTCTCCTCTCGTTGGGATATGGATGGATTTTTGCAGCAACTGGAATGGATTCACCGTCTTCCAGCATGCTCTGAAGAAGTTCAATGGTTTCCAGAACGTTTCTCCTCGGGCTCCCGCCCGCCGCACACCGGCGGGCGGCGGTCAAACCAGGGGCGGGCCCGCTCCAACTGCCCGGCCAGCCGGAAGAGCGTCGCCTCCTCCCCGAAGCGGGCCACAAAATGCATCCCGATGGGCAAACCCTCGTCATTCCACACCAGCGGCACCGACATCGCCGGCTGCCCGGTGACGTTGAAAACGGGCGTGAACGGGATGAACGCGAAGACCTCCTCCGCCAGTGCCTCAATCCCGGCCAGTTTGTTCAGCAGTGCGCCCGCATTCAGGCTCCCCAACAACTTCAGGGCGAAGGCCCTGACACCGGTGGGCTGGAGCCATCCGATCTCCATCGGTGGCGTTGCCAGCGTGGGAGTCAGGAGGACATCGTACTTCTCAAAGAACGCCCCCACCTGACGGGCCGCGCGCTGGAGGGAGCGCAAAGCGCAGGAGTACTCGCCCGCCGAAATCTGCTCCCCCAGAAGCACCAGCGCCCACGTCGCCGGCTCAAATTCCCCGAAACGGGCCTTCTTCCCGGTGAGGGCCTCCCCCTCCACGATCTCCGCCCGCGTCTCGGCGCAGACCATGGTCAGAAAGTCGCGGGCAAAGGCATGACCCTCTATCTGCGGCGCGGCTTCCTCCACATCGTGGCCCAGTTCCTGGCACAGGCGGGCCGTCTCCTCCACCCCACGGACGCAGTCGGGGTGGACGGTGCCGGGCAGGAGAGGCCGGGAGGTGAAGGCGATGCGCAGCCGGCCCGGGTCGCGCCTCACTTCTTCCAAAAACGGGCGCTCCGGCGGCGGGATGATGTATGGGGCGCCGACATCCGGCCCGGCTGTGGCGTCCAGCATAGCCGCGCTATCCCGCACCGATAGGGTCAGGACATGGTGAATGGCCATCCCGCGCCATGCCTCGCCGATGTCGGGGCCTATGGGGATGCGGCCGCGCGTTGGCTTCAGACCAAAGACGCCGCAGCAGGAGGCCGGGATGCGGATGGAGCCGCCGCCGTCGTTGCCGTGGGCGATGGGAACCAGCCGCGCCGCCACCGCCGCCCCCGACCCACCACTGGACCCGCCCGGGGTGCGGGTGAGGTTCCAGGGGTTGCGGGAGGGCCCGAAGAGGGCTGGCTCCGTATACGGTACCAACCCCAACTCCGGCGTATTGGTCTTCCCCAGGATCACCACTCCCGCCGCCCGGTAGCGCCGGACAATCTCGCTATCGTGGTCAGGGATGAAATCGCGGAAAAAGCGACTACCACTGGAGGTGGGGACTCCGGCGGAGTAGACCAGCAGGTCCTTGAGCAGGAAGGGTACGCCCTGGAACGGCCCTTCAGGCAGTCCCTGCTGCACCTGCCGGCGAGCCAGGTCGTACATCGGGTGAATGACGGCGTTGATCTGGGGGTTGACCGTCTCTATACGACGGATCGCTTCTTCTACCAGTTCAACCGGGGAAATTTTTTTGCGGCGGACCAGTTCGGCCAGTCCGAGGCCATCATAGCGGTCGTACGCTGTGAACCCCCCCATATTCCCCCCTTTGTGGCTGTTCAGCACTGACGGAAACTCGGCCTCCCTGGGCCTGAGGCCTCCGGACGGCCTGCGCTGTCCTTTCCAGATGGACGACAGGCCACTGACGACGGACCACCGTCGTCTATGGTCTGTGGTCCGTGGTCTGTGGTCCGTGGTCTATGGTCTGTGGTCTGAGGGCGATCTCCATCGGGCTGAATAGTTACTCAAATTGTATCCCAAAGTGGGCAGAAGTCAAATTTGCCCCTCCTACCAATCCGATTATAATTCTTCTGGTGAAACCGATACGACGTCTCTGGCTGACCATCCTTCTGCTGCTGGCCGCTTGCAACAGGCCAGCCCCCCCGACGGGTGACCCGACCCCGGCCCCGCCCACGCCCACCCCGACGCCGGTTCCGGAGGTCCCCGAGGCGGTGGCAGCGGCCTTCCTGAGCGCATGGGAGCGGGGGGATACCGATGGGATGTACGGCCTGCTGTCCCCCTCCCTTCAGGCCGTCCTCCCGCTGGAGGCGTTTTCCGGCCGCTACCGGGCCGCTGTCCAGACGGCGACCGTCCTCACCGCCACCGCGACCCTTCAGGCTGTCCTTCAGGACGGTGCCCGGGCGCAGGCCGCCGCCCGTCTTTCCTGGGAGACCGCACTGGTAGGGACAGTGGTCACCGATACACTCCTCTCGCTGGTCCTGCAGGACGGCCACTGGTGGGTGGAAGGGACCCCCGGCGACCTTATCTGGCCGGGGCTGGGAGAAGCGAATTACCTCTATATGGACTATCACATCCCCGCCCGGGCCAACATCTATGACCGCAACGGCCTGGCGCTGGCGGCGGAGGGGAAGATCGTCACCGTGGGCGTCGTCCCCGGCCGGATTCGGGATGAGGCGGCCGTCCTCGGCGTTCTCTCCCGGGTGACAGGGCTTTCGCCAGAAGCGATTCAAGCCCGCTACGCCGGCCGCCCCGCCGACTGGTGGACCCCCGTCGCCGACATTCCGGCTCAGGTCAGCGTAGAGAACGCCGACCTGTTGCTGAACACGCCGGGGATTGAGGCGCGGGAGAAGCCGGGGCGGGTGTACTGGGGAGACGGGATCGCGCCGCACGTCGTTGGCTGGGTGGGACTCATCCCAGCGGAGAGGGCGGAAGAGTACCGCCGCCAGGGCTATCGGGGCGACGAGTGGGTGGGCGTCTCCGGACTGGAGGCATGGGGGGAGCCGTACCTGGCCGGACGGCACGGCGGTACCCTCTATCTGATGTCCCCTACCGGCCAGACCCTGGGGGTGCTGGCCCACCGGGAGGCCGTCCCCAGCCGGGCCATCTACACCACCCTGGACCGGGAGTTCCAGCAGAAAGTGGAGGAAATTCTGGGCGACCGGCGCGGGGCCATCGTCGCCCTGGACGTCCACACCGGGGCGGTTCTGGCTATGGCCAGCGGCCCGGACTTTAACCAGAACGTTTTTGTGGGACCGGGCAGCGCGCTGGAGCGCGCGGCCGTCCTCTCCAACCCCGACCGTCCCCTTCTGAACCGGGCGACCCAGGGAGTCTACCCCACTGGCTCCGTCTTCAAGGTGGTGACGATGGCAGCGGGCCTGGAGAAGGGGGGACTGACTCCGGAGAGCGTGTTCTGGTGCCCCGGCTACTGGGAGGGGATGGGCCCGGCGTACCAAAAGCGGTGCTGGAAGGCCCACGGGAACATCAACCTGAAGGACGCGCTGACCGCTTCCTGCAACACCACCTTCTTCACCGTGGGGCAGATGCTGGACCGGATAGACCCGGACCTCCTCCCCTCCTTCGGGCGCGCGTTTGGCCTGGGCGTTGCCACCGGGCTGGTGGGCATCCCGGAGACCCCGGGGCTGATGCCCGATCCGGCCTGGAAGCAGGCCGCGTACGGAACCCCCTGGTGGCCTGGGGATTCGGTCAACCTGGCCATCGGGCAGGGGGATCTCCTGGCGACGCCGCTGCAGCTGGCGCGGATGATGGCGGCGATCGCCAACGGCGGCACCCTCTACCGACCCTACCTGGTGGCCCGCATCGCGGCAGGAGCGGAGCCGGAAGTGGTCTTCGGGCCGGAGGCGGTGGGGACGCTCCCCGTCTCCCCGGAGCATCTGGCGGTTATCCGGGAGGCGCTGACCGGCGTTACGACGGCCCCCCTTGGCACGGCCACCCATCGGTTCCTGGGGATGAGCATCCCAGTGGCCGGCAAGACGGGAACAGCGGAGAATCCGGGGAAAGAACCTCACTCCTGGTTTACCGGCTTCGCCCCGGCCGACAACCCGCAGATTGCCTTTGCGGTGTTGGTGGAGAACGCTGGGGAAGGTTCTACAGTGGCGGCGCCGATGGCCCGCCAGGTGGTGGAGGCCTACTTCGGCCTTCCGCTGACCCCGCTCCCGCCGGAGGCGCTCCCCACTCCGACGCCCCAGCCGTAAAACGAAACACGCAGTACGCAATACGCTATGGAGAAACTCCTGCGCGGCGCCCGGGAACTGGGCATTGTCCTGAAAGAAAGCCATCTGGCCCTTTTCCAGACTTACTACGAAGAACTGGTGGAGTGGAACCAACGGTTCAACCTGACCGCCATCACCGACTATGAGGGCGTGCAGATTCGTCACTTTCTGGACTCCCTCTCCTGCCTGTTGGCCCTGCCCCGGGCCGAACTTCAGGCCGGGGCGCGCGTGATAGACGTGGGCACCGGCGCCGGATTTCCTGGCCTTCCCCTGCGCATCGTCTGCCCGGGGATGCGCCTGACCCTGCTGGAGGCGACCCGGAAAAAGGTGGACTTTCTGGAGCATCTGCTGAGGCGGCTGGGGCTGATGGACGTGGAGGTCATCCACGCGCGGGCGGAGGACATGGGCCACCGGCCCGGCTATCGGGAGGGGTACGATTGGGCCCTGGCCCGCGCGCTGGCGGAGATGCCCACGCTGGCCGAATACCTCCTCCCTCTGGTGCGGGTCCGAGGGGCCATCCTGGCCCAGAAGGGGGAAAGCGCCCCCGCCGAAGTCCACGCCGCCGAAGAGGCCATCCGCATCCTGGGCGGCCGCCTGCGCAAACTGGTCCCGGTGGGCCTCCACGGCCTGGCGGAGACCCGCTATCTGGTGATTGTGGACAAGGTGGCCGCCACACCGGAAAAGTACCCCCGCCGCCCCGGTATCCCGGAAAAACGCCCCCTCCTGGTAGGACGCAGATGAACGCGGATTTCCGGCTTTCTGGGAATCGGCGTGGGGCCGCCTGTTCCGCGCCCTGGTTTGTGGTTTTCGTTTTTGCCCTGCTGGGCTTCCTCTATAACGCTGTCACCCCCATCTACGAGGCGCCCGATGAGGTCTGGCACGACGCCTACGTCCGCTGGGTGGCCGGGGGGAACGGCCTGCCGCCCCTGGACGAGGACCGCAGCGGCGCCTACCAGGAAGCCGCCCAGCCGCCCCTCTACTACCTCCTCGCCGCGGCTGTCCGCCGCTTCTTCCCCGACGATGATCTCCCCGCCCTGATGTGGCACAACCCCTTCTTCGGCTACCAGGCCGGGGGGACGGTGAACGACAACAAAAACATGCTCATCCACACCGACCGGGAGCGATTCCCCTGGGCCGGTGCCGCCCGAGCGATCCATGCCACCCGGCTGGTCTCGCTGCTCTTTGGACTGGTGACCGTTGTGGCCACGGGGCTTCTGGCCCAGGAGGCCGTTGGCGATGACCGGCAGAGCACCCTCCCCCTCCACGCTGCCCTGCTGGTTGCGCTGACCCCCCAGTTCCTGTTTGTCAGCGGCATCGTCAGCAACGACAGCGCTGCCGCCGCAACCTCCACCCTCGCCCTTTGGGCGGCGGCGCGCATCCTGCGCCGGGGGGTCACCCCCCGGCGCGCCCTGCTCCTGGGCCTGCTGGTGGGCCTGGCCGCGCTGACCAAGACCAGCGCGCTGCTCCTGCTCCCCCTGGCCCTGGCGACCCTCCTGCTGGCCCCGGGGACGGTGCGGCAGAAAGCCGCCGGCGCGCTGCTCATGCTGGGATGCGCCGCCACCGTCGGCGGATGGTGGTACGGGCGCAACGCGCTCCTCTACGGCGACCCCCTGGGTCTCAGCCGCCACGTCCAGACCCCCTGGGGCCGACAGACCCCGGCCTCCCTGGCCACCCTGCTGGGCGAAATGCCCCGCCTGTACCGCTCCTTCTGGGGCGCGTTCGGTTGGGGACACGTGGAGTACCCGACCTGGCTGTACCTTGCGCTGGGCGGGCTGGTGCTCCTGGCTCTAGCTGGGTGGGGATGGGCCCTGCTCCGGCGCTCCTTCCCGGCCTCCCCGCGCGTCCTCCTGCTGGCCGCCGTCTGGTGCGGGGCCGTCTTCCTGGCCCTCCTCCAATGGATGCGCCAGGTGGAGGCTCCCCACGGACGGTTGCTCTTCCCCGCCATCGGCGCCTGGGCCCTGCTGATGGCGGCCGGGTGGGAGAACGCGCCGGGCACTCCCCGCAGTGCCCGGCACGGGGCGAATGGGGCCCTCCTGGCCCTTCTCCTCCTTAACCTGCTGACCCCCTTTCGGGTCATCCGTCCGGCCTTTGCCCTGCCGCGCCTGGCGGACCCGGCCGACGCCGCCCGAGCCGTGGGGGGGGCCCAGTGGACGTACGGGGAGGCGGTGCGGCTGTTAGGCGCTTCCCCCGACCGTCCATCGGTGGCGCCGGGGGAGGTGTTGACGGTGCGCGCCTGCTGGACCGCGCTGGCCCCGATGGAGAGGGACTACACCGTCGTCGTCCAACTGGTGGGGCGGGCGGAGACCCGCATCGGCGAGCGGCACACCTACCCCGGCCTGGGGCGGTTCCCCACCTCCCTCTGGCCTGTCGGGCAGGCCTTCTGCGACGACTACCGGATTCGGGTGGCCCCCTGGGCTCCCGGGCCCGAACTGTACGACGGGCTGATCGGCCTCTACGACCAGGACCCCTCGGCCAGGTTGCCAGTGGTGGGGGAGGACGGGCGGGCGATGGGGATGCCCATCGCCTTTCGGGTACGGGTGGCTCCGAAGCGGCCTCTGGCGGTCACCCCTGCTCATCCGCTGGACTACCATCTGGGGGAGGCGATCCGGCTGGTGGGGTACGACCTGGCGGATGGGTTGGAGGCGGGGGGCACGCTGACCGTCACCCTCTACTGGCACGCCGATAAGGCTCCGGGGGGAGACTATCGGGTCTTCGTCCACCTGCTGGATGGCCGGGGGGAGATGGTGGCCCAGCACGACGGCCCGCCCCGATGGGGCCGCTACCCTACCCTGGCCTGGCGGGCGGGCGACGTCGTCCCGGACGAACACGCCCTGGCCCTCCCCGCGTCCTGGGTGGGGGGTCCCTTCTCCCTGGCGGTGGGGATGTACCGGCCAGACACGCTGGAGCGGTTGCCGGTCACCGGCCCCGAGGGCCCCCTGCCGGAGGGCCGCATCCTGCTGGACATCCGGCCGTAGAAGCCTCAGACTCACCCCGAATAGACCTCCCACAGGTCCTTCTCGCAGCGCAGCAGCGCCAGCGCACTGTGCACGTCCAGAATCTCGCCGCTGCGGGCCATCTCCAGCGCGCGGGGGACAGGCACCGGATGGACCTCTATGATCTCCCCGGGCTCCCGGTCCGGCTCCCGGCAGAGGCGAACGTTGCGGGCCAGGACGATATGGCCGACCTGATCAAAAAGGCTGACGCCGGTGCGGAAGAAGCCCTTGTACTCCCAGTCGTCGCTCTCGCCGCCCACCTCCTCCGCCAGTTCGTGCCGGGCCAGGTCCAGCGGGGAGCCCTGGAAATCGTGGAACCCCCCGGCGGGCAGTTCCCACGACCAATCGTCTATCAGATAGCGGAACTGCTGGATGAGGACGACCTGCCCGTCGGCGGTCACGGGAACTACCCAGACCGCCCCGGCGGCCTCCACATAGACGAAGGGACGGACCTGGCCGTCGGGCCAGCGGGCGATGTCCTCCCGGACGCGGAACATCCGGAACGTGTATGGGTATCGGGTCTCCAGACGCTCCCAGCCCAGTGCGCGGCCGTTGGGTTTGTCGGTTAGGGTCATAGGGACTCCTTCACGGCACCAGCAGCAGGATGCCTTCCGCCTGTGCCTCTACCTCCGTCCGGCTCCAGAGCATCGGGTGGTACTGAATGTTCCGCCAGGGGTCTATCATATCGTCGTAGTGGCGGTGGAACGGGTGGCCCGATTGCCCCGTGGTGTGCATGGCGAGGGAGCGGGACCAGTCCCCCACGTCCACAATCTGGCGGTAAGAGGGGACTGTACGCACGGCGTAGGGCGCGTTCAGGTTATGGGCGGTGTTGTTGACCGTGCCGGCGGTCCCGTCGGTGGCGACCGGCCCCCGGTTGAAGATGCGCTCCACCCAGGAGATACCGCTCTGCCCCAGCGACTGATTCCGGAACGTCGCCGTGTGCAGGTCGCCCCAACGCCATTTCTCCCTATCCCGCCCCAGCCGTTCCGTCAGTTCCCGGATGGCGTCGTCCATCGCCTGGCGGATGATGTCATCCCGCGTCTCCACCTGGGGAGTTCGTCGGTCGTCAAACCAGGGGGAGCGGGGGTCCGCCAGGAGGTCCTCCAGAGCGTACATGGTGAACGTTTTCGCCTGTCGCAGGAGCGAATCCCCTAAATCGTCCCGGAACGTCCGCTCTACCAGATGGAGGCGGAAGCACTCAAAGAGCGCGGCGGCGGCGCCATCTCGGGTCGCCTGCATATCCCAGGCGCGCAGGAGTTGGACCGGGCGAGGGTCGGGATAGTCGGCCAGGGCGGAGGGGATGTAGGGCATCACCTCGCGCGTCCAGACGGAGAGGTTATCCCCCTGGATGGCCTTCATGTCATCCACAGACAGGGGGGTAAGTTGCTCTATCAGTTCCTTGATGCGCTGGGCCCGCAGGGCAGTCCGGTCGCTCCAGTCTACCGTGAGCAGATAGGGGTAGTCGGGCCCCACCACCGCGTTGTTGGCGGTGACGATGTACCCCTCCGGCGGGTTGAAGGCTCGGGGGAGGTCGTCAAAGGGGATGGTCCCCACCCAGTCGTACTCCCCGGTCCAGCCGGGGACGGGGACGGAGCCGTCCCCCCGGGCGCGGATAGGGACGCGACCAGGCATCTGGTAGCCGATATTCCCCTCCACGTCGGCGTAGACGAAGTTCTGGCTGGGGACGTCCCAGTACGAGAGCGCCTCCCGGAACTCCTCCCAATTCTGGGCCCGATCTAGCAGGAGGATGCTCCGCATCACGGTTCCCGGCTGGAGGGCGGTCCAGGAAAGGGCCAGCGGCTGCCAGCCGTAGGACCAGTCCTTTTCCTCCCCGCCCACGATGTCGTTGATGATGGGGCCGTGGCGGGTGATGCGGGCGAAGACCACCACCGGCTCCTCCTCCCCGGCGACGCGAATCTCCTCCCGGACGATCTGCATATCCTCCCAGTGGCCCTGGTACTCGTACTGGTTAGGATTTTCGGGGTTGACTTTCTCAATGAAGAGGTCCTGGACGTCCGGGTTAACGTTGGTGACACCCCAGGCGATCCGGTCGTTGTGGCCGATGATGACGCCTGGACAGCCGGGGAAGGACGTGCCGACGACGTTGAGGGGACAATCGGGCCCTTTGGGCTCACAGTGCAGGCCGACCTCGTACCAGATGGAGGGCATCTGGATGCCCAAGTGAGGGTCGTTGGCCAGAATGGGCATCCCCGTCTCCGTGCGACTTCCGGCGACGACCCAGTTGTTGCTCCCCAGGTCGGCTCCATCGCCCAGGAAGTGGGCCGTGAAGACGGCCTCCGGCACCGACCGGAGCGTCGCCTGGGTCAAGGGATGGGGGACAATGACAGGGCGGTCCGGGGGTGGAGAGGGCATCAGTTCGGGGACGGCCCCGGTTCCCACCCGGGCGATGAGGGCGGCCCGGACCAGTTCGGCGTTCATGTTGCCCCCCAGGTCCCAGGCCATCACTTTTGCCCAGGTGACGGTGTGAATCGGCTCCCAGGGTTCGGGATCCACATTCCGGCCCATCAGCCCCAGGAGGGTGAACTCCAGCCCCAGGCGGCCCTTATGGGTGGAGATATAGGCGTTGACACCCTCCGCGTAGGCTTCCAGCGCAGCGCGGGTCTCCGGATCGGTCTGCTCCCATTCCAGCGCGGCGGCGCGGTGCCAGCCGATGGTGCGGACGAAGCGGTCGGTGGGGAGGGCGGATTTGCCCAGCACTTCCGACAGCCGCCCGGCGCCCAGCCGTCGCCAGAACTCCATCTGCCAGAAGCGGTCCTGGGCGTGGATGTACCCCTGAGCAAAGAGGAGGTCATGGAGGGTGGAGGCGTAGATATGGGGGACGCCCCACCGGTCCCGAATGACCGTGACGGGAGTGCGGAGGCCGGGAACCTTCAGCGTACCGTTGATCTGAGGCCAGGGTCGGCGGACGGCCATGTAGCCGACGCCGAAGCCCGCCAGGCCGAGGAGCAGGACGACTATAAGGAGAATCACCAGGACACGCGTGACGGTCCGCATAGCGCTTTCCTCCTTTCCAGAAGATGGTAGTGGATAAAAAGGGCGACGGCAGCGCCACATTGAGTATATACTACAGAACGCTGGGAAAGGCAAACCTGCTGTAAAAAGTTCAGACGCGAGTTGGGACATAGGGCTGGTGGGGGTATCCTCATCCCCCCAGCGGCTTTGCCGCTACCCGGAATGGGATGCCGCCGAAGGCGGCGGGGGAGGGGTGAGGACTCTCCTGTCCCAACGGATGTCCGAACCCAGGGGTGACTTGCGCAGAGAGGCAAAGTGTGGTATAAGTAAAGTGCAAAGGCCCCCGTAGCTCAGCAGGATAGAGCACCGGCCTCCGGAGCCGGTGGCCCGCGTTCAAGTCGCGGCGGGGGTACTGGTCTGAGCGGGGAATTTCTTCCCCGCTTTTTGTTTCCCCATCGCTGGAGTGCATAAGATTGCGTTAATAAACCCTGCTCCCCGCTTATATCCGAACCTCAGAGGCGGTCTGAAGTTCAGACGCGAGGTGGGACAAAGGGTTGGTGGAGGTACCCTCACCCCTCACTTCCAGCGGCTTCGCCGCTACCCCTCCGTGCCGCTGAGGCGGGGGGCGAGGATTCCCCCTGCCCACCGAGTCAGTGCCTTGACATCTGACCAGATTGCGGTAAAATATACCCACAAAGGGGGCTGTAGCTCAGCTGGGAGAGCGCTTCAATCGCACTGAAGAGGCCAGGGGTTCGAATCCCCTCAGCTCCATCCGTGGGCCCGTGGCGCAGCTGGGAGCGCGTCTCAATGGCATTGAGAAGGCCGAGGGTTCGAATCCCTCCGGGTCCACCTGAACCGAACCGCCGATCCGTGAAAGGCCGTGTACACCGGCTGGCCGTTGGTTTCCGCTTATTATTAACAGATACAACAAGCGTGGGTGATACGCGCACGCGACCCTAACAGGCTGTGAACAGGAGCAGTAGGCCATCCCGGCAGCGAGTCGGGGACGGTGGAAGCCCGACACCGGCGCCACCGGGAGCGCCCTGAGGCCGAACTCGCCTGGGAGCCGCGCCGGCGAACGGCATTCCCCAGTAGTCGGCGACGGATAGCCCCCGTTATCGGGCTCAGAGCGGGAGACGCACCGTTTGCGGCAAGGCGCGAAACCGTTCGTAGTCAGGTACGGAGCGCAGCGAAGTGCCATTGGACGTTCGTAGTCAGGCACGAAGCGCGGCGGAGTGCCGTCCGTTAGCGTCTCCAACCAGGGTGGTACCGCGAAGTGTGCCCCTTCGTCCCTGGACGAAGGGGCATTTTTATTCCGGGGGGAAAAGAATGGGTATCCAGCCAACATCCTACATCTGGCACAACGGGAAACTGGTTCCCTGGGAAGAGGCGCGGGTGCACGTCATGACTCATGCCCTCCACTACGGCTCCAGCATCTTTGAGGGGATCCGGGCCTACGGGACCTCGCGCGGCCCGGCTGTCCTGGGCCTGGAGCCTCACGTACACCGCCTCTTCGCGTCCTGTAAAATTTACCGGCTGGCCATCCCGTACTCGCCGGAAGACATCGCCCGGGCTATCCTGGATACCGTCCGGGCCAACGGCCTCCGGGATTGCTATATCCGTCCCCTGGTCTTTCGGGGCATGGGAACCCTTTCCCTGGATGGCCGTGAATGTCCCACCGAGGTCATCATCGCGACCGTGGAAATGGGAAGGTACCTGGGAGAAGAGGGCCTGCGCCGGGGCATTGACGTAATTGTCACCTCCTGGCAGCGGATGGCTCCCAATACCTTCCCGGCCATGGCCAAGATCGGGGGGCAGTACATTAACTCCCAACTGATCGCTATGGAGGCCCACGACCGGGGGGCCGCTGAAGGGCTGGCCCTCAACACGGAGGGCTTCGTCAGTGAGGGAAGCGGGGAGAACATCTTCGTGGTCCGGGACGGTGTGCTCTTCACCCCGCCCCTTTTCGCTTCCATCCTCCCGGGCATTACGCGCGGGTTTGTCATCCAACTGGCCCGCGATCTGGGATACGAAGTGCGGGAGGAGAGCATTGCCCGGGAGATGCTGTATCTGGCCGACGAGGTTTTCCTGACCGGGACGGCCGCCGAGATCACCCCTGTCCGAAGCGTGGATGGGATTCTGGTGGGAAATGGAGAGCGAGGGCCGATCACGGCCCACCTTCAGGAAGAGTTCTTTGGCATTGTGACTGGCCGGAAAGAGGACCGCTTCGGCTGGTTGACCTTTGTGGAGGGCGGATGAACATCGTAGAACTGGCCCCGGGCATCTTCCATCTCCAGGGCGGCTCCAATATGGGGCTGGTCGTCCGGGAGGGGAGAGGGTTACTGATAGATGCCGGCCTGGACGAGGATGCGGCCCGGCGGGCCCTCCGCTTCGCCGAAGGGAAGGGGGCCCAACTGGAGGCCGTCTTCCTCACCCACGCCCATGCCGACCACCACGGCGGCGCCCACTTCCTCCAGCGGCGGCTGGGGGTCTCCCTCTATGCACCGGCCCTGGAGGCCGCGATGATGGAGAACCCTGTGATGGAGCCGCTATTTCTCTTCGGCGGCGCGACGCCCATCCGGGAACTGCGCCAGAAGTTCACGATGGCCCCACCCTGTTCCATCGCCCGCGTCGTGGAGGGGGGGCCGCTGGAGGTGGGGCCGTTTCGGGTGGAGGTGGTGCCGCTGCCGGGCCACGCCCTCAACCAGATGGGCATCGCCGTGGAGGACGTCCTTTTCTGCGCCGACGCCGTCTTCCCGGCAGAGACACTGGAAAAGCACAAGATCATTTTCTGCGCCGATATGGACGCCGCGCTGGAGACGCTAGCGCGTCTGCCGGAGATGCCGTATGCCCGCTTTGCCCCCGGCCACGGCCCTATCTACACCGCCGGAGACGAAATCCGGGAAATTTGTGCCGCCAATCGGACCCGTCTGGAGGAAATCCGGGAGCGGGTTCGGGAAACCCTCGCCGAACCCGCCGATACCGATGCGCTGGTCCGGCACACCGTCGATTTCTACGGCCTGCACCTGGCCACCGCCACCGCCTACTTCCTGGCCCGCGCGACCGTCTTGGCAGCCCTCTCCTCGCTGGAGCGCGCCGGGGAGGTGAGGGCTGGGGTGGAAGGGAACAGGCTTATATGGAGGGGTGGATGAAGAGAGGGATTCTGCGGCGGCTTTACCGCCGCAAAACCCTCTCCTCCCCCTCTCCCACTGCCGAAGGCGAGCGGGAGAGAGGAGGGACAGGGGTAGGGTGAGAACACAGCCGCAGAAAGGGTAAACAAATTTCCCCCAGTAGCGCAGGCCGCCGTAGCGCGGGCCGCCAGGCCTGTGCTTTTGCAAGCGAGGAGACAGCCCAGAAGAGGATTTGAGATTTCTGGCCAGTTTTGCAGCGGAGGTCCGCTATCCGGGTTTCACGGCGGAAGAGAACGATGCCAGGAATGCTCCGGGCCCTACCCGGAAGATGTATTGGTCCGTGCGAACCGACACTACGGCATCATTGCACACCTTAGGAGGAGACCATGCCCGACCCGTACATTCCGCGAGAGATAGAACTGAAATGGCAGAAAGAGTGGGAGGAAGACCGCCTTTATCGCTCCGTCGTTGACCCCAACAAGCCCAAGCACTACGCGCTGACGATGCTCCCGTACCCCAGCGGGGACCTGCACATCGGCCACTGGTACGCCATGGCCCCCTCAGACGTCCGTGCCCGCTATATGCGCATGCGCGGCTACAACGTCCTTTTCCCCATGGGCTTTGATGCCTTCGGCCTCCCCGCCGAGAACGCTGCCATTGAGCGGGGTATCCACCCTTACCAGTGGACAATGTCCAACGTAGAGAAAATGCGCCGCCAACTGCGCAATATGGGCGCAATGTTTGACTGGGAGCGGGAGGCCATCACCTGCCTGCCCGGCTACTACCGCTGGACCCAGTGGTTCTTTCGCAAGATGTATGACATGGGCCTGGCCTACCGCAAAAGGTCCCAGGTGGACTTCTGCCCCAAATGCAACACCACCCTGGCCCGGGAGCAGGTCTGGGGGCCGGAGCGGGTCTGTGAGCGATGTGGCACGCCTGTCATCAAGAAGGAACTGGAGCAGTGGTTCTGGCGCATCACCGCCTACGCCGAAGAACTGCGGGACTTTTCCAAAATTGACTGGCCCGAGCGGGTGGTCGCGATGCAGACCAACTGGATCGGCAAGAGCATTGGGGCCAACGTCACCTTCCGGACGGAGCGCGGAGACCCGCTGGTGGTCTTCACCACCCGACCGGACACCCTCTGGGGCACTACCTTTATAGTACTGGCCCCGGAGCACCCGCTGGTGGATGAACTGACCGCGCCCCAGTACCGGAAGGCGGTGGAGGAGTACCAGTACTTTGCCGCCCGTCAGAGCGAGATTGACCGCCTCTCCACCGAGAAGGAGAAGACGGGCCTCTTTATCGGCGCGCACGTTATCAATCCTGTCAACGGCGAGCAGGTTCCCATCTGGATTTCCGACTATGTCCTGATGACCTATGGGACGGGGGCCATTATGGGCGTCCCGGCCCACGACGACCGGGACTTCGCCTTCGCGCTCAAGTTCGGCCTGCCCGTCATCCCGGTCATTGACTCTCCCAGGGGGATGCGGTGCTCCTTCGTCCGCCCCGATGCGGTCAAGGACGGCTTCGGGGAAGCACTGGCGCAGGCCGGCTTCTCCTGCAACTTCCAGGAGGGTGGCCTGCTGGTCTCTTTTGACCGCGCCCAGGAGGACCGCTACATCGCCCTGGTCCGGGAAT
>JASFBC010000136.1:0-5361 GCA_036172315.1 Anaerolineae bacterium | reverse complement strand
TTTTGGCTCCCAAACAGGTCTAAAATTTGCTCAAGTTCGCTCCTTTCCTCAAGGGACAATCGCTCATCATACGGATTTTCAGATGAGGCAATTTCACGGACAAGAAGAAGACCTACCTGCTCATCTCTATCAAACACATCTTGCAGGAATCTCTCTATTGCATCAGGATAATCGGAATCCCCAAAGTACTGTGCTCTTCTCACCCTCTCATGCTCGGGGGAATCAAGTATACTTGTAATACCACATCTTTTTGTAACAAGAGTCCAATCTGTATTATACAGATACTCTGCAACAAACTTGGCGAATCTGGCAATAGCTTGGTTCCGTATGACTGCCTTTCTCTTGACACCAACCATGTGGCTACCTCAGCATTGAGCCCATCATTCGTCTGCGCCTAACGGTAAGCGTCAGCCGCACGCGGAGCGAGGGAGCGAAGCGACCGAGCAGAGCGTGTCGGCTGGACGCAGCGTTGGGCGGCCCTCAGCGGCCCTCAGAGTAATCTCCCTTTAAGGTTCCGTGACCGTCAATGGTGAAAGAAACGTATCCGGCATAACGCCCGGCTGCTCAGGAACAAGCAATGGCGAACGAAACATCTCCGGTAGAACATCCGGTCTCTCTGGCAACGGAAGTGGTGAACGGAAGGTTTCCGGCATCACTCCAGGCACTCCAGGCGGTGTCCCTGCTCCCATCGTCCCACTGTAAGTGATTTGCAGCCATGCCCCGCATCCACCCTCGCGCGTACAAAATCCCCGCCAATTCGGATGAGCCGAATCTTCGTTGCCCAAGACCCAGATGCCATAGTTGCTGTATTGCCCGTTGATCCAACCGCGTACCAAGTCGGTTACGTCAATCGCATACCATCTCCAGTCTGCATGAGGAACAGAGACCTCCCCGTATTTCCCCCCAAGACTGGGCCGCGTATTCCATGTCACACCCCCCTCTGTCCACGATGAAGCAACCCGATAGGCCGCTATCACACGTGACGCATTCGGCACGTCGTAGGAACTACGCAGATACAGCCACAGCGTCGTCTGGCTGATAGACGTACCCGCTGGAATGGCAGTGAGGTCAAATCGCACCAGGCTGCGTGCGTTCTTCCCATCCGGGTTCAGCCAGGTATCATACCCGGCCCACATATCCTCAGCGCTGCCATAATTCGTGGTGGGATAACCGGCCAGCACCATCGTGTCGGCTACCACAGAGAACCACGTGGGCGGTAAAACGGTTGCCGAGCGCACGTTGCTCCAGCCGCTGTTCCCGGCGCAGTTGGTCGCCCGCACGCGGTAGTAGTAGGTCCCCACCGGTTTGTTCGTCGCCGCCCACGACGTGCCCGCGCCGGAGTAGACGGTCACCGCACCGCTAAAGTTGGGATTGGTGGCTTCCTGCAAGGTGTACGTCTCCGCGCCGGAGGCCGGCTGCCAACTGACGGTGTAGTTGGGCGCACGCGTGGGGTTGCTGATGGCGTTCAACACCGGCGTGGCCGGCACAATCGCCGGATAGCACTTGAGCACCAGGGGCAACGCGGAGAGATACGACCGAAACTTGATGGCATCGGCAGCCACCCAGGTGGTGTTGGCCGTTTCCCCCGTGTTCGACGAGAGCACGACGTAAGCATAATTCGCAGGCAGACGGTACGTGCCCAGGGGGACCCATACGTCTGAGTAGCTCAGTTGATCTATGGTGCGGGACATCCAACCGCTGGCAGTCCAAACCTGATAAGTGGCCTGACGGGTGGTGGCGTTTTGGGAGGGGATGTAGGCATACACCTTGTAGACCCCGCCCACCGTGGTCGTCGCCAGCCAAGTAGCGCGGATGGTGCTGTCGGTCGTGTTGCGGCGGTAATACATGTGGTAACCGTTGCCTATCGTGCTGGTGAGCCAGGTGCCGGAGACAGTTGAGCCGCGGCCGGCATCCTCTACGATGGTGTCCGCGCACGAGATGGGGTCTTCATCGCGGCTGCGCCACAGACAAGACGCCGTGTGGCCTTGCCCGGCATTGGGAAAGTTGCGTAGTGGGTCAGGCTGTGAGCCGCGCCAACCAAAAGGATCCGTAGCATTGTTTTCATAGATACGATTGTCAGGGAGCACACAAGGGCCACGGTAAACCCCAAAATGCAAATGCGGACCGGTAGAGTTACCGGTGTTTCCGCTCCAGCCGATGACATCACCGGCTCTGACTCTTTGACCCTCCACTACGTTAAACGCCGGAGAACCTTGGTCCGGCCGGTGCTCTCGAAAATGGGCATAGAGCGTGCGGTAGCCGTTGTCATGCCGAATCACAACCCTGTTTCCGTAACCCGTGTTCGACTCGATTCTACTTTCCACTGTGCCATCAGCAGCCGCGAGAACTTACGTCCCTGTGACCATTGACCAGTCATAACCACTGTGTCCTCGATAGCAATGTGGGGAGCAATCGGCAACGTTTTCTCCGGTGTAAATGGTAATCCGGCCATCGGGGTCGGCAGTGTAGTTGGGATAGTAGTGGTCGAAAAACGAGGCCAAGCGGTAGGTACCAACAAATGGCGGGCGCAAGGGAATGCCCCCTGCCGCCACAACCCCTGAACTGTGCAAACCCAACATCAAGACCACAGAGAGCAAAAGCACAATGCTGATGGTGGTTGAGCCTGGGTAAAGAATTCGGCGAAGCAACTCGCACCTCCTACGGTAGCCATACGAACGGCGCATCGGGCGTCGTAGGTCCGGCAATCGGGTGTTGATGCGTTCCATCCAGAGTCGTCACCCAGATTTCTCCGTAATCTCCTAATGAAATGGAGAATGCCAGCAGGCTCCCATCAGGAGACCATGCCAGGTGAGATAGCCGCCGGTTGGAAAAGTACGTAATCTTTCGTGCATCCCCAGATTCGAGGGGGAATAAAAAGATATTGTCGGAAACCATACCGTTTTCATTCGCTTCCTCAACTATTGCGGCGACATAGCATCCATCTGGCGACCAGACAGCAGGATGGTTGTACTGCACTTCCTGAGCCAGTGTCCCTAGCAATCTCGATGTGCCACCGGCTACGTTAATTGCCCAGAGTTGTGTACGCCTGCCACCGTCGTGGACATCCGCCACAAAAATCAATGTGCGCCCATCGGGAGACCAACGCAAACTATGCTCGGCTATCATACTCCCTCCAGTGAGACGGAATAAAGAAGTTCGTGCACCTCTTTCACCAAGCCGGATACCTATCTCGATTTCTCCAATTGGCCTGGATACTGTGGGAGCATAAACCAGAGCATCCGCAAGTTGCTTGCCATCGGGGGAGTAAGCCAAGGCTCTAACCGGTAACCAATCACCACTCTCAGATTGAAAGTCCATCGTTTCGTAACTCTGAGAAACAACATCAACCAGCAACCAGCCTTCAACAGCCGAAACAAGAATCCGCCGGCTATCTGGATGCCAAGCATAGAAGTACGCGAACTCACCAGGAATCTGGCGGATTGTTCCTTTGTCCGGGTCAATGATCACCGAGCCAATGGACTCCCCAAAAGCAATATC
Organism: Anaerolineae bacterium; assembly: GCA_036172315.1. Classification (GTDB taxonomy): domain Bacteria; phylum Chloroflexota; class Anaerolineae; order B4-G1; family DUEL01; genus SpSt-77. The sequence goes on along the minus strand of JASFBC010000136.1, from coordinate 1,863 downwards.
CGCAGCAAACAACTGTTGATCTGGAGATGGGTGTAAATCAACGAGAGTTGGCCCCGGAAATTCAGGGCGTAAACCAAGATCAACCACTTGGTCACTCAGAGTCCGCCGCCGACCCTGCTGGTCTAGCAGCGCCGCCTGCAATTGAGGCGAACTGGCCGGGTTGGGGAAGTAGGGGAACCATACGCGCTGCAACTGGGCCGGACCCTGGCCTGTAGGCACAGGCGGAAAAGCCGGGGTCGGGAAAGGTAGCGGCGTAGAGGCGGGCGGTGGCGACACTGGTGTAATTTGCGGCGGCCAAGGCTCGCCTGTCGGCCAGTCGGGTGGAGGGGGAATCACCATCGGAGTAGCAGTGGGGGGAATCAGGGTAGCAGTAGGAAAAACAGGTATAGGCGTCCTTTCGGGAAAAGGCGGTCTGATGGGCGATAGAAATAGGGGGGATTGGAATGCGGTCAATATCTGCGACAGGGATTGCCCTTGGCCTCCTACCACTACGACAAAAGCCAGTATGAGCAAACTTGCTGCCAACCACACGCCTATTTTCAACCAGCGTTTCATTTTGCACCTCCAATTCTGTTTGATGGATGTCTCCACCGTAGGTAAAGAGTAAGCCGCTGTAAGGGCCGCCTAACGGCCTGCGCTTCAGCCGCGCCGCCGGAGCGCAGCGGAGGCGGCGTCGGCTGCAAGCGCGTGTTGGGCGGCTAGGCCAGATTACGGCGCGTCTCGCAACACCAACGGCAGGAAAACCTTGTAGATTTGTTGGAGAGACGCGGCTTGCCCAGAATCGGGGGAGACCATCAGACAGGAGGTATCCACGGCTTCGAAGTCGTCGCCGGTGAGCACATCCAGCAGGTGGAGCATGTCGTTGTCCCAGCGTTCGTCGGGCGCGCCGCTGACGTACCAGTCGGAGCCATTGTCGGCCAGGATGATGCCGTAGGTCTTCATAGCTTGCAGGATGACCTGGAGTTCAGGCGGGAAGCCGGAGATGTCGTAGCCGGCTTTCAGGCGGAAGCGCGCTCCCATCGGTGGGACATTGGTCAGCACGCCGGGGTTGCCGCTGGTGAGGTGGCGCGCCGGCCAGATATAACTATTGGTGGCGTGGGCGGTGAAGCGCAGGGCGTGGTTGATCTTGCCTGCCATGATCTCATCGTAGCGTACCAGGCCGGGCAGGATGGGCAGGCCGGCCGCGTCGGCGGAGGTCCAGCCAGCGGGGCGCAGGGCATTCGAGTTCAGGTTCCAGATAGCGCCAGAGCCGCCGTGCCACTGTCCGCCGGAGAAACTGGCGTCGTAGAGCTCATAGAGGGTGCAGGCGGATGTGTCCACCACCAGGATGTGGTGGTCGGAGCCCCATTCCTGCTGGTAGTCGTCCGGGATGGGGTAGGGGCCGGGGTCGGATTCGTCGGGGTAGTAGAAGTCGAAGGTATATCTCGGGGTGGAGGCGTTGGCCAGGTTGTAGGGGATGCCGATCGGGCCGCCGTCCCAGGTGCCGGAGCCAAAATCCATGTGGAAGCCGTCGCTGCGGCCGATGGTATTCACCCAGGCGTCGGACAGAGCGTGGACGGGCAGGGCGTCCACCGGAGTGTTCCAGATGTTGTCGGCGGGGAAGAGCGGGCAACCGCCAATGGTCGGACCGATCAGCCTGGGGACGAGCGGCGGTTCGGCGTCGGAACGCTGGACAGCAGCGGGTCCGCTCTGGAGCGATGTAGTAACAGGGAGCGTGGCATCGGGCAAAGTTGTTGCATGTGCCATAAGCGTAGACGCACAGGAGACTAAAGATATGGTGAGCAGCGCATACCAAATGGTTATCTTGTTTATCATTGCATCGTACCTTTCGCGAAACAGGTGGCGGTTATGCCGCCCAACGGC
>JASFBC010000135.1:0-4166 GCA_036172315.1 Anaerolineae bacterium | reverse complement strand
TCTTCGTTCCAGGAGGACCCACGGCCGCAATTCGTGACCGACGAGGGCAACCTTGTTTGGGATTTCGGCACTGCCCAGCAGGGCGCCCTGCTCAAGCGCCGTTTCAACCTGGCCAACACTGGCTTCGGCGACCTGAAGGCGATGCTGGTGAGCAGCGGCGGCCGTTGGGACAAGAACGTGAACAGCCTGGTCCCCAACTGGATTGATACGGGCATCACTGTCCAGAACGGCGAGGTCGTGGGCATCCGCGCCGGCGGGACGGTGTGCTATGCGAGCAGTGGCACATCCCTGTGCTACGGTCCTAACGGTCGCGGGGGCTCAGCCCCAAGTGGCTGGCTGGCGCCGGGACTGCCGGAACTGAGCCTGGTGGCGAAAATCGGCGACGGCACACCCTTCTTCGTGGGCGCCTATGCGGTGATTACGGCAGACCGCAACGGTCGGCTTTACCTGGGCACGAACGATTGCAATGGCTGTTACGCCGACAACGGCGGCAGCTACCAGGCCCACGTGGAGGTTTACGGCCTGCCGGTGGACGGCAGCCGCGGCCTGAGCCTGGCGCCGGGCGACGCCGGCAGTTTCGACCTGCTCCTCAACACTCAGTACCTGCCCGAAGGCCCCTTCGAGCGCACCCTCACCATCCGCACCAGCGACCCCGACCATCCCACCCGCACCCTCACCGTGCGCGGGACGATTACCGCCTACACGCCCGACACCCCGCCAGGCAGCCTGCAGCGCCCGCTGGACTGGAGCGCCACCTTTGCTTCCGGTACCCAGGGCCAGTGGGCCGAGTTCACCCACACCCTGGGCCCCGACCCGCAGACCCTGCACCCGGTGAAGGTGTACAGCCAGGACTACGGCACGCTGTGGGGCGTGGGGAAGTATGCTACCTCTTTTCTACAGGGTAGCGTAACTGATCCCGCGATTTTTGGTACCGGTCGGGATGGAGATCTGATAGTGAACACAGGTCAAACTGTTTACGCCGATGACGCCAGGGCAAGTCTTATTGCTCCTGCTGTCGCCGGTACAAGGACTATTCGCGTTGCGAGAGCATTCACCTTTCCCAAGGGCACTGATGGCTGGGTTGATACAGGTATAGACATCGTAGCTGGTATGTGGTTTATCATTTCTGCAGAAGGAGCAGGATGTGCTTGGTGGAATGGAAGTAATCGGGATTGCTATCGCGATCCTAATGGCGAAGGCAGTGCCGGTTCAGATTATCTGGTTCCTGGAGTGCCAAAATACAGCGTGGTAGGACGTATCGGAAATGGATCGGGGTTCTTCATTGGCAGATATTTTGAGGGGGTAGCTTCAAGTTCTGGCAGGCTGTACATCGGTTTTAATGATTGTCAAAACTGTTTTGGCGATAATTATGGTGGCTACTCAATCAATGTTTTACTTCAGCCGGTAGGTTTTGCTTCTGGAGATGAAATTATGTTGATCCAAATGCAAGGAAGTGGAGCTGGAAAGTACGAGATTCACACAATCGAAAGTGTAGGCCAGAATGGATGGCTGACTCTTACCAAACCTCTCTCCAATTCTTATACGCCAAGGGCATTTACTGGTGGCGTCGTCCTGTGTGAACACGCAGGTTATGGTGGCTTTTGTGAGACATTTCAACCGCCGAGAGATGATGGCTGGCTTCATGATAATTGGGTCGGTGGTGATACAGCTTCCTCCATTCGTCTTGATGGCGATTGGCGGGCAGTGCTTTATCGCAATTTCGTGCACCGTATGAATGAGGGATATGAAATATTCACGCAAAGCGACTCTCACTTGGGAGACAACCCAATTGGCAATGATACAGTTTCATCCTTACAACCATTTGCCAACAACTCGGCTCAAATTGTAAAAGTTTCACATTATCGGAACGTACGGATTTATGGAAACCTGACCGTCCACCGGTGGAGTGATTGGAATCAAGGATGGAATGGTGGAATCTTAGCTTTTCGAGCAAACGGGATTCTGGAAATTGGCCCTTCAGGCTCTATCAACTTGACAGGTGCTGGCTATGGTGGGGGCATAAAGAGCGGAGCCCCCGAGGTTACCGGAATGCAAGGCGAAAGCTATACGTTCAACGGGCCAGGCTATAGAATCTATGGCGCAAATGGGGGTGGAGGTAGTGGAGGACATGGTGATTGGTTGAGCGGGAATCGCGCAGGTGCCGGGGGCGGCGGAGGAGGATATGGAAGTCCGGGCAACGCGGGACAGAATGCAGGCGAGTCGCCTGGTGGCCCAGGTGGTGGTATTTACGGCACTGCAGATATAGATCAGCTCTTCCCCGGATCTGGCGGTGGTGCGGGGGGTAATGACAACACAAGTGGTGATTCGGGCAGTGGGGGAGCTGGTGGGGGAATAATCTTCCTGTTTGCGCCTCAAATAAACGTAGATGGCAGTATACAGGCTAATGGAACGAATGGTCAAAATGCACCATATCAATGGGCTGGTGGCGGCGGAGGCGGCTCAGGCGGCTCGATCAGGATAGTAGGCATCAATTTAAACATTGGTACCGGTCGCGTAATGGCTATAGGCGGACAAGGGGGATTTAGCCAGAGTGCAGGCTCTGGAGGAAATGGAGGCGTTGGGCGCATACGTATTGAGGCTCAAACGGTAAATGGAACTACCAATCCGCCCTATAGTTTCCGACAACTCTCATTTTATCTCATAGAGCAGATCGAATCCGCCCCCTACGACCGCGCCCGGCTCAACCTGCCGGAGTCCTTCACCGGTGGCCGCACCTACCAGGTGCAGTACGGCCGCCGCTTCGTCTTCGGCGGTGCCGGCGAGCAAACCGCGGCCCTGCGTGTCCCGGCCGGCGCCTTCACCAGCGCCACCTTGGATGCCCTGGTCAGCGAGGTCGGCTCCGGCCCCCTCACCTTCCGCCTGGACATCGGCAACGATGGCTCCTGGGACTGGGAGTGGACCGGCAACGTGGACAATGCCGCTACCCTCAACAGCCCCGGCCTGGCCGCCGCCTTCAGCCGCTACTGGGCGACCCACGGCGCGCCCACGTCCGGCACCCTGGATGTGCCGATCAAAGTCTCCCTCAGCAAGGCCGGGCAGGTGCTCCTCACCAACCTGCAGATGACCCCCACCGGCAGTAAGGTACGGTACGTCCGCCTGGCCGCCCGCACGTACACCACCGCCACCGTCTCCTTCCTCGTCAACAACGGCGACCCCAACCCCGGCCCTCTCACCGTCGCCGCCGATGTGGGCGATGACGGCACGGTGGACTGGACCTGGAGCGGCTCGCCGGCCTACCCGGCCCGCTTGACCACCGGCAACCTGGCCCCGGCCTTCAATGTCTATCTCTCCGGTCGCACCGGTGAGGTGGACGTGCCCATCCGCTTCTACGTCGCACCCTTCCTGCCCCTGGGCCTGGGCGACTTCACGGCCACGCCGTCGGCCCGGCCTGACCTCACCCTCACCGCTGCCGACATCGCTTTTGGCGCCTCCAGCCCCACCGAGGGAGAGGCCGTCCCTGTCACCGCCACCCTCCACAACAACGGCAGCCTGGATACGGGCGGGCTCACGGCGGCCTTCTTCGCCACCGCCCCCGGCTGGGGCGAGTGGTACATCGGCAGCGCCTTCGTCCCCAACGTCCCGGCCGGCGGCACGGCCCGAGCCTCCATCTCCTGGAACACCCTGGGCTTCACCGGCACCGTGCCCGTGCGCGTGGTGGCCGATCCCTTCAATCGGGTGGCCGAGAGCAACGAGAACAACAACGCCGTCACCACCACCCTCACCATTCTTACCCGCCCCGACCTGCAGGTGACCGGAGTTGCCCTCTCCGATGATGAGCCGATGGCCGGCGAGACGGTGACCGTAACCCTCACCCTGCGCAACCACGGCCAGACCACGGCCGGCGCGCAGACCGTTGCCCTCTACCAGGGCAATCCCGATGCGGGCGGGACGGTCGTGGGGGCGCAAGGCCTTGCGCCTCTACCGGGCGGCAACACGATCACCGCCACGTTCACCTGGACGCCGATGGCTCCCGGCCCTTACCGCCTCTTCGCCCGTGTTGATCGGGACAGCGTCGTGAACGAATACGATGAGGGCAATAACGAGGCCTGGCGGGATGTCTACGTGGGCCTGGCCAGTCCTGTGCTGCTGGACAGCGGCGGCGCGACGGATATGCCCTACACCTCGGCCCGGGGCTACGGCTACGT
>JASFBC010000134.1:0-7354 GCA_036172315.1 Anaerolineae bacterium | reverse complement strand
TCGAATTAAACCACACGCTCCGCTGCTTGTGCGGGCCCCCGCCAATTCGTTTGAGTTTTAGCCTTGCGGCCGTAGTCCCCAGGCGGGATGCTTAACGCGTGAGCTTCGGCACGGAAGGATATCTCCTCCCACACCCAGCATCCAACGTTTACGGCCAGGACTACCGGGGTATCTAATCCCGTTCGCTCCCCTGGCTTTCGCCTTCAGCGTCAGGAGCAGCCCAGGAGGCCGCCTTCGCCACGGGTGTTCCTCCCGATATCTACGCATTTCACCACTACACCGGGAATTCCACCTCCCTCTGCTGCCCTCAAGCCCCGCAGTATTGGACGGCCTCCCCGGGTTGAGCCCGGGGCTTTCACGCCCAACTTACGGAGCCGCCTCAACGCGCTTTACGCCCAGTGAATCCGGATAACGCTTGCGCCCTACGTTTTACCGCGGCTGCTGGCACGTAGTTCGCCGGCGCTTATTCCTGGGGTACCGTCCTTGCTCTTCCCCCAGAAAAGGGCTTTACGACCCGAAGGCCTTCATCGCCCACGCGGCGTCGCTGCCTCAGGCTTTCGCCCATTGGGCAATATTCCTTACTGCTGCCTCCCGTAGGAGTCTGGCCCGTGTCTCAGTGCCAGTGTGGGGGGCCGCGCTCTCACGCCCCCTACCCGTCTTCGCCTTGGTAGGCCATTACCCTACCAACTAGCTGATGGGCCGCGGGCCCCTCCCGAAGCGCCTTGCGGCTTTACTGAACGAACCGAATCGCCCAGCACATGGGGTATTAGCCCCAGTTTCCCAGGGTTATCCCCCTCCTCGGGGCAGGTCACCCACGTGTTACTCACCCGTTCGCCGCTGATGTGCCCCGAAGGGCCTCATCGCTCGACTTGCATGTATTAGGCACGCCGCCAGCGTTCATCCTGAGCCACGATCAAACTCTCCGTCGTGACCAACGGACTACGGTCCGAGGACCGTTCAGGTTTGACGTGGGCCCCGTTCAGCGTTCCCTTACCTGCCACTCTTCAACTGTTAAGGTCCGAAACGCGTTATTAGTATACCACAACTTGTAAACTTTGTCAAGACCCATCAGGGCCGTTTTCAGGCTCTCCGACCACCAAATTGGCCTGAAGGCCCGATCCCCCTGGCGGGACGATATTATATCCCAACCCCATTTTTTGTCAAGTTGGCGCAAAGGATGTCCGGAGGCGAGCTGTCATCACCCCAACGGTATTTTACCCCCCACCCTCCACTTGCCCGAACTGGAAAAGCGTGTATAATTGAAAATGTCCCACAAGACGGATGCGGAGACCTGGGGGCGGGGGTCTGTCCATCGGGCTGATACCAAAGTACAAAGCCTCATGGGCAAGAAGGGAATGGCTGAAAAAATCCGCTATCCGCGCCTCTTCCGGGCTTTCTCCTGGATATTGCTGACCACCGGACTGGCCCTCCTGATTGCGTTCACCCGCGCGGCCCCTCCGGAGCATTGGCTTCTCCCGACGGTATTCATCCCCCTGGTTTGGCTGGCTGACCGTTTCGCCGTCCAGATGCCAGGGGGTATCTACCTCTCCCTGGAGACCACGTTTCATCTTGCCTGCACACTGATGTTCGGCCCGGTGGTGGCGGCATGGGTAGCGGGAATCAGCGCCTTCATTAGCGAGATCGCCTTCTTCCGCCGGCCGTTCGCCTTCGCCGCCCGCACCACCGGGATGTATATCGTGATGTGGTTGGTCGGCGGGGCCGTCTACAACCGTTTGGGAGGAGCCGTGCCCCTCACCCGGCTGGAAGGAACCGAACTGGGATATGCACTGGTGCTCTTCCTGGTCGTTACTTTCGTCAACAGCGGGATAATGACGGTGGACAGTCTGCTGCGCGGCGTTCCTCTCTCCACGTACTTGCCTCAAGTCACCCCGCGTATCCTGCTCTTCAAGGCCGCTTTCGCCCCATTGGGAATTGCCGGCGCTATCGCCTTTACCACCCTCGGACCCCTCGGGGGCCTTCTGATCGCGCTGGGCTTCCTGGCAGCCATCGCCACCATTTGGAGGCTCCAACAGGTTTCGGAACAGTTACAGCAGCGGGTGACGACGTTAAATCTGATCAACGATATTGGGCAGATCATCAGTTCCTCGCTGGAACTGGAACCGCTGCTCACCCTGATTTACGAAGGGGTCAGCCGATTGATGGACACCACCAACTTCTGGATTGTCCTCTACGATCGGGAGCGGGACGAATTACGCTACGAGGTTATCTACGATGAAGGGCAGAAGTACCCGCCCGAGCGACTTCCCTATGACCCCACCCGATTCCTGGCGGCGTATACCATAGAGAGTCGCCGTCCCCTTTTCCTCTCCACACTGGAGGAGGTCCAGCGGGTACCCATCTATCTGGAAACAGGGGGGACTGGACGGTGCTCGGAATCGCTGATCGCTGTCCCTATTCTCGCCCGGGGACGCGCGATCGGCGCCATATCCGTACAGAGTTACGAACCTGGTGCCTTTCGCCAGGAGGACCTGGGAATCCTGATGATGATCGCCACTTACGCCGGCGTTGCGCTGGAGAACGCCCGCCTGTTCCGGGAAGTGGAAGCCGGTCAGCGATGGTTGCGGGAGGTCCTGGATAGCGTGGATTATGCGGTCGTGGTGACCGATGTGAACGGGCGAGTACGGCTGGCCAATCGGGCAACCGAAGATATTTTCGGCATCCGGGAAGTAGATATGATCCATCGTCCTCTTGCGGAAGTCATTCCCCATCAGAGCCTGCGCGAGATCGCTAGGCGGATTGTGGAGGGAACGATAACTGGTCGGGAGAGCATCCAGGTGCCCCTGAGCGACGATCGGATTATGGCGACCCAGGTAGCCCCCATCTCCGATTTCCGGGGGGAGCGAGTGGGATATGTGCTGGCTATGGCCGATGTCACCCCTCTGCACCGATTAAGCCAGTTGAAATCCCAGGTCATCCGGATCGCTTCTCATGATCTGCGCAATCCCCTGCAACTGGCCAGTGGTTTCTTCCACGTCCTCCTGGAAGAGTTACCCCAGTTGACGGAAATGCAGGCCGATCTGGCCCGGCGGGTTATTCATCACCTCAAGACTATGGAACAACTCATTGACGAATTGCTGGAAATAGAGCGAATAGAAATCTCCAAAGAAGACCAAGAACTTCTGGATATGGGACAACTGGTTCAGCAGGCCACAGGAGAATACCGCTGGCAGGCGGAGATGAAAGGGCTGCGGTTGTGGACAGAGGTGATCGGCGATATTCCACCGGTCCGGGGCAATCGCCAGATGCTCCTGCGGGCAATCAGTAATCTCCTGGACAACGCGATCAAATACACTCTGCCGGGAGGGATGATTGCCCTCCGTCTTTGGGCGGAGAAGGGGGATGTGATTCTCACGGTAAAGGATACAGGGATGGGCATTCCCCCGGAGGCGCTCCCCCATGTCTTTGAACATTTCTATCGCGCTCGTCAGCCGGGAACAGAGCATATCTCCGGGACAGGTCTGGGGCTGAGTCTGGTACAGAGTATCGTTCGGGAACACCACGGGCAAGTCTGGGTAGAGAGCGAGGGGATACCCGGGCGGGGGTCGCTTTTCGGCATCGCTCTGCCGGCTGCAGAAAAGCAGCCAGAAAATCCATCAGCCGACTTGCCAGATCAGAAGAGTATGGTACAATAATTTCACCTTGGGGGCTCGTCTAAGGGTAGGACAGCAGACTCTGGATCTGCGTGTGGGGGTTCGAATCCTCCGCCCCCAGCCTGAGACGTGCCAGGCATTTCTGGAAGTGCCTGGCACGTTTTACTTCCGGACGGGTCAAACATCGCCCGACCCGCAGCAGGTACAGGCACACAGAACGGGTGACGCCAGGCGCCGTCTGTCCCCTTTTCCATCAACAGGTGCCCCCGATGTTCCCCCTCTGTGGGGTTGAGCGAATCGGGCATTGGGGCCTCTTTCATCCTGTGCACTGGCGCGTGGTGCGGGCTCTCAACCGGTCCGGTACGCCGAAACAAAACACCCCACCCTACCGGGTGGGGTGTCCGTCATCGCCAGAGGACAGGTGACCCGCGCAGGACTCGAACCTGCAGCCAAGGGATTAAGAGTCCCCTGCTCTACCTGTTGAGCTAGCGGGCCAGGACGATGGATATTTTACCACACTCTATCCCTTTGGCAAGTGGGCACACCCGTCCCTATTTGACATATCCCCCACAACCCGGTACAATTCGGGGCGGGAGGTGTGATGAACGCATCTGCTGATCTCCGCCAACTCCCCAGCGTGGACCGGATTCTGAATGCTCCGGCTCTCCAGGCCCTGATGCCTTTCTACGGCCACCGGCTGGTCGTCAAGGCCATCCGCAGGACGCTGGACGCTATCCGGGAGGAGGTACGGGCCGGAAGCGAACTGCCGACGCCGGAGGAAGTAGTCGCCCGAGCGACGGTGTACCTCCATGAGCATCTGGCCCCCACCCTGAAGCCGGTCATCAATGCCACCGGTGTGATCATCCATACCAACCTGGGGCGGGCCCCCCTCTCCGCCGCCGCCCGCGCGGCCATGGAGGCCGTCGCCCGGGGATACTCCAATCTGGAGTACGACCTCCTCGCCGGACGCCGGGGCCACCGTACCATCCATGCGGAACGGCTCCTCTGCGAACTGACGGGCGCAGAGGCCGCTCTGGTCGTCAATAATAACGCCGGGGCAGTTCTCCTCGCCCTCACCGTTATGGCCCGGGGACGGGGCGTGCTCATCTCCCGGGGCCAACTGATAGAGATCGGCGGCGGCTTCCGTATCCCGGAGGTGATGGCCCAATCCGGCGCCCGGCTGGTGGAGGTCGGTACCACCAACCGTACCCACCGCTGGGATTATGAGCGCGCGCTGGCGGAGGAGCCGGATATAGCCTTGATCCTGCACGCCCACTCTTCCAACTTCCGCATTGTCGGCTTCACGGCGGAGGTGGGCTTGCCAGAATTGGTGGAACTGGGACAGACCCACGGGATTCCGGTGATGGCCGACCTGGGGAGCGGGGCGCTGCTGGATACGGCGGCCTTCGGCCTGGCCCACGAGCCGACCGTTCAGGAGAGCGTCGCCGCAGGCGCGGCGGTAGTCTGCTTCAGCGGGGATAAACTCCTGGGCGGGCCGCAGGCCGGCATCATTGTGGGCCGGGCGGAATTTGTTGACCCAATGAAGCGCCACCCTCTGGCCCGTGCGCTCCGGGCCGATAAACTCTGCCTGGCGGGCCTGCAGGCCACGCTGATGCACTACCTGCGGGAGGAGGCGACGGAGCAGATACCGGTCTGGCGGATGATGGCGGCGCCGGTGGAGGAACTGGACCGGCGCGCGCGCCGCTGGCGGCGGGCGCTGGGGCGGGTCGGCATCCGGGCCGAGGTGGTGGACGGGCGTTCCACCGTGGGGGGCGGGAGCCTCCCCGGGGAGACCCTGCCCACTCGCCTGCTGGCCCTCGCCCCCCCCGACCCGGATCGGGCGGCGGCGACCCTGCGCCGCCACGACCCGCCTGTGGTCGCGCGCATAGAGGAGAATCGGCTGGTGCTGGACCCGCGCACCGTCCTGCCGGAGGAGGAGCCAGCCCTGCTGCGGGCGTTGATGGAGGTACTGGGATGAAGGAGCCCCGGATTCACCCCTCCGCCTTCGTTGCCCCCAACGCCGTCGTCCTCGGCGACGTTACGGTGGAGGAGGAGGCCAGCATCTGGTTCGGGTGCGTCCTGCGGGCCGAGGAAGCCCCCATCTCCATCGGCCCTCGCTCCAATATCCAGGACCTGACCGTCATCCACACCGATGTGGACCGGCCCTGCCGGGTCGGCGCCGGGGTGACGGTGGGCCATCGGGCCGTCCTGCACGGGGCCGTGGTGGAGGACGGCGCCCTCATCGGCATCGGCGCGATCATCCTGAACGGGGCGGTTGTGGGGAAAGAGGCCATTGTGGGGGCCGGGGCGGTGGTGCCGGAAGGCACGGTCATCCCGCCCCGCACCCTGGCCCTGGGCGTCCCGGCGAAGGTGGTGCGGGAACTGCGGGAGGAAGAGATTCAGCGCCTGCACCGCGATGCGGCTCACTACGTGGAAAAGGCGCGGGCATACAGGGGCCGTTAAGGAGGTTCACTATTCGCGTTCTCATCGTCCTGACCTACTACCGTCCCCACACCAGCGGGCTGACCATTTATACGGAGCGGCTGGCAAAGGGGCTGGTCCGGCGCGGCCACGCTGTCACGGTGATGACCTCCTGCTACGACCGCTCCCTCCCGCTGACAGAAGAGCAGGATGGGGTCCGCATCGTCCGCGTGCCGGTGGCTTTTCGCGTCAGCAAAGGGGTCATTATGCCCACCTTCGGCCTCATCGCCACGCGGCTGGTCCGCAGCCACGATGTCGTCAGCCTCCACCTGCCCCAGTTTGACGCGGCCGGGGTAGCGGCGCGCGCCCGCCTGATGGGTAAGCCGTCCACCCTCACCTATCACTGCGACTTGAAACTTCCCGCCGGTCCTTTTAACGGTTTCGTCAATCGGGTCGTGGACGTGATGAACTATCTGGCGGGCCTGCTGGTCGACCGGGTCGTGGCTTACACGGAGGATTTCGCCCTCCATTCCCCCTTCCTCTCCCGCTTCGCCCACAAGATGGTGGTCATCCCGCCGCCGGTAGAACTGCCCCCCGCCACCCCGGGGGAAGTGGCCGGCTTCGCCCAGCGGGTCGGGCTGGACGGGCGGGGGCCGGTCATCGGGATGGCCGCGCGGCTGGCAGCCGAAAAGGGCGTGGAGATCCTGCTGGAGGCCCTCCCGCGCGTCCTGGAGGTCTATCCCAGCGCGCGGGTTCTCTTCGCCGGACAGTATCAGAACGTCCTGGGCGAGGAGGCATATGCCCGCCGTCTGGCTCCGCTCCTGGAGCGGTATCGGGATCGCTGGACCTTCCTGGGCGTCCTTTCCCCCCGGGAGATGGCCGCCTTTTACCCCAATCTGGACGTGATTGTCGTCCCCAGCCTGAACTCCACCGAGTCCTTCGGCCTGGTCCAGGTGGAGGCTATGCTCTGCGGCACGCCATCCATCGCCAGCGACCTGCCGGGCGTCCGCCAGCCGATCCTCCAGACCGGGATGGGCGAAATTGTGCCGGTGGGGGATTCCCGCGCGCTGGCGGAGGCGATCCTGCGGGTCGTGAGCCGACGGGAGCGGTACGTCCGCCCCCGGGAGGGGATTGCCCGGCGCTGGAGCACCGAACAGACGGCGGCGGCATATGAGGCCCTGTTTGAGCAGTTACTGGCCCTCCATCGTTCCGATTGGTAACTGCCTACCCTCCCGCTGGTTTCAGAGGCCACCGGCAGGCCGGGCGAACAGCTATTTCCTCACCCCTCCCGGGGGCGGACGTACCGCTCCCGTCGGCTCACG
>JASFBC010000133.1:0-5797 GCA_036172315.1 Anaerolineae bacterium | reverse complement strand
ACCTTTATCAACCCCCGAAAAATATCATTTGTTCATAGACTGGATTGCGCTGCGATGAATTTAACCCGCTTACGAACGCTCCTGGCTGAAAAAGGGGCAGGAGACCCTGTATTATCGGCCTTCTTCGCTCTGGCTGGAGATTCGGCGGTGTACCTGGCTGGATCGGTAGTGATCGGGCTGGGCAACTTTGTTTTGATTCCTCTCTACACCCGCTACCTGGCACCGGCGGAATTTGGGGTTTACGCTCTGGTCGATGTGTTGATTCTGATTCTGGTTACAGTGACGCAACTGGGGCTGGGTGTTTCTTATCTGAAGTGGTTCGCGGATTTGGGAGAAACACAGCGGGGCACTATTTTGGTCTCATCGTTGGTTTCAGGGCTTTCGGCTGCTCTCTTAGGGGGTGGTCTTCTCTCTATAGCGGTGGCTGGACCGATGGGGGAGCGCTGGTTGCAGACCGCTGATAGAGGGTTTGCCTGGACCCTAGTGCTTATTGTGGCGCTGGAAAATGTTCAAGGACTTTTCCTCTCCGATCTGCGCGCCCGCCGCAAATCGGTTGCCTTTTCCGCTTCCGCGGTGATCCGGTTGCTGGCAATCGTGGGAGCGAGCCTGTGGTTTATTGTGGGGCAAAAGCAAGGAGTTGCCGGCGTATTCTTAGGAAGGTTGGTGGGTGATGGTGTCAGCGTCCTGGTGTTGGCAACCTTCAGTCTTCGCTCTACCCGATTAGGCTTTGCCTGGCCTGTTGTTGGTTCTATGGTGCGCTACGGTTTACCGCTGACCTGGAGCGCATTGATGGGGATGCTGCTGGATGCCTCGGGCCGTTATTTTTTGAGCCACTATAGTACGATGGAGCAAGTCGGGTTTTACGGCGCAGCGATCAAGATAGCCAATGTCTTCCAGATGTTGGTTAATCAACCCTTTGGTGTAGCTTGGGGTGGGTTGATGTTCCAGATCGTCAAATGGCCAAATGCCCGTCTGGTCTATTCTAAGATCCTAGCGTATGTATTTGTCCTCTCGCTTGTTATAGCATTCATTCTTGTGCTTTTCACGCCGACTTTGTTCGCCATTTTTGCCACCGCCGCCTATGCGCCGGCGATGGTGGTGTTTCCTTTAATCCTGTTGGTGCGAGCAATTAATATCATGGAATATCCAATGGCGATTGGTATCTATCTGGCAGGGCGGACGAAGTGGTTCGTGCTGATCTACTTGGTCGGGGTGGTGATTAACGTTCTGGTAAACTACCTGCTCGTGCCGACTTATGGAATGTTTGGAGCGGCTTGGGCCTGGCTGGTGGCCTGGATGGTCATCACTGGCCTGATGGCCTGGATAGGACAGCACTATTACCCCTTACATTACGAATGGAAATTGCTTTTGATTCCGATTGTGCTCTGGGGTTTTATTTTTCTAGGAGAGCATAGTCTTGCACCAGACTTGGCTAACTTTTATTGGCCGTCTCGGATTGTGTTAGCGTTGGTGGTAATTTTCGGTGTGGTGGGACTGCTTGTGCAGGACTTCTGGCTCAGTCGGAAACGGGTTCTATCGGAGGAGGTGAATTAAATGGAGCGTTCCTGGTTAGAATATTTGAAAGACGAATCGCTTTTCACCAACGCCGTTCGCCTGCGATATTTGATCTGGGTTATCCGGCATTACATTCCGACCGGCAGCCGGGTACTGGAAGTGGGGTTTGGTAGTGGGACCACCGCTGTGTTGCTGGCGGATTTGGGATACAGAGTGACAGCAATAGACATCGATGATCTCTTGGTTGAGCGATTGCAGAAACGGTATGCGGACTATATTCGGCAAGGTCGTTTGGAGGTAAAGAAGGCGGATATGTTTGCTCTGCCGTGGGAAGGGCAAGAGTTTGCACTGGCCTATCATCAAGGTGTGCTGGAGCACTTCCCGGACGAACAAATTGTCCAGGCCTTGCGGGAGCAGGCCCGGGTGGCGCAATGGGTGATATTTGACGTGCCCAACCACCGCTACGGCGCGCGACCGTTTGGGGATGAACGATTGCTGTCTCCTGCTCATTGGCGGCGTCTGATCCGAGAAGCCGATCTGGAACTGGTGGCAGAGTACGGGCGTGACGTCCATCGCTGGCTATATCTCTTGCCTTTCGGGTTGTTCTCTCGCTGGGCTCTATTGCACTGGCCCTGGCTTGGCCGTATGCTGGGGGTGAGTTCTATCTTTGTATGCAGGTCCTCAGTATGAAGCGCCTGATCACTTCTCAGCAAAACTGCTATGAGCAGGCATACCGGGAGGCTAAAGACGAATATGGCTTCCCGGACCGAAAAATTACCGACGGCCGGGAAGTGCGTGGCGCACGGATCCTGAATCTCGGATGCGGAACAAGCAACGATGTATGGTGGCTGGCGGATGAGAATATGATTGTTGGGCTGGATTACGCGCAGGGCGGGCTGCGTGTAGCACAACACCATGGGGTGGCAGGAATTGTCGGGGACCTTAATTTATCTCCGGTGTTGCCATTCAAGGATAGCTCTTTTGACCTAATCATATGTAAAGATATCTTGGAGCACCTTCTGGAGCCGATGGCTGTTCTTCAAGAGGTCCGCCGGGTGCTGAAGGACGATGGTTATGTTGTCATCAGCGTTCCCAATCATTTCTATCTCCCGATGCGCATTCGGATCCTGCTGGGGAAAGGCCTGATTTGGAAATCCCTTGGAAGTGACCATTTCCGCTATTACGAGGAGTGGAACTATATGCATATCCGCTTTTTCACGTATAAAGGCTTTCGGGAGTTTCTACGGGAGGCAGGCTTTCGTCCGGAAAAATGGTTCTGGGACTTTGGGACCTTGGCTCACTACAACAACCCGGATATGTGGCTGGAGCCACAATTGTGGAAGAGGGCTCATGGGAAGCCGATTTCCCGGCGTGGCAAGATCGGGTTGTATGGGATCCGGCCTTTGTGGAAAATTTTCAACCTCTTATTTCCAAGATCGTTGAGAAGATGGATCGTTTCGTTATCTCCGGGGCTATTGTGTGCCGGCTTCTATGTCAGGGCGAGAAAGAGAATACCACTATGATCAGGGTATCTCAAAGGACGGCCATTTTCTGGCTGTGTTGGGGGAGCAATGGAAGGACTTATGGACGAATCAAGCAGAGAACGACTGGCAGTCCTCTGGAGGAATGGAGCAGATGAAAATCCTGGTACTTAATTTCAATCTGAAGGGGATCGGCACTTATCAGCGCAGTTTTTATTTCAGCCGGGAACTGGCGCGTCGCGGTCACGAGGTAACTATGGTGACCGTGTCCAGGGATTCAAAATATCGTCCACGTATTTACTATAAGCGGGATTGGGTTGGGCAAACAGATCATCCTGTAGGAGACGGCCCCTGGGTGCGAATGATGGAAAGCCCAAATCTGGGATATAAGTGGCTCCCCGGTTGGGGTTCAGGACCTCTGGATATTGCCCTTAGGATAAAAGAAATCCTGACTGGGCACTATGACGTTATTTACGGTTTTGAGTACCACCCGAATGTCTCCTGGCCCGTGTATCTCACCAGACCTTTTATGCGGTATCGCTTTTACTCCGATTGGTGTGATTGGTTTGCGGGCAACTCTAACCGGTTACGGGATTGGGAAATAGCACATAAGATCGACGGTTGGAGAGAAGAGCATATTCGTTTTCTGGCACGGAAAGTCACCGTCACTTCTAAGACGCTTTATGAAAGGGCTAAAAGAATCGGCATACCGGAAGCCAAAATTGTTCATATCCCTCAAGGGGCGGCTACGGATTACATTCAGCCAATGCCACCCAATGAGGCAAGAAGTCTATTCGGCTTTCCAGAGAACATCCCAATCGTGTTAACCGGCGTGGACTGGGAAATTGAGCGTTCCCTGCTCATTTTTGCGGTGTTATTGAAGCAAGTGCCGAATGCTTTGCTGATTTTTTTAGGCCGGGAGCATCCTTCAGCAATGATCAAAGCGCAGGAGTTAGGGATTTCCAAGCAGGTACACTTTACTGGATGGGTCAGCGATGAGGACTACCCGCGTTATATCGCCTGTGCTGATGTCTGTTTTCTTTCTCTGGAAGATACGTTGCTGCATCGCGCCCGCTGGCCGGCCAAGATTTTGGATTATCTGGCGGCCGGTCGGCCTGTCGTTACCAATGGGGTTGGCGAGGTCGTGGACCTTTTTACCCAGCGTGAGGTGGGCATGTTGGCTTCATACGATATTGAGGCAATGGCCAAGGCTATCGGCGATCTCCTTCAAGACCCCGAACGTCGGCTCTATTATGGTCAGCAGGCTCGCCGGGTTATGGTGGAAGAGTGGGATTGGCAGATACGGAGCAGGCAGATAGCCAAGGTTGTAGAAGAAACATAAGACTTAATGGTACTATCTCGATAATGAGACACACGTTGACGGGTAAAACTCCCCTATTGGCTGTTCTGATTGCTGTGGTTGGAGTAATCGCATTGGTTGCGCCGATCACGACCTCCGGCTTGCTCTTGCCGTTGTCGGCTGTTGTTGCCGGCACAGGTATTCTGTCAATTATATTCATCCAGAGGCCTACTATATTTCTCTATCTTGTGCCCCTCTTATTGAGCGTGGAGTATCGGGTAGAGTTAGGATTCTTCAGTTTTACATTGGCTGAGGTCAGCGTTGTCTTGGTATGGATCGCGGTACTATTACGTATTTTGAAAAACTATCGAGTTGATCTCAAGAAGATGGAAGTGATTCTCTTATTGTTTATCGCTATCACTGCCCTGCCAAGTGTGCTTTTGGAAGACGACGCGCGCCATGCCTTAAGCGTATATCGGGATTTCACTCTTCCATTGGCTTTCTTCGCTGGTTTTCTGCTAATTAGCCTGAGTCGGCAGCAGGTTCTCAGATTGCTTAAGCTTTTCGTGCTGGTGGCCACTGCCTCCGCCGTCCTAGGAATTATACAGTATGAAACAAGTAATTACTTGTGGACTATGCGACCCGAGGATGCGTGGTGGCAGAGTTTCAAAACGGGTTTTCTTCGGAATTCTACAATAGGGCAGTTGCTTGGCGTGAAAGATACACTGCCTACTGGGCTGTTTGCTACTACGAACAACTTTGCCTTGTATTTGGTCATCCCGGTGATGTTGGCTTTTACCCTCGCTACGCTACCTTCTCTGCAACGTAGCGAAAAGCTATTCTGGAAGGCGGCTTTCACATTACTTTTTGTGACTTTGGTCTTGACCTTCTCACGCGGTAGCCTATTCACCTTCTTAATAGCCTGGCTCTTTCTGCTTTGGTTCCGTAGGAGACGCCACGTATCTTTTCTGGGTCTGCTTGTGGTCGGAGGCATAGGAGTCCTCGCAGTAGGGATGGTGTTAGGGAGCGGCGTTGTATCTTGGGATCAATTGGGTACTCTCAGAGGTCGGGGGACGATGTTTCAGGCTGGGCTGGAACTTTTGGCAGACCACCCCGAGGCTTTGATTACAGGGGGTTTCACAGAAGAGTACCGCGCTCACTACTACCAAGCTCAGTTGGTGCATAATCTCTTTTTCTATGGAATCTTACAGTTTGGACTTTTGGCAACGTTAAGTTGGTTATTCCTGATTGCGATCGAGTTGCGCTGCATATTGGGCGTTGTTCGTTCAAAAGACCAAGAGGTGAAATTTTTAGGCCTGGCATTGTTTGGGGGGTTGGTCACCACGGTTTTCATGTACGCGCAAACAACGAGTTTCATAGATTCGGTCCATTCCTCTCTATGGCTATTCTTCTGGATGAGGATAGGCATTTATCTGTATCGCTTCTATCGAGCCGATGCGCTATCCCACCGGCGCGTGGTACCTGTTCGCGCTGGGATCGG
>JASFBC010000132.1:0-4673 GCA_036172315.1 Anaerolineae bacterium | reverse complement strand
CAGCGCTTCCCGGGAGCGGCGCAGGATTTCCTCCCGGGGGACACCCAGGTTGGCAGGCCCAAAGGCCAGTTCCGCTTTCAAGGTCGGCATAAAGAGTTGGACTTCCGGGTCTTGCATCAGCACGCCGCAGCGCTGGGCGGTGATGTAGAGCGGCTCATCCCAGGGGTCCAAATCTACCACCCGGACGTTCCCTCGCCGTCGGCCGCCGTAGATGTGAGGGACGATGCCGCTGATCAGGTAGCAGAGGGTGGATTTACCGGCGCCGTTAGCGCCCAGAACCACGACGAACTCCCCCCGGCGCGCCGCCAGGTTCAGGTCCCTCAAGGCGACCACATCCCCCTCGTAGGTAAACGTCACGTTCTCCAGAGAAATGGCGGGGTGATCTTCCACGGCTCCGATCTCCTGGGGGGAAGGACGGGGGCATAGGAGGAGCCCCCGCCTTCCCCGGTATATGGGCTTCTGGGAAGGGTATCTCCGGTTCTACCAGATGGCGCCCTCAATCTTGGGCAGTCCGCTGCGCTCCAGTGCTTCCACGATGGGGATGGTGATGATGGCCGTGATGGCCGATAGGGCCGGCACCCACCAGGAATAGGCCACGTGAGTTGCCACACCCAGTTCGGCGGAGAAGTTGAAGAGGTACCAGTAGGGGCGGGTCCACGGCAACCACCAGACGAACATCGCCGCCACGATGGCCAGGAAGACGCCGCCGTACCGCTGGGTCCGGTTTTTAGAGACGACCCAACGGGGGATCAACCGGGTACCCAGGGGAGTGGCGGCGATAATAGTGGATGGAATCCAGTAGAGGCCGGCCATGATGAAATAGAGGGGTTCCGGCACCCGCCCGAATCCCGCCGCTGCGCCCGGGACGTAGAACGGCACCAGCCAGCCAGCAATCCCCAGGACGATGAACAGGGGAACAGTCACCTTCCATAGCCGATCATCCCGAACCATCAGAGTGACAAAGAGGGCCGGAAGGATGGCGTTGAGGAAGACGTCTACGACCTGGAGCGGATAGGCGGCTGGGGCGATGAACATCCCAATGACCCCACCGATAGCCGCCGCGACAATCCCGCCCACTGGCCCCAGCAGCAGCGGAGCGATCGCGCAGAGGGGGGTCGTCAGCGGCACGTATCCGCCGCCCCCGACATAGGGGAAGATGGGGACCAGTCCGGTCACTCCGCAAAGGGCGCCAAAGAGGGTCACCCATGCGATGGAGACCCCCCCGATCCGGCTGGTCGTGCGGCGCACTTTCTCCGTCGGCTTCTCTTCCATGATCGCACCTCCTTAGTTTGATGGGAGTGAGTGAAATTAGCAGGGCACCTTCCCAGAGCCCTGAGAATGGCAGGGGATAGTGGAAGAACCCATCGGGAAGACGGCCAGGCGGGCCTCCGGACCATATCGCTGAAGCAGATGGTCTATCCCCGCTTGGAGCGAGGACACCGGGACAAATCCCATCGCTTCCAGCGTTTTGGGCGGGATGCCATCCGTCAGGATGTAGAGGTGCTTTTCTGCTTTGACGCGAGCCAGCGCATACCCCAATACGGCAAAGGTCACCATCCCGTTGCGGCGGGCCACGTCCCGCAGGAAATCGTCGGGCCGCCGGGCCGGATTGGCCATCAGGCGGTAGAAATCGTCACCGCCAATGCCTTCCGGACACATGGCCACCAGCAGAATGCTGCCGCCGGAACGCACTGCCGCATCCGCGTATTCCACCGCCCGCACTGCCTGGTAAAGGTCCAGGTCGTAGGGATACCCGGCGGTCACCGCGATGTCCAGGTCGGGCGGAACAGCGACTTCGTAGACCGTCCGCGCCAGCGCCACTCCCTCCTGAAAGACCGCCTCAGGCGCCCCGGCAAACGCTTGCACAATCTGTTCATCCTGAGAGAGCACCACGTCCACCACAAAGTCCAGTCCTACCATTCTCCCGGCCTCGTCAATATCCAGCCGGCAGGGGATATCCACCCGCCCTGGCTGGCGGAAACCCAGAGGGACCAGGCTGTGGTTCACGTTGATGGTATCCAGCGCGGCCGCGCCGGGGAGAATCAGTTTGTAGCCGCCGGAATAGCCCGCGTACGGGCTGGGACCAATGTGACCGATCCCGATTCGCCGGTCTGCTTCCGCCACCACCCGATTAATCCAGACCGGTGTGCCCCGGCTGGTCAGCCCGATATATACCTGGCGCGGCTCATCGGTGCACAGGTGTTGTTCTATACGGAAGCGGCGGGCGATCTCATACCCCACTTTCGCCTGGACCTCGGCCTCAGTGCTGAGACGGTGGGTGCCATGGGTGATAAAAAGAACAATGTCCTCTTCTCGTACACCAGCCCGGAGCAATTCCTCCAATACCAGAGGGAGGATGCGAGCCGCCGGGGTGGCGCGGGTGTGGTCATCCACCAGGACGGCCACGGTTTCGCCCCGGTGGACCAGTGCCCGCAGCGGCAGGGTACCCAGCGGCGTGGCCAGCGCCCGGGCGATTTCCCCTTCCGGGTCGGTGCAGGCCGGGACCGGCTGTGGAACGTAGATTCCCACCAGGTTCCGCTCTGGTACCTCCACGGAAACGGTGTACGAACCGTACGGGAGTTCAATCATCCGTCTCATCGGATTCCCCCGCGCGCCGCCGAACCTGCTCCACCACCTCCGCGCCGACGGCCAGAATATGCGCGCTGATGGCCTCAGCAGCCCGCGCGGCATCGCCTGATTTCAGAGCATCCACGATGCGCTGATGATCCTGGGCCATCTCGTCCTTATGAAGCATATACCCCTCATCCATTCCCATCAAGGCATAGAGTCGCCGCCGGAGTCGGGCCAGCACTTCCTGCAGGAGCGAGTGGCCGGAGAGTGCATACAGTTGTTCGTGGAAACGCACATCCAGGCGCACCAGGGCGCGAGCATCGCCCTCCCGAGCACGGGCAGCCATTTCTTCCACGATAGCCTGCAGTTGGGCGATGTCATCCGGCGTGGCCCGCTTGACCGCTTCTTGGACAGCCAGGCGCTCCAGGACGGCCCGCAGCGTGTATGCCTCTTCCACGGCCTGGGGCGTCCACCGGACAACAAAGGTGCCCCGCGAGGGGTACTGAACCAGGATCCCTTCACCGACCAGTTGCTGGATGGCCTCTCGCACCGGCCCCCGGCTGATACCGGCCTGCCGGGCCAGTTCGGCCTCCACAATGCGGCTGCCAGGGGAAAGTTCTCCCATCAGGAGCGCTTCTTCTATCAGCCGAATGACCGCATCACGCAGATTTTCCCGTTTCAGAAAGGGTACTTTCATAATCACCGGTAGTACATCTTCTCCCCCTCCCCGGAAGGCCAGAGTTCAGGAGAGAAGGGGGTGTGAGGAAATCATTTTCACCCAAAGACACGGAGACACGTTGGTGGTGGGCTTTTCAGACCAGCCTCGGCAAATTGTGAACTCCCCGGTTCGGGGTATGTTTATCTGTTGACTGTCAACAATTAACAATATACCAGCAGATGCCAATTTGTCAAATCTTCCCTGTGTGGGTGGCGCGCTATCGGCGTGTTGGACTGAGAAACAGTCGTCGGGAGGCGAACAGGGCTTATTAACGCTCTAACGTTGTGGTAAAATAGGTGTCAAACGCTACAGGGAGGTGATAGCCATGGAGAGGCAACAGGAGAAGAAGGGCCTGAGGGCCTATCTGAAGGGTATTTCGGATCCTCGCCGCCGCCAGGGGCGCATCTATCCTTTAGAGGGTATGTTAACAATGCTCATTCTAGCCGCCGTGAACGGAGAAAAGAGCCTGCGCGGGATGTGGATATGGGCAAGGGAACAGTGGCGGCAAATCCGCTCCGGACTGGGCATGGAGTGGTTGACCCATCCCCCAGAATATGGGACTCTGTCTCACTGACCGAATTGGAAATGGCATTGCGGCGATGGGCGGAAGAAGAGGGAGGGGGAATTATCAGCATAGACGGGAAGAGTCTCCGGGGGAGCAAACGGAGGGCTGGCCTACCGGCCCTGCAGGTTGTGGTAGCAGCAGCCCAGGGGGTTCGGCTGATCTTGAGCCGGGAGGGGGTGGAAGAGGGGGAAGTCACCCAGGCCGCCTTGAGGCTGTTGCAAGGGATGTCTTTGGAAGGGAAAGTCGTCACCATGGATGCAGGGCTGAACCAGCGGGAGATTGCCCGGGAGATGGTGGAAAAAGGGGGCCTATTTAGGGATGGTGAAGGAGAAGCAGGGGGAGGTTCTGGAGGCTCTACTGGAAGGGCTGAGGGCGGAGAAAGGGGGAGCCCCTCCTGATTGGAAGGAATGGAATCGGCGACACGGGCGCTTAGAGGTTCGGGAGTACTGGTGGGTGAAAGCGGATCAGGAGATGCAATACGGTTGGCCGGCCGTATGCTGGTATGGAGTGGTCCGTCGGCGGAGAACCCCTCTCTCTCAGGGCGAGGGGAGCCCGCAGGAGGTTGTGGTCGTGTACGGGACAAAGCGAGGGCCGGAACCCACTCCTGAACGGCTCAGCCGCTGGACGCGGGGTCATTGGGAGATTGAGAATGGCGTCTTTTGGGTGTTGGACGTGACCTATCAGGAAGATCAGAGCCATGCCCGGAAGATTGGCCGTCCGCTGCATGCCTTTCGGTGTGCGGCGATCAATTGGATTCGTCAGCAAGGCTTCCGTTACATTCCAGATGGGCAAAGAGCGGCCTCGGCTCGTTCAGACCGG
>JASFBC010000131.1:0-7039 GCA_036172315.1 Anaerolineae bacterium | reverse complement strand
GTAGAGCGACAGGGTCAGCAGCAGCCGTATCTCCTCCCCATCGGCGAACGGGCCGAGGCGATCGCCCGGTCCTTTCGGGAGCGACAGATCACCACTCAGCAGGCGCTGGAGGCACTGCTGACGGGGCCGGTGCAGGAGATTCGGGAAGCGGAGGAGGCCCGCCGCCAGAGCAACCTGGACTCCGAGACTTTTGCTGTCTTCTGGCTACTCCACCGGGAGGGCGTGAAAGACGCCCAGGAAGTGGCCCGGCGACTGGCTGATACTCGCACTCAGTATCCCCACTGGATGAGCAGCGAGGACCAGGAGCGGGGGTTGCGGATTGAAATGACCAAAATCCTCCTGGGCTGCAGCCTTCCGCCGGAAAAGGTGCCTGCTCTGGTGGACCGGTTGCTCCGGACTTTACGGAGGGAGGGATGAAACTCCATTCGGATTGGGTACCGCTGGAGGAGATCGTCCCGGCGGAAATCTTCCGGGCCGAAGTGCGCACCTGGGCCAGGCGATTGGGCGTGGAGCCGAAGGAAATTCGCTTGCGTCCGATGAAGCGCAAATGGGGGAGTTGCTCCACCGCCGGGCGCCTGACCTTCAACGTGGAACTCTTGCGGCAGCCCGCCGCGATCCGCCGCCGCGTCATTGTGGAGGAACTGTTGCACCTGAAAGTGCCCAACCATGGCAAACTCTTCCGTGCCCTCCTGAAGGCCTACCTGGCAGAGGAAAGCTAAACGTGATGCTGGAAACCCTTCTTGCCGCCGTCGCCGAAGCCGTCTTCGGCGATCTACTCCAGGAGGCCGACTCGGATCGGGCGGGTGCAGCCCGCTCTGTTGGACTCAGCGGGTGATGCGCTGGCCGGCCGGAAAAGAGCAATCCAGCGTCACGATGGCGCTTCCTGGCTCGCCGGCAAACTGCGGAACAGCCCGCCACGACGCAGGCTTCAACCGGCAAACGAAAGGAGATGGATGATGAACGACATTTCTCAACTGACATCCCAACTGGCGCAATTCCTGGCCCCATTTCTGCCCTATCTGCTCAAAATGGGCGAAAAGGCGGCCGAGGAAGCGGGCAAGAAACTCGGCGCGGAGGCTTGGGAGCGCGCCAAAGCGCTGTGGGGCAGATTGCGTCCGAAGGTGGAAAGTAAGCCTGCTGCCCGGGAAGCGGTGGAGGATGCTGCCGCTGCGCCCCAAGACGAAGATGCCCTCGCCGCCCTGCGCCTGCAACTGAAAAAGTTGCTGGCCGAAGACCCCGCCCTGGCTACTGAGATCGCCCGCCTCTGGGGCGAGGCGCAAGCCGCCGGCGTGACCGTCGCTGCCAGCGGCGACCGCTCGGTTGCCATCGGCGGCTTTCTCGCCCATCTTGAGCAGATATGGCAGGAACGGCGCCAGGAATTGAACCAGTTGGGATGTCAGTTGAGAGACATCGTTCATCGCGACCTCCTTGCTTACGTCTGTTGCCGCCTGCAGCCGGGCTTACGGCCACCAGCGGCCCACATCGTAGATAGCCATTCCCACTTCATAAAGCGCGCTTCCCAGCCCATATACAGCAATCTCGGGCATTAATGACGAAATATCGGCTAGCAAATTAGTGCGAGGACGCATCGCCGAATCGCGCAACCACTCTTTCCAAATGGAATAGCGGGTGACTGGGGATAGCTTGTACCATTGCGAACTTGTCGCATCCAGATATTTCGTCCTCGCGCTGGAATCTGTTAGCGAACGTGCCGTAAAAAGGCTTTCAATGATCAGTTCAGTCTGTTCTTGTTCTGATACCAGGTCTGTCATAGCACTCAACGCAACAGCATACCACATAGTGCCAGAAATAGATTCTCGCAAGATTGCTAAGGCTTCTCTGGGGTGGCCAAGTTCTGCCAATCGGTAAGAGAGCACTGCGATCGCGTAAGTTCGCTTATCTCCTGCTTCTTGAACAGGAAAGGACTGTGCCATTCCTAATGCTTGACGAACTAACGATTCAGGCAAAGAGAATGCAATTTTCGCAAGTCCCCAACCTTTCCACCAAACGTTGTAGAATCCCTGGTTGGGTATTTCGGAAATGAGACTGAAGCCTTCATCCACATGACCAAGTTCAACCAGCCGCGTGGCGATAATTACGCTCCCGCCTACTCTCCAATTCTCCACAGAACAGGAGCGCAGAACATCCAGTGCTTCATAGATTTGGGCTTCCGAAAGATGGGGCAATAATTCTGCCAACATTTCACTGCCCCGATTGAAAGAACCGCCATAGTCCTCTCCGCCCTTCAGCACTACTCTCAATATTTCTGGAAATACCACAGATTTCTCCGTTTCAGTGAGGTGAGGAATCAGAGCAATGAGTGATGAAAATGACATGGAGATACTTTCACACTTCCACACCTCTGCAATCGCTTCTTGAAATATCGGCAACCGTTCATTTTCAGGAAGCAAAGGGAAAAGCCTTAGCAGGGCGTCAGCCTTGTCATATTCCTTGTCCATAGTATGCACGATTTGAAGCACCTCGTTCAATATCGCTTTACGCTCCCTCTCTGATAATAGAGCAGCAATTCGGGTTAGCGCTTGTGCCCGATCTCTGAGTTCTGCATCTTTACCCCCTATGAATATCTGGTCAAAGAATGTTTCGGAAACTTTGGTTGGGCGAGAGGCTGGTTCAAAACTTGGAAACTTGAATTTAGCTCTTCTGATAATCTTTCTTACGAGATGGTGAACAATTGAAGGGAAACTATCTGTCCATTTCCGGTTTCTTTCCATTTCAACAAGCATGTCAATAAACGGTTCTTCATAGTCTTCAGAAGACCATGATTTTGGAGGGCGAATCTTGAACAACTCTCTCCAGACTTTTCTGTGCTCATCTCCTGAAACATATGCCATCACTTCATTCAGTAGAACTGCTTGCTTGACTTCGTCTTCAACAAGGCGGATGGCTGCCAGTACTTGATCAAGAAAGATGGGAATAAAGCCTTGTGGGTATAGAGGCAGCAATTTAACAAACATTTGGGCGCGTTGCTCTTTATCCTGAATTTCCCAAGCAATTCGGTACGTGTCCAGCAACATTGAAAAGCGCTCAAAACCAGACAGCCAAGTTAGCAATCCAAAAAGACCGTTTATTCCATTTGCGGTATCCTCGGTTGCCCAAATGATCAATAAAGTGCGCAACAATCGCCAAATAAGCGGACGTTTCTCAATAATTTGCAGAATAATGTAAATTTGAACTTGTTGATTGGAATCAAGTTTGGTGAATTTTTCCACGGGATCGAGGGTAGGCAAGGAGACAACAGGCTCTGTACCTCGCGCTAGCGAGAGCGCCTTTGCTAATAAGAACTGCCGTTTATCTTCGGGCAGCTTTTCTGCAAGTGTGGTCAAGGTTTTGATTTGCCGATTCAACCACAATTTAGCGCTCAGACGACTATCGGACTGACTGAGTTCTGCTTGCTTTTGTTTCTCCATCTCACTCAGCAATTCATCAACGAGAGATATCCGCTCTGCCTCAGAAAAGTGTGACATCAATGCCGCCACGGCTTCGCCCTTTTCTTCAATGCTCTCAATCTGGTGAGCTGCTTTCAAGGCTTCGGCAACGATAAGCGAGCGCCCTGTCTCAGCCGATGTCTCGATCATCTCTCGCAACATGCTTGCTCTTTCTGTTGCTTCTCCTACACGAGAGACTATCTCTACGGCTGCTTGAATGTATCCCAAACGTGCCAGCAGATTGGCAGTTTTGCCGAGTGCCTGGTTAAGTTGTCCAGTATCGCCAATAATAGAGACAACCTTGAGCGCTTCTTGCAATAGTGGTGGTGATAAATAAGGCACCAGACCAACCAGTGCTTGGTCTCGCTCATATTCGGATGACAGATTCTTCACCATCGCCAGCAATTCACCCAACATGGTTTCTGGAAGATATGGGGCCATTGCTGCCGTAAGTTCCGCGTTTAACTCAACCTTATGCTCACGCATTGCGCTCATCGCTTCTTCTGGAAAACCCAGTCGGGCTAGCTGCGGAATCAAGATACCCCGCATCGCTCTGAAATGCCTTGGTTCCATTTGAAAAAATCGCGGCTTGGGTGTTGCAACAGCCAATGCTTCACGCACCAAAGTCTCGGGTAAATGAGGAGCTAAAGCCTCAAGGATGAGCTCTTTTTCGTACCAATCATCCTCTTGTTTGTCGTCATTGTCATCTTCAGCATGAGCAGGATAAGTTGTTTGAAGGAATTCGCGCAGGGTGGTTTCATCGAGTTGTGGAGCAAGGATTTTCAGTACTCTGCTCTTGTCCTGATCTTCGACCATTTCGAGTACCTCACGTAACATCGGCTTAGTCAGCCTGGGCGCGAGTGATTCCAACAGTTCAAGTCGAACATAACTTTCTCGAAGAGTGCGTAATAGAGCAAGGACTTCTGACAAGAGCGTATCTGGGAGATAAGGAATTAATGGTTTTAAGGTCATACAACGCCAGAAATCGTCTTGCACCGATTTGACAACATCCAAGGCCTCGCTCCACAATGGCTCTTGGAGTTGCTCGGCAAGTACTTCCATCGCTTGACATCGGTAACTCTCAGGTTCGACTGCTTTAACCAAAGCCAGAGCTTCGTGCAAGATACTCAATCTATCCGCTTCTGGTAGGACAGGGGCTAGATATGCCAATGCTTTAGCCCGCCATAGCTTATCGTCAATTTTGCGTATGCTCTCCAACGCATGCATGGTGACAGCAGAGCGTGTGAGCAATGGGACAGCCTTGAAATGTTCTTGATGGGCACTGCTTAATTCCCGGAACTCTTGCTGTTCTTCAAGAGGTAAGTAAGGGATTAGAAGAGCCAAGACCTCAACATCTTTTAGCAAAAATCCGAGGTATGCTTCGCTACAAGCGATAGAGACCTTTTCGGGTTCTGAAAGATGAGGTAAAATTGCGCTAACTGTTTTGGCGCGCCATAGAGAATCTCCAATATCGTTTGCCACCTTAATTGCTTCTCTTGTTGCTCCTTGCGCCGCTAGCCGTGAAAGAAGCACGGGGAACGCAGCCAATGCATTGCTCGATAATGCCTGTGCTACTCTTAGCGCATCGGTGACTTGCTCATTAGGTATCTGTTCAGCAAGTTTGGCAAGTGCGTTGCTCAGTAATTCCTCTAGGGAGGTTTTGCTTTCCGACGGGCTTTTCACTGATAATAAGACTTCACGTCCCAACTTTGGGGTGATTTCAGGAGCAAGTGCAAATAACTGTTGAAGCCACTTTCGTCGATCTTCTGGTAAATTCCATACAAAAGTAATGGCTTCAATCAACTGTTGTGCATCCAGGTATGGTGCAAGCCGCTGTAAAGCTTCTGCCGAATGAGAGGCACGCTTAGCGTACTCGAAAGCGCGTAGAGGTGTCCAGATACCTTTCTCTACTAGGGCGGCTAATAGGGTCGGGGGAACATTGCTTATCAGGTTGTGCACACTACTTGTGATTAAGGCATAACGAACCTGCAAGCCCAGACTCCGTGCTTCCTGCGACTCGTCCGTAGGCAAATAGTCCTCTTCAGCAAGTTGCCAAGCACGGCTCACATCGTCCAAATACCCCTGAATGTCATCATAAGCTTGCTTTGCTTCAAACCAGGCATTGGAGTGAGCACTCGTCTCCAGAGCTAGCAGATGATGCAGTTTATCTACCAAGCCAGCTTCTTCCAAATGTGGCACAAGATGGCGCAATTCGTACTCGTTTAAGCGTGCAACTGGATTGCCTGGCAAATTCACCATTGGATTTTCTCCCATGCAGTTCTGACAATAATGTCATGATACGGCTTCAAGCCGACCTCGTCTCTAAGAAACTCTTGAAAACTGATGTGATAGAGACGATATAGTTGTTTGCCCGCTTGTGTTGTATCCACATTCAAGAACTCGCGCCATTCGTTGATCACCTCCTTAACTCGCATCGGCGGCAGCCTTGTCCATTCAGCTATCTGCTCAATCGCGACGGGCTCTCTCGCCACAGCCAGAATACATACAACTGGCTGATAATATTTCTCAAACTCTTCCGAATCTTGCGCTTTCATTGAACGCCAATGTCGTTGATAGTATTCACGCAGACCTTGAGGTAGAAGACGGATATCTCCCACATTGGTCGCTGTGAGTTTGTCATCCCGAATGTCGCGCAATATATACGTTAGATACATAAAATTGCCTTCGCTTTTTTGAGTGATTACAGCAATGAATTCTTCTTCAGTTATATTCCATTGTGCGATTCTGGCCCCCATTCGATCGGCATTAAGCCGTATAAAATTCTGGATATATTGAGTTACGTCTGCAAGATTGTTAGGATCCTTATCATCCAGGTAGATATCCTTACGGTGGTCTACCTGTAGGCGATAGTCAGCCTTGGGGCGTGTGGTCACAACAAAAAATACACCTTCAGGCAACACTTGTGGGAGATACAACCGATTAAGACTTGGAAGTAAACCAACATCCTCTGCTTCATCGATCGCGTCTACGAGAACAACTACAGGGCGGTTTTCTGGTTTTGCAGCCTCTGCCAGCAATTGCAATAAGAATCCACTATCGGTCATTGCTCTATCAGGCAGCGTGCGATGTTCCAGGTTATATCGGACAATGAGCTGAGCACATATGTTGGCAAGAAAATCACGAGCAAGGCGGATATTTGAGGTAGCAATATTAAAATGGTGGACGTATGCTCTCTGTTTGACCAGCTGTGCTATCAAAGCGGTCTTGCCAATTCCAGGCTCGCCGTTGATAACGATATAACCCGAGGGAAAATCGGGGCTCGCGAGCAGCTCCTCAATCGCTTTGAAGATGAAATCGCGTCCTATGAATTCCTTGGTGCGTTCATTAACCAATGTTTGGAACTCTCGAGTGCGAATATATTGTGCAAGATCTTGCCTCGCCGCGAAACGCATATAAAGAAGATCTCCAGGATTGTCCTCAATTTCACTCAAGGTTTGACGGAAAATCCGGCGGATGACATCGGCGTCCGGGCCCTTGAAGACGGTGATGATGTTGTTATCACCGGTAGCGATGATGGCATCATTGGCGCTGCCACCAATCGCTACCGCCCGCTCGCCGGTAACCAGGATGAC
>JASFBC010000130.1:0-3230 GCA_036172315.1 Anaerolineae bacterium | reverse complement strand
AGTGAAGGGGCGGGGGACATCCCGGCCCCTTCACTGTCCAGCCGCCTCTCCCCGGCAGCGGACATCCGGTGGAATGGGGAGATCGGCTTGTCTTCCGTTACGAACCCGGGGAACCTTTGGAGTTCGGCCTGACCCTCTATGCCCAGGCTCTCCAACTCTTTCCCTACGTCGTCCTGGCGGTGAGCGAAATGGAACGCAGCGGTCTGGGCCGCCGAACTCGTCAGGAGGATGGTCGCTACCGGCGGGGGGTGCTGGTCATCCGCGAAATCTGGGCGGAGAATCCCCTCACCGGCCGACGCCAGCCCGTCCTGCGTGCCGGCGACCGTCTGGTCCAGGTGCCCGACGTCCCCATCACCCACGCCCAGGTCGCCGCCGTGCCGGTGCCGCCGCCGGGGGTGGTCGTCACCCTCCACTTCCGCACGCCGACCCGGCTCATTGAGGAGGGGGCCCTGGTCAAGCCGGACCGGTTCCGTTTCCAGCCCTTCTTCCAGCGGCTGATGGAGCGGCTGGGGGCGCTCACCCGCCACTTCTCCGACACCCCGCTGGTCTTTGAGGATCCCCGGGGGCTGATCGCGGCCGCTGAAGGGGTGGCGGTGGTGGAGAACCGGTTGCGCTGGGAGGAGGTCTGGAGTTACTCCACCCGCCGCCGGGGGGAAAGCCCCCTCTCGGGCCTCCTGGGCTCCGTCTCCCTGCGGGCCGACGACTGGACCCCCTTCTGGCCCTGGCTCCTCTGGGGCCAGTTCACCCACGTGGGCAAGGACGCGGTGAAGGGGAACGGGTGGTACAAGGTGCTGTGGCCGGCGTGAGGCGGTAGAGGCGACAAAGTGGGCATCGTGTGGTACAATGGGGGTAGACTGTGGTACAAGGTGCTGTGGCCGGCGTGAGGCGGTAGAGTGGCCGCCGGATTCAAGATCGGCGCGCCGCGTGGCGACGTTTCTGCGGCGAGAGCGTGGCGAATACAGGCCATTTGCGATATAATGCCTAAACGGTTGACCACCGTCATACATCGTGGCACAATGAAGCAAGCGCTACAGATTTGTTTCGGGGAGGAACAGATGGGACGACCGATTGTTCCTGAACTGCACGACGTGGGCAAACTCTTCCAGATTGAAGCCGAACTGGCCAGGGAGTTGGACCTGGAGGCTGGAAGCGTGCACTCTCCTAACAAGATGCGACTGCTTCCGGCCAAACTGGGAATCCCGGAGCCATGTACTAGTACCTGGCGCGGCATCGTTGGGCATCACGTGGAGCGTGGGGCAACGCCTCCGACCGACTTGGATGTCGTCCTGCTGATCGTGGCAGATCACGCGGGAGCCAGCTTTGCCAGGGCTAGAGAACTTGACGCCTTGGAGCCTTGTCATCGCACCGTGCACAAGCTGTGGAATCCTGGAGACCAGCGGGATTTGCATCTTCCCGGGTCCAGGGCCGTGTTGCGTTCTCTAATAGAATGGCTATCGACCGATCCGGATCAACAGGCTTTCTTTGCTGAATACGGCCCTCTACTAGATGTGCGCCCAGAGGAGCTCAGGCCTCCGCTGAACGTAACTAGCCTGGCCAGTCATCTGACCATTGTGGGCAAGTTGTATCGCTTCCTCACGGCCCGTCAGGAATTCTACGCCAAGACCATGGTGGTGAAGGACATAGAGGCTAGGCCGGTAGATTTGGTAAAAGCCAAGATCGGTTTCCCGCAGCAGATTGTCCGCACACGCGATATGACCCTCTTCAGGATGATGGCGCAAGAGATTCAGCAACTAGCCCGTGATG
Organism: Anaerolineae bacterium; assembly: GCA_036172315.1. Lineage (GTDB taxonomy): Bacteria > Chloroflexota > Anaerolineae > B4-G1 > DUEL01 > SpSt-77. The sequence continues at coordinate 1,466 of JASFBC010000130.1, read as the reverse complement.
ACAGAGTTCTCGTCGCCACGTTTGACCAAATTCTTGCGATCCTGGGGCCTTATGACCCGGTTGAAGACCTCATGAGTCCACTTGTTGACGCGGGCTTCAACGTAATATGGGAGAGAGCAAGGACCCAGATAGGTAGATTAGGGTCCACTCCTAAGAGAATTCGTAAAGACCGGCACCTTCAACTGCGGAAGGGAAGCCAGGACGTACCCCCCGACCGACGCGCAGATTGGATCTGGGAGAAACTGGATCAGGACTACACCATGGGGACATTGCCCGCCCCGAAGGTGGATCGCCTCCCTCCGCCCATCTGCGATGTCTGTCAAATGGAACCCGCGACTAAACTCTGGCCGGAAGCCCCAGAGGCTCCGGGCCCGCGCGAGAACATCGGGGAGCGGTGCTACGAACTGCGACGGAACGCATCGCGCTTGTTCAAACTGGATCGGTGGACCGAAGAACCATCGGCCCGTGTGGCATGGGTTTACGTGGAGCTTGACCTGGACCGGCTCGTGGAGTTCCTGGGGCCTCTTTATCGGGAATATGCGCGCAACGCTGGCCTGTCGCCAGAACTTGTTAGCGAAGTGGACGTCCGGCCTCCGCTTATCGCCGAATTCCAGAAGGACTGCCGGAAATTCCTGGCCGACTTTGCGGCCTCGGTGGAAGAATGGATTGGCGCAGACAACCTGGAGCGCGTGGGTGACGAGGCAGGGGGCGCCGCGAATGCTCTGTTATGTGTGAGGCTAGCGTCCGTTGTGCAGGTTCCAGAACTTCTGACACGCTACTTGGAGTGCGTCCGCCGCTACTTCCCAGTGATGTTGGAACGGTTCACTGCCATAGACACGATACGTGTCCAGCCCTTTCGCCTTGCAGTCAGCGTTTCTGGGGCCAAATTTCCCTTTTCGGAGCACTGGCGCATCATGCAGGAAGACAGCGCCGATGTCCTCATCAATGTGATCGGCCGAAGAGCCGTCCGTGCACCGTTGGGAAGCCTGCCCATCTTGATTGAGGCAGGCCAATCCAGCCGCCGTGCGGCACTTCACAACCTCGCAGAGGTCGCCAAGGTCTCGGAAGCCCTAGCGGAAGCATATGTGCAGAACAAGGGAGAGAAGCACTTTGGGGAATATCAGGCCCTGCTTTCAAGGATGCAGCCTCTTGGGATGACCTATGAGAGCCTGGTCGCTTATGCGAATCTGCTGGAGGGATAAGCATGCCGTTCTGGGAATATGAACTTCAGGCTGAAACCCTATGTCTTGGGGAACGAGTGAAGGGCGGGCTGTACCGGCCGTGCGACACACGTGCAATCCGATACTCCGCTGTAACCGGAGCCCTTAGTGGTTCTCTCGCTAAGTATTCGGAACATTTTGGACAATGCTGAAGCCACCTGGTATGAGCATCTGCTCCTGTGGTCGCTTCTTCCAGCGATAAGGATAGCAATGGGCGTTCCAGTAATCCAACGCTGCCTGCAAGGC
>JASFBC010000129.1:0-5138 GCA_036172315.1 Anaerolineae bacterium | reverse complement strand
GACCCGCTCCGAGATGGCGGTGCCGCTGAAGGTGGGGGAGCGGGTCATCGGCGTGCTGGACGTGCAGTCTGAGGAGCCGGCGGCCTTTACCGAAGAGGACGTGGCCGTTCTGCAGACGATGGCCGATCAGATCGCGCTGGCGATAGAGAATGCCCGTACCCTGGAACAAATGGAGCGAACACTCCGGGAACTGGAGCGGGTCTACGGGGAGTACACCCGCGAAGCCTGGCAGAGCGTGCGCCGCTCCCGCCGCTGGGTGGGCCGCCGCTACCGCCGCTTGCTCCCTGAACCGGTGGAGGAATTGACGGAAGAGGCCCAGCGGGCCCTCTCCGAGGGCCGTTTGGTCCTTCAACCCCTCCGGGAGGAGGGGGACGGTCGGGTCACCGGCACCCGTTTGGCCGTCCCGATGAAATTGCGGGGCCAGGTGGTTGGTGTGCTGAATCTCCGCTTCGCGACCCCGGAGGTATCGCCGGAGGCGGTCCAGATGGTGGAAGCCATTGCCGACCGGCTGGCGCTGGCGTTGGAGAACGCCCGGTTGCTGGAGGAGACCCGCCGCCATGCGGAGCGGGACCGCCGGATTGCCGAAATCACGGCCCGGGTGCGCGCCTCTATGGACCCGGAGATGATCCTGCGTACAGCCATGCGGGAATTGGGCCAGGCGCTGGGAGTGGACCGGGTAGTGGTGCAGGTCGGAAGGGCGAGTAAACGAGCAGGGGAGGATACTTCCACATCCTGAACCCATTGGACTTTATCGGGAATGGCGATGAGAGGGGCGGACGCGCACAAAGGTCAAGGAAACTCTATATTCATCTGCGTTTATCTGCGTCCCATTTTCCGATGAAGTCTATTGGCGGATAGAGGTGGGGAGCGCAATCGTACTCCCATCCAGATGTCGGAGAATACGTTGCGGGAGGACTCAAATGGAGTATTACGACGTCATCATTGTCGGCTCTGGGCCTGCCGGTATCTCTACCGCTCTGCACCTGCAGCAGTTGGCACCCGAACTGGCTGCCCGTACGCTGATCCTGGAAAAGGCATGTCACCCACGGCCCAAACCCTGCGGAGGAGGGCTGACAATGGATGGAGTGGCTGTGCTCAGGAACCTGGGGCTGGAGGTGACGAAAGTCCCTCATGCCAGAGTGAGGTGTGCTTGCCTGGAATTTGAGGGTCGGGGTGTCAGCACGGGGGCACCAGAGGCAGCCTTTTATGTCTTTTATCGAGAAGTCCTAGATGACTGGCTGTCCAGGCAGGCCCGTGAGCGGGGGGTTACAATTGTGGAAGAGAGCCCTGTACAACGAATTATCCCTTCTCCGGAAGGGGTGGAAGTGATTACCCCTGGTAAAACGTATTTTGCCAGAGTGGTGGTCGGTGCTGATGGGGCTCACAGCGTGGTTCGTCGGGCAATAGGAGGGACAAAGCGCTCCGACTTTCTGCATATGCTTGTGCTCTGGGTTCCTCCTAGCGATTCCTCCCGGAGTCCGGAGGTTGCCTATTTTGACTTTTCTATCATTGCGCGAGGCATACCCGGTTATATTTGGGACTTTCCATCTCAGGTCTATGATCAACCAATGCGCTGCTGGGGGATTGGCGAGGTCGGTTTGTTCGCCCGCACCCCACGACCACACCTGCGCGACTTGCTGGTGGAAGAGATGCAACGACACGGGTATGATCTGGGAAATTACAGGCTGTACGGAGAGGCTGCTTTCCCCTTTAGCCCTCGGAATGATTTTTCCGCACCGCACATCCTGCTGGTAGGGGACGCCATAGGGTTAGATGTCCTCTACGGCGAGGGGATGGGTCCCGCTCTGGGCGGGGGCCGTATTGCTGCGGAAACCATCATTGAGGCTTTCGCCAAAAGCGATTTCTCTTTCCGGGACTATCCCAGACGATTTCTTGGTAGTAAATTGGGCCGTGCACTTTGTCGGCGTGTACGGATGGCGCGCAATTTATACCGCACGTCTCCTTCCATTCAGCGGTTGATTTGGTGGCGATTGGGGGATTGGTAGATTGGATAACCCAGCATTTGCTATTCAATTGGGCAAAATAGGTCCCATATGGAGAGAATACCTATGAACAAGTCTGATAGGACAGGTACATTCTCAGAAATCTGGGAGCGGCTTGTTGCAGCAAACGTCTCTGATGAGGAGAGCGCTTACGTGGGGCGCCTCTTCAACATCTACATGCTAATTACCATCATCGTCGTATCTTCCATCGCCTTCCTCTTCGTTATGGCTTGGGTATTGGGGTTATATCCTGCTCATCTTCTCTCTATGTCACTCCCCTTTCCGTTGTTCTTTATCCCGTTCTCCCTGTTCTGCATCGCTCTGGTCAAACGAGGGCTGATCCGGCCGACGATGCTCTTGTTCGTCTGGGTGAACTTCATTGCCATTGCTCTTTCTATCGCGCTCTTTGACGGCCCTCACGGAGGCGGTTGGGTTCTGTTTACCGGCGTAATATACGTGGCTGGGACATTGCTATCCCCCACCTATGGCCTACGCCTGGGTTTGCTGGTTGTAGGATATTATGTGATCCTGGAGGTGCTCAGTCGGTTAGGGCTTTATTTTCCCCCTATAGTCACCCCCATTGAAGCGCGCAGTTTTCTGACCACCACTTTTACTCTGACCATGCTGGTCTGGTCTGTGGGTCTATTCACCTACCTGAACGTTCGGGACATGCGGGAGACTATGAAGCGCCTGCGGGAAACCGCACGGGAACTGGATAAACACCGGCACACGCTGGAGCAACAGGTGGCCCAGCGCACCGCCGATCTGGCCCGCCACACATCCCAACTGGAGGCGGCGGCCACTGTCGCCCGGGAGGCTGCCGAAATCCGCGACCTGGATACCCTCCTGAACGAGACTGTCCGCCTCATCTCGGAGCGGTTTGGCTTCTACCACGCCGGCATCTTCCTGGTGGATGAGGCGGGGGAATACGCGGTCCTGCGGGCGGCCTCCTCGGAGGGGGGCAAGCGGATGCTGGCCCGGGGTCACCGGCTGGCGGTGGGAAAGGTGGGTATTGTCGGCACAGTGGCGGGGACGGGGAAGCCTCGCATCGCACTGGATGTGGGCGCGGATGCGGTCTTTTTCAGCAATCCCGACCTCCCCTACACCCGTTCGGAGATGGCTCTCCCGTTGAAGGTAGGGGAGCGGGTCATCGGGGTTCTGGATGTCCAGTCGGTAGAGCCCTCCGCGTTTACCAATGAGGATGTGGCCGTTCTGCAGACGATGGCCGACCAGATTGCGCTGGCCATTGAGAACGCCCGTCTGCTCTCGGAGGTCCAGGACCGCTTGCGCGAGGTGGAAGCCCTGAGCCGGGAGTACGCCCGGAGGGAGTGGGGACGGATGGTCTCCGAACGACCCGGTTGGGGATATGTCTATGATGGCGTGGAGGTGAAGCCAAAGGAACGGGCTTCAGATTCCCCGGAGGTTGTGTCCGCTCTGACTATTCCTATGCAACTGGCCAGTGGTGAAACCATTGGGCGCGTGGCGCTGGCCCCTCCGGACCGACCTTTCACCGACGAGGAGGTCGCCCTGGCTCAGACGGTGGCGGAGCAGGCTGCGCTGGCCCTGGAGAGTGCCCGCCTGTTCCGGGAGACGCAACGGGCGCTCAGGGAGACAGAGGTTCTGTATCGGGCCATCCAGGGGATCAACATGGCGCGCACGCCGGGCGAGATTCTGGACGCGTTCGTCGAGAATGTGGTGCCCCCTCAGATGGGCCGTTGTGTTCTGGCTCTTCTGGACCCCTCCACCCCGAGGGACAACCCCGTGGTAGAAATCGTTGCGGCGTGGGAGCCCGGCGTAGAGCGGCCAGCCGTACTGGGAAACCGCTGGTCCATCAGTCAGATTCCGCTCATTGCTCAGATGCCTCGGGAGCCCCTCTTTGTCTCCGATACGGCGACATCACCGGTTTTGGACGCCCTATCCCGGCATGTGTTTCGGGAAATGCTGGGCATTCAGGCCTTTGCAGCGATTCCGTTAGTGACTTCTGAGCGCCATCTGGGATGGCTGCTGGTGGAGTCACTGGTAGGGCCATACGAGTTTAGCGAGACAGAGAAGCGGCTTTACTCCCTCCTGGGCGGTCAGATAGCCCTTGCTCTGGAGCGGATGCGCCTCTTTGAGGAGACCCGCCGCCGGGCTGAGTGGGAGCGCATCCGCGCCGAGGTCTCCGCACGGGTCCGCATTTCTACCGATATAGATACCATCCTGCGCACGGCGGTCCGGGAACTGGGACGGGCATTCCGGGCCGCCGAGGGCGTCATTCAGTTGCACAGTGGAGATGGGAGCGACGAGGTCCCGCTGTAGCGGGTGAGGTGAATGCCTATGGAACGGTTCTCTTTCCGACGGTTTTTGAACACCCTGGGCGGCCGGCTGGCTGGTCTGGCCCTCTTCGTCGCGATCATTGCGGTGGTGGGCGGCGGTATCGGGGGCTGGCAGATGCTGCGCATCCGGGATGCGATCGTTGTGATGCAGGAGGCCACTTCCCTTGTAGAGACGGCGCTCACCACGGCCCATCAGGCCACTGAACTGGTGCTGGTGGTTCGGGAGGAAGTAGGCCGGGGAAGCCTTGCCGGGGAAATGAACCAGCGGATTGCTCCTTACCTGGTCACGCTGCAGGGCTATCAGGAGGCCCTGCGCTCTCAGGCTCGGGGGCTTCCGCCCGGGAGCGACCTCCGGAACCGCATAGAGACGGTGGCGGTAACGATCGGCAATCTCACCGACGTGACCCGGCAGATTCTCCAAGCGGTGGAGACGAACGACCGCACCTGGGCTCGCTACCTGCTGGCCCAACTGGATGTGAACCACCGCCTGGTGGAGCAGGATACCACCACTCTGGTCGCGATGGTCCGGGCGCGCCACCACCAGGCTATGGCGGATGCCCGATTGGCGGCCCGGCGGGTGCTCGTCGTTGTCCCCCTGGTGACGGTGATGGTTATCCTGGCGGCCGCCGTCGCGGCGGTGGTGGTCTTGAGAGGCGCGGTCACCGGGGCCCGTCTTCTTTCCACCTCTGCCCAACGGCTGGCGGAGGGACATCTGGAAGAACGGGTGCCGGTGCAGGGCCTGGAGGAGTTCCGTTTCCTGGCCCGAACTTTCAATAATATGGCCTCCGAACTCCAGCAACTGTATACCGGCCTGGAGCGG
>JASFBC010000128.1:0-3230 GCA_036172315.1 Anaerolineae bacterium | reverse complement strand
GGAAAGGCCGGGCAGGGCGGCGAAGGGGGCGATGCGCTCCGCCTGGGAGACCAAGTAGGGCAGGCGGAAGCGGGGCTTGAAGACCTTGAGGGCGACCTCACCCCATCCCCCTGCCCCTTTCCCCTCTCCCAATGTTGGGAGAGGGGAAGGGGGTGGCGGCGCAGCCGCCGGGGGTAGGGGTGAGGGCAACAGGCGATACACCGTCCCCGCGCGCCCTTCCTGGCCGTAGGCCATCCCCGGCGCAGCGGGGTGCTCGGCGATGCGGTAAGAGATGCCATCTATAATCAGTTCGTCGTTGGGGTTGGGCTGAAAGGCCATTTCTCTCACTCCACGGGGTGCATACGCCCCACCATCTTCAGGATAACCAGGAGCGCCTGGGCTCCGCTGCCGAAGAGGGGCATGCGGAAGATCAACTCCTCCAGGTACCGGCCATAGGCGCTCTGGGCCTGGGGGGAACGAACCCCGAATTGGCGGCGGGCCATTTCCCAGGTGTGCAGGGCTTCGTCAACCCGCTGCTGCCAGGCCGGAATCCGGGTAACGTCCAGGACATCCTTCAACAGACCCAACGGCTCTATCTTGGATACCAGCAGGTCGGCCCCCCAGTCCACCAACGCTTGCCGCTCTTCCGGCTCTACCCGCAGCAGGTCCAATCGGGGCGCAGGGCCGCCGAGCAGGCCTCCCATGCGGAGGTAAGACCGGGTTTGGGCGGACGGTAAGGAAAGAGTCAGCATCGCCGGGAGTGCCTGCGGGCCCCCGGCGGCCGCGATCCACGCACCGGTCACCTGTCCCAGCAGGGCGTGGCCCTCCTGATCGGCCTGTTCAAAGGCCGTTGCTCGCTCTTCCAGGAAGTGAGCCAGCCGCCAGGCCTCCTCCTGAAGGGCCAGCGCCTGCCGCCGGGCCTGGATGACCAGGGCCTCCAGGGCCGCCTCCTGCCGGACCTCCCAATCCAGGCCGCTCCAGGCGCGCTGAAGCTGCAGGTCAACCTCTTCCAGCGTTCTGGCAGCCCATTGCCAGCGGGCAGAGAGGGCGCGCAGTTCCGACGGGATGACTTGGATCCGCATAGACCTTCGTTGGGGTGGGGGGAAGCCCGCCTGGAGCGGGCTCCCCCGCCGGAACTATTGCTGGTCAGCGGCCGCGAACCGGTCCGCGATCTGGCTCAACTGAGTGTTGATGCCGTTGAGCAGTTCCACAAAGCGTGCCATCTGGCTGCTCCATTGCTGGAAGTCGCTGTAGAAGCGCTGGGAGGTCATCCCTTCCCATTCGGGCTGCATGGAGTTGACGGCATTGGTCAGGCGGGTGACCATCTCCTGGCTCTGGTTAGCGGCCTGGGCGAACTGCCCGGCGACCTGCCGGACCTGTTCAGGGGTTATCCGAATGCGTGCCATTGTTCACCTCCTGTAGGATTTGAGATTTGCTTGCATTGACCTGTTGATGGAACAATGTTCTTTGAGATGTGCCTTCACCTCCTTTCAATCCTCGTCTATTTGCTTCCAGACAAAACCGCCGGAAGAGGGCGGAGGCGATATGTCCGAAGCAGAAGGCGCGGGCGAGACCGGGGGCTGTCCCAAGTCCAGAGGTCGCCAGCGTCGGATTGGACCTTCGCCTTCGCCAGGGGGAGGTGGGGGTTGAGGTGGGCCAGCGTAGCCCCCACCTTCCTGGAAGAGAAGACGGGCTCCGTCCCATGCGCCCGCTTGTGCCAGGGCCTCGCGGGGATGAAGGACGCGTCCTGGCGGGTCAGCATAGATTTCCCCCTGCTCGTCCCAGCCCAAGGCCATGGCGATTTCCCGAATTAGAACGCCGGCCGGGAGGTCTGCCGGTATTTCCAGGTCCAGTTCTCTCTCCTCGCCGCGGCGGGAGAGGCTCACAATGATCCGCTCCATCGCCTAAACCTCCGCTGGAGGTAAAAAGCGGCGCACCAGGGCTTCCACGTCCGCTAGCAGTTGCGGGCCGGAGCGAGGGAGACACTCTATCCATTGGGCCTGCTGTCGGGAGAAGGAGCGGAGGAGCCAGAGGCCGTTTTCCCCCTCCAGCATGCCCAGGCCGCCGACATCCCAGATTCCCTGACGGAGGAAAAGGGCCACCAGGGCGCCGTTGCGGCGGGGATGCGCCAACGTCTGGGCCAGCGCTTTAGCGCCGGCGGAAGGAACGCCGGCTTCCTCCAACCGCTTCTGGATTTCCGTTTCCCCCAGAGGCCGTGCCTGTTTGGCCTCTTCCATCACGCTTTCCGGCAGAGAAAGGGGAGAGGCCGGCGCCGCACTTTGCTGACCCAGCGCCCAGAGTTCCCGGACCTGGCGGACGATGGCAGCGGCGTCAGAGAGAAACCGGAGGGCCCATTGCTCTTCCCTTTGCTCCAGCGCGACGGTCAGCGGCGGCCGGTGGTAGATGTTGATCTGATAGGGGGGCTGATCGGGTACGGTAAGGGTAAGGATGAAAGCCGTCTGAGGGGCAATCAAGGTGCCGATCAGGGCGGCAGCGACGACGTCCATCACGGTCTCCCCATCACCGCGAGGAGCCAGAACGCCGCGCGCCATCAGCGATTGACGGGCTTCATCCATAGCCGCCTGAATCTCTTCCGTCAGCCAGCCGGGGAAGGGGTCCGGCAGGCCGATCAGCGTTTCCCCGCCCAGAAGGGAGGCCAGGGTGTAGAGTTCAGCCGGGGAACAGGAGAGATGCCAGTCCTGTGAAATAAATTCCATCGGCAACCTCCAGGGATGCAACTTGAGCTGTCATAGCGATGTTCGGGGCAGCACTCATTGTCTGCCGGCAAACCGCTCCTTCACCCCCTCCAACCACTCCGCCGAGGGCAATCCGTAGGGGCGGAACTTCTCCAGCCGGCCTTCTTCTTCGTCGTAAAACAGCGCCCGATACGGCCCCAACTTGCTCGCTGCGGGCGAGTCAATCAAGTTCGCCGAGTCCTCGGCGCTCATCTGGAAGACGACCCGCATGGCGAACTCGCGCAGGGCGCGGCGGTCCAGGCTGAGGTTGAGGTTGGTCGCCGTGTCGCACCAGACGAGGGTGTGGATGCCCAGGTCCGGCCCCTCGCGCAGGAGGGTGGTGAACTGCTGGGCCAGGTTCGGTGAGGCAGGTTCTTCGCCGAAACTGCTGAAGCCGCCAAAGCCCATCTCCTCCTGGCGCAGGTCGCGCGCCCGCTGCAGGCCGTAGAGGAAGAGGTAGCGGGATGGGGCGCCCGGTTGCTCGTTATCCAGACGACTCTGCACTTCGGCGGCCAG
>JASFBC010000127.1:0-2296 GCA_036172315.1 Anaerolineae bacterium | reverse complement strand
GACGATGGGCCACAGACCCAGGGGGTGACGTTTCGTCACCGCCCGAAGAGTTACCTTTGGAGGCGGTAACTATTCAGCGCTGACTGAAAGTCAGCCTCCCTGGGCTTGCGGCCCCTGGACGGCCTGCGCCGTTCTCCCAGGGCGTCAAGGGAGGTTGACGCCCGGTGCGAAAGCGCCCAGGGGAGGCCGATTTCCCATCGGCGCCAGGGAGGGCAATCTCCATCGGGCTGAACAGTTACTTTGGTTGTACCACAGACTTCCCGAAAGAGCAAATGCGGAGATTTGGGGTATAATGGGATTTCAGGAGCGCGAAGATGCCCTACGTCATTGGCCTGACCGGCAACATCGCCACCGGCAAATCCACTGTGGCCCGTATGTTGAAAGACTTGGGCGCGACGGTTATTGACGCCGACCGGGTGGCTCACGAAGTGATGCGGGCCGGGACTCCAGTCCATCGGGCAGTGGTGGGGGCTTTCGGCCCCGAAGTCCTCCGGCCCGATGGAGAAATTGACCGTGCCCGTCTGGGTGCCATCGTCTTCTCCGACCCTCAGGCATTGGCCCGATTGGAGGCCATCGTCCATCCGGCTGTGCTGGAGGAGGTGGCCCGCCGCATCGCCGCCGCACTGACTCCGGTGGTTGTGGTGGAGGCCATCAAACTGATAGAGTCGGGGATGGCGGACACCTTTGACGCCCTCTGGGTCACCACCTGTCCGGCTGAGGAACAGGTCCGGCGGTTGATGGCCGACCGGGGGCTATCCCGTCGGGACGCGGAGCAGCGGGTGCGCGCACAGCCGCCTCAGGAAGCCAAAATCGCCCGGGCTGACATTGTCATCTCCACCGACGGGTCGCTGGAGGAGACTCGCACGCAAGTAGAGGCCGCCTGGCGGGCTCTGCTGGAAGAGATAAAGTCTAATGACGAACGGTGAACGCCTCTACACTACTGAAGCCATCATTGTCCGGCGGCGGGATCAGGGGGAAGCGGACCGGGTCTTAACCCTCTGCACACCCCAGGGGAAACGAGTCGTCATCGCGAAGGGAGCCCGGAAGCCCAGCAGCCGGAAATCCGGGCATCTGGAACTCTTCGCCCGGGTCCGGATGGTCGTGGCCCGGAGCCCGTCCTCCTGGGACGTGGTCAGCCAGGCGGAGGCGCTGGAACCCCATGCGGCACTGCGAGGGGACCTGGTTCTGGGCACGTATGCCCGCTACATAGCCGAACTCTACGACCGTTTCGTCGCTGAGGAGGAGGGAGGACCGGCGCTCTTTGATCTTCTGAGCCGCACGCTGGACTACTTGAGCCAAATAGAAGCGGGGGAATCCCCCTCTCCGGCGCTGGACCTGCTGGCCCGGGCCTATGAGCAACGGTTGCTGGCGCTGGTGGGCTTCCGTCCTGAATGGGAGCGGTGCACAGGAGAGAGGGAGGGCCGCCTCTGCGGGCGTCCGCTGCCGGTAAGGGGACAGGCCTCGCTGGGTCTGGACCCGGAGCGAGGGGGGGCGCTCTGCGCCGAGTGCTTCCAGGCCTCAGCGGCCTATCCGTGGGTCATTCCCCTCTCCCCGGCCGCGCTGGGGTTGCTGCGCGCCTGCCAGCGGCGGCCCTTTGCCCATCTGCGGGAACTGCATGTCTCCCCGGCCCTTCTGGGGGAGGTGGAGCGGGCCATGCATCACTATCTCATCTACCACCTGGAGCAGGATATTCGCACCGGCACCTTTCTCCGTCGTCTCCGAAGGGCGCGCCTGTAGCGCAGGCTGTTAGCCTGTAGCGCAGGCTGTTAGCCTGTAGCGCAGGCTGTTAGCCTGCGGTCGGCGTTACAGCAACAATTCCTCCAACCCTTTCCCGAGGTACGTCCAGGGCCATTCATGCCAATCCTGTACAAGCCCTGCAGCGACCGGGTTGTTTTGCACATACCGGGCAATTCGCACCAGTTCCCGCTCATTTCGTACTACGTGATCGTAACTTTCCCGCTGCCAGAAAGGGCCAACACGGGATAAGGCCTCATTGGCGCAGCGGGCTGTATACCCTTTGAGAGAATGCAAAATGGCACTCAGTGGGAAGTATTCACCGGCGGCTCTCTCCAGTGGTGTACATACCAGGTGGACATGATTGGGCATAATGCAGAAGGCCAGCAGGTCGTAGACTCGCCCATCCCGATACTGCAGGCTCTCTGCCACAATAGAAGCAACTTGTGGATTTTCCAGCCAGCGGGGGCCTTCTGCCACGTGGAGTGCCCTATCCCATTTTCCAAACAAGCGGCGCTCTTCCCGATATGTTTCTATTGCGCGCAGAGTTGGGTCCTGAATC
>JASFBC010000126.1:0-8655 GCA_036172315.1 Anaerolineae bacterium | reverse complement strand
CTTGAAGCCGCCGCCGGTTCCGGAGATACCCACGGGGACGCGCACGTCGGGGTAGAGTTTCTGGAATTCCTCTGCGACGGCCATCGTGATGGGGGCAACGGTGCTGGAGCCGTCCACCAGGATGGTCCCCTCTACCGGCCCAGGGGTGGGAGTGACCTCCACCACTTCCCGCTCCTTCACCACGGTCACGAAGACCTGCGGGGTCGGGGAAGCGGTCGGGGCCGGCTGGCAGGCCGCTACCAGGGCCAGCACAGCCACAAAGAGAATGGACAGACGAAGGTTACGGGACATTTTCATCTCCTCCTTGCTTTTTCAGGATTCCGTCGCTATCATAACCGGCCATTGTTAAGGGCATACCAAGGGGATGTTAACAATAGGTTAAGGTCGGCCGGTGGAGGGGTGAGGATTCCCTCCATCCCAACTCGCGTCCGAACATTAGAGACGTTCATTGACAGCCCCTCCGGGCGATGTATAATGAGCAGCCGAATTTCCTGGTCAGCGCTATGCCCTCCGTACGGGCCCAGCGGGAGGCGGAGCGCCTGCTGGCAGGGTACGAAGTCCGCCCCTGGACCTAGGACGCGATGATGGAAGACGGACGATAGGCGATAGACGACGGTCTGCGGTCAGTGGTCAGCGATCTGTATTCAAGGAGGGGAATGGGGCAGACATTATTGTTGACCGGACGACCCGGTATCGGGAAGACAACCGTCATCAAAGCGGTGGTGGAAGCACTGGGGCCTCGGGCCGGGGGGTTCTACACGGAGGAAATTCGGGGGCCAGGGGGCCGGAAGGGTTTCCGTCTGATCACCTTAGACGGGGAGGAGACGGTGATGGCCCACGTGGAGTTTCGTGGGCCCCGCTACCCGCGCGTGGGCCGATATGGGGTGGATGTGGAGGCCATCGCGCGGGTGGGAGTGGCCGCGCTGCACCGGGCGATGCGGGAGCGGCGGCTGGTGGTGGTGGATGAAATCGGCAAAATGGAACTCTTCTGCGGCCCGTTCAAGGAGGCCGTCCTTCAAGCTGTCGGCGGCCCGTACACCGTCCTGGCGACAGTGATGGCCCACCCCAACCCCTGGGCCGACGCCCTGAAAGCCCTGCCGACGGTCACCCTCTGGGAGGTGACCATAGAGAACCGGGACGAGATGCCGCAGCGAATCCGCCAGTGGATAGGCCGCTTCGCCCTGTAGAGCAACGCCTGCGGAGTTGCTCCCCATTCGGACGGGGCTGGCAGAAACCGCCGACTTGTGGTATCCTATAACTGCAGGCCTCACACCCCGCCATCTGGCGACCTGCATCCTGCGACCCGGTATGAACCCGTTACTGGTTGTAGAAAACGTTCACGTTCACCGGCCCGGTGCGGAAGTGCTCCGGGGAGTCAACCTGACCATCTATCCCGCCGAAGTCCACGTCCTCCTGGGGCTGAATGGCTCCGGCAAGAGCAGCCTGGCCTACACGCTGATGGGCTGTGCGGGCTACCGCCCGGCTCAGGGCCGCATTCTCTTTGACGGCGAGGACATCACCGACCTGCCCGTCCCGGAGCGGGCCCGCCGGGGCATCACCCTGGCCTGGCAGGAGCCGGCCCGCTTTGAGGGACTGCGCACCGGCGATTACATCGCGCTGGGGATGAGGGAACCAACGCTGGCCCGCGTGGAGGAAGCACTGCGGGCTGTCGCGTTGGCCTCCGCTGCCTACCTGGGCCGCCCGGTGGACCAGACCCTTTCCGGGGGCGAGCGCAAGCGGATAGAACTGGCCGCCGTCTATGCTATGCGTCCCCGCCTGGCCATTCTGGACGAGCCCGATTCGGGGATTGACGTCCTGGGCGTGGAGGAGATCACCGGTCTGATCCGACAGATGGCCGCCGAAGGGACGGCTGTCCTTCTCATCACCCACCGGGACGAGATGGCCGACGCCGCTGATCGGGCCAGCCTGATGTGCGGCGGGACCGTCGTCAAAACCGGCAGTCCAGACGAGGTGCGCGCCTATTTCGCCCAGCGCTGTCGTCCCCATGAGGAGACGCTGGGCGCCCAACCCTGGGAGCCTGTCAACGGCGACGTCTACAAAGAAGTGGTCACCCGGGGGGTGTGCGAATGAAGGCCCACACCCTGCCTCTCTCTCCCGCCTCCCTCCTGACCCGGCGCGACCCTGCCTGGGCGCGCGACTTTGAAACCATCCTGAAGGCCTACGAGGCCGCCGGCGGCAAACCCTCCGCCCTCCAATCCGACCGCATCGCCAGCGCCGTCATCAGCGCCAATCGGGTCCTTATGGTCAACGAAATCCCGGGTGTCCATATAGAGGCCGAGGAGACCCCCACCGGCATTCGGGCTCACATCCGGGTGGACCCCGGCACGCGCGTGGAGTACCCCGTCCACCTTTGCTTTGGGATGATCCCCCAGGAGGGAATTCAGGAGATCGTTCCAACCTTTGAGATCGGCGAAGGAGCGGAAGTGGGCTTCCTGGCCCATTGTACCTTCCCCAACGCGATGAATCTGCAGCATATAATGGACGCGACGGTCCGCATCGGGCCGGGGGCGACGATGCGCTACACCGAGGCCCACTACCACGGCCCCTACGGTGGCATCCAGGTCCTTCCCACCAGCCACGTCGTCGTGGGGGAGGGGGGCCGGTTTGAGAACGAGTTTAACCTGACCCATGGGCGGGTAGGCCGGATGGAAATCCGGATGGAGGTGGATGTGGCGGCGCGGGGCGTGGCGGAACTGACGGTCAAGGCCTACGGGATAGGCGAGGATTCCATCCGCGCGGAGGAGACCGTCCGCCTCATTGGCCCCGATGCCCGAGGGCTGACGAAAACCCGCATCGCAGTCCGGGACCGGGCCGTCGGGGAGGTGTACACCACGATGGAAGGGAATGCCCCCGGCGCGCGCGGCCATATGGACTGCACGGAAATCGTCCGGGGCGAAGCCGTTGCCCGCAACACCCCCATCGTCATCGTCCGCCACGACCAGGCCCGGGTTACCCATGAGGCGGCCATCGGCTCCGTGAGCCGCAAGGAACTGGAAACTCTGATGGCCCGGGGCCTGAGTGAGGAAGAAGCGGTGGACATCATCATCCGGGGGATGCTGGCGTAGAAAACCCGCCCGACCGTGAACGGTCGGGCTCACCCTGCAGAGCCCCGGAAGGCTTACAGGTGACTGTTTCAGCCACAAGGCGATCTCCCGCCCCAGGAGAGCATCCATCAGCTCTGCTTCCAACCCGTGCAGGCCTGGCGGCCTGGGTAGCGCAGGCTGTTAGCCTGCGGCAGCCTGCGCTACGGATTTTGTTGCGCCCTTTATAGCAGGCAGTTACAACGCCCTTCAGAATCTATCGGTTAGAGGAGCGATGAGCAAACAGCATGATGGGCTTCTGTTCCTGGCGACGCTTCTCTTTGCCGTCACCGGCATACTCTTCTCGTGGACGCGTCCGGTCGGAGCGACTTCCGCACCCGACGGGCCCGTCATCCACATCCTCTACTTTTACTCGGTGGACTGTTCCCACTGCCGGGCCGTGGAGCAAGAGGTCCTGAAACCGCTGGAGGAGAAGTACCCGGGCCGGCTGGACATCCGCTACCTGGAAATCGGCGACCCCACTGCCTACGAGTTGCTGGTACGGACAGAGGAGTACTTCGGCGTCGCGCCGGAGAAGCGCGGCCTGCCCACGATCATTGTCGGTGACCAGATTCTCATCGGGGAGGACGAGGCCCGACAGCGACTGCCCTGCCTGGTGGAGAAGTGCCTGGTGGAGAGCGGCGCGGATTTTCCCCCCATTCCCGGCCTGGAGGACGCGCTGAGCGGTATGAGCAGCCCTTCCGCCAGCCCTGGCATCGGCGTGGAACCGGGCGGGCTGGGCGTCTGCACGCCCGAGGAGGTCGCCGCCTGCGAGACCCAGGCCCCTATCTGGGCCGCCTACTTCTACCAGGTCGGATGCCAGGAATGTAGCCGCGCCGAGGCGGACATCCGCTACATCCGCCAGCGCTATCCCCAACTGGTCGTGGAGGAGTTCAACATCTACGAGCAGGCCGCCCTGGCCCAGTGGCTGGCGGAGCGGGTCGGTCGGAAAGACCTCCATACCCCGGCCCTTTTCATCGGGGACGACGCGCTCATCGGCGAACGGGAGATCACCCCGCAGAATCTCCAGGCGCTGGTGGAGAAATACGCCGCCACCGGCGCAGAGAAGGTGTGGGCGGACTTCAACCCGGCGACGGGATTGACGGGACTGGTGGAGCGTTTCCGCGCCCTGGGCCCCCTGACCGTCTTCCTGGCCGGAGTGGTGGACGGGTTGAACCCATGTGCGTTCGCCGTCCTCGTTTTCTTTATCGCCTACCTGGCCGCCGGGGGATATAAGGGACGGCAGGTCCTGACGGTGGGCGGGGCGTTCACCGGGGGCGTCTTCCTGGCTTATGTGACGGCGGGGCTGGGGCTCTACAAACTCCTGGATCTCCTGGGGAGCGCGCTGACAGTCGCGGGACGCTGGCTCTACGGGCTGACCGCTCTCTTCTGCCTGGTGCTGGCGGTGCTCAGTTTTCTGGACTTCCAGAAGGCGCGGCGGGGCCGGATAAAGGAAATGAGCCTGCAACTCCCGGACCGGTTGAAAAAGCAGGCCCGCGCCGTCGTCCGCCAAGGACAGCGGATGTCGGCCTACATCCTGGGGGCCTTCGTCACCGGGCTGCTGGTCTCGCTGCTGGAACTGGCCTGCACGGGGCAACTGTATCTGCCGACCATCATTTTTGTCCTCAGCGTGCCGGCCATGCGGGCCCGCGCGGTGGCCTACCTCCTGCTGTACAACCTGGCCTTCATCCTGCCCCTGGGCGTCGTTTTCGCCTTCGCTTACTTCGGCACCACCTCTATGCAGTTGGGTATGTTCATCCAGAAGCGGACGGCGGCGGTGAAACTGGGCACTGCGCTGGTCTTCCTGGCCCTGGCGGGCTGGCTGGTGGTATCCCTGCTATAAGACCTTTCTGCCTGAGGACCGCCTGCGCCTCCTCCGCCATCCCCCGGATCACCTCCGCCACCGGACGGATTTCCCGCATCAGGCCGATGGCCTGACTGCAGGCGGTCACTCCTATGTCCGTCTCCCCGGTCTCGTACATCCGGCGCGTCATATGGCCTCCGACGATGGCCAGAATCTCCGCCAGGGAGGCGTCCCGGGCTTCCAGTTCGGCCACTTTACGGGCGGCGGCGTTATCCCAGGCCCGCATCTGGTTGCGCAGCGAGCCCAGAATCGGACGGGTGTCGGTCTCGGCGGCCCGGGCCAGTGCCTGTTTCAGGTTGGGATGGATGGGGCATTCCTCCGTCAGCAGGAGACGGGTACCGATGACCACGCCCTCCGCCCCCAGGGCCAGCGCGGCGGCCAGCCCGCGCCCGTCGGCGATGCCGCCCGCCGCCAGGACCGGCACCTCCAGCGCGTCCGCCGCCAGCGGCACCAGCACCAGAGTCGTCAACCCCAGTTCGCCGATGTGCCCACCCCCCTCGTACCCGAAGACGGTGACCGCATCCGCCCCCAGGCGCTGGGCGGTGAGGGCATGCCGCACGCTGACGCACTTGTGCATCACCGTCACGCCGCCCGCCCTCAGTCGGGCGAAGAGGTCCTCCGGCGGACGATGCCCGCTGGTCTCCACAATCCTCACTCCCTCTTCCAGAATCACGTCCACATAAACGGCGTTATCTATGGGACGGATGGCCGGATGGAGGCTGAGGTTCACCGCGAAGGGCCGGTCGGTCAGCGCGCGGGTGCGGCGGATGGCCTGCCGGAAGGACTCCCGGTCGGGGAACATCGCCGAGGCCAGGACGCCCAGCGCGCCGGCGTTGGATACGGCGGCGACAAACTCCGGGCCGGAGATGTGCATCATACAGCCGCCGACGATGGGATATTCTATGCCGAAGAGTCGGGTAATGCGGGTTGGGAGCATAGTGAAACGTGAAGCGTGAAGCGTGAAACGTGAAGCGTGAAGCGTGAAGCGTGAAACGTGAAGCGTGAAACGTGAAGCGTGAAGCGTGAAACGTGAAGCGTGAAACGTGAAACGGGAGTTACAGGAAGTTGACCTGGTGGACGCGCTCAGAGTCCCGGAGGCGGCGGCGGATTTCGGCCTGGGTGGCCTCGTCCCGGATTCGTTCCACACGGGAGACAGGGCGGCCCTCCGGGGAGAGTACGCTCTTCCACTCCACCACAAATCCGGGCACCAGCGCGCAGGCAAAGCCCCCCACCCCACAGCAGGTGGTATCCAGGACGGCGTAGCCCACCAGGTAGAGAACCTCCCGTCCCTCAAAGGGAAGCCGGTCCTCCTTCACCCAGACACAGTGCCCGCCGATGGCAGTAACTGCGCGGTTCAGTTCAGGATGAGGGAAGAGTTCCGTTTCCATATCGGATGCATCCTGCGCTACATTAACCCCACGATAGTGATGGCGCAGATATTCATGTGCGGCATGCCGCCCAGGTTGTGAGTGAGGCCATAGCAGGGGTTCGGAATCTGCCGCTCCCCGGCCCGCCCCAGCAGTTGCAGGTACATCTCATAGAGCATCCGCAGGCCCGAGGCGCCGATGGGATGCCCGAAGCACTTCAGACCGCCATCGGGCTGGCAGGGAATCCCTCCGCCGCGCAGGTCAAAAAAGCCGTCCAGCACGTCTTTCCAGGCCTTTCCCCGCTCCGAGATGTGCAGGTCCTCCATAGTCACCAGTTCGGTGATGGAGAAGCAGTCGTGGACTTCCATCATGCTGATTTCCCGCCGGGGGTCGGTGATGCCGGCCTCCTGGTACGCCATCTTGCTACACCTGGCGGTGGTCATAAAGTACGTGCCATCCCATTCGTTGTACCCCATCTCCTCCCCGCTGGAGAGGGCCACCTGCAGCGCCTTGACGGTGACGATGTCCTTCTTGCCCAGCCCGCGCGCGATCTCCGGCGTGGTGACGATCGCGCAGGCGGCGCCGTCGCTGACGCCGCAGCAGTCAAAGAGGCCCAGCGGGTAGGCGACAATGGGCGCGTTGAGCACCTCCTCCTCAGTGACCGGACGGCGCAGGTGGGCCTTCGGGTTGAGGGCACCGTTGGCGTGGCTCTTGACGGAGATATGGGCCATCGCGCGCTTCAGGTCCTCCATCGGGATGCCGTATTTGGCGGCGTAGGCAGTAGCCAACTGGGCAAAGGCCCCCGGCGCAGTGATGTTGGGCATCCACTGCCAGTTAAGGCTCCCCGCCGTGGCTCCCAGGTTGGGGAGTCCCCCGTAGCCCACATCCTTCAGTTTCTCCACCCCCAGCGCCAGCGCGATGTCGCAGGCGCCCGACGCCACCGCGTAGACCGCGCCCCGAAACGCCTCCGTCCCAGTGGCGCAGAAATTCTCCACCCGAGTGACCGGGATGCGCGGGAGCCGCAGGGTGATGGAGAGAGGGAGCGCGCTCTTGCCGACGCTGATCTCCTCAAAGCAGGTGCCCAGCCAGGCGGCCTGAATTTCCTTGCGGTCAATTCCGGCATCGGCCAGCGCCTCCTCTAAGGCCTCCACCATCATGTCTTCGGCCCCCACGTCCCAGCGCTCTCCAAATTTGGTGCACCCCATGCCGATAATGGCGACTTTATCGCGGATTCCGGTAGCCATATGGCCTCCTCGTGAAGCGTGAAGCGTGAAGCGTGAAACGTGAAGCGTGAAACGTGAAGCGTGAAACGTGAAGCGTGAAGCGTGAAGCGTGAAACGCGAATTAGTCTGGGAGTGGAACGTCGGTAAGGAGAGAGGACCAGGTAGGGTCGCGAAGGAGCGGGTCCTCTTCCAGGCCGGGCGTCCAGTTTTCCGTCCAAGAAGGCGGGACGGAACCCCACGAATACTCTATATCCGGCTCATCGGAAAGGCGGTAGACCGGTGGCGCATCCCGCAGTTGCAGAGTAGCCCCGCGCTGCTGGGGGACCATCGTCAGCATCAGCCGGATCAGGCTGGTCAGGAAGCGCAACCGGTGCTGGAAAACCGTCTCCCCCAGCGCATGGCGGGATTTGAAATACCAGTCCCGCCCCTCCCTGGCCGAACCAAGGGCGTACTCATAAAAGCGGGCCCGGTCTCGCCCCGACCCTCGCGAGTACCCCTCGGCCAGGTTAGCGCTGATAGAGCCCACCGCCCGGTACAACTGGTCCGCCAAACTGACCATCTGCCACTCCCGGGCCAGCCGGAGCGTATCGTGCCAGACCAGGTCTCCCAGAAACAGCGCCAGCCGGTACGCCTCCATCTTCCACAGCGAATCCCGCTTGATCTCCTCCGGCACTTCCTTCTCCCATTCCTGGTACTTCATCTCCTTCCCTCCATCACGTTCCCTCCATCACATTTCACGTTTCACTTTTCACTTTTCACTCATCATCTCCCCTATTTGCACATTCGCATTCGGATACGGCTTCGCCCCCTCTAGCGAATCTATCCGCGCCCAGTTCCTGCGGACGTCCTCCGCCGTCGGGACGCCGTCCCCCAGGCGGACCCCCGGCGTGGCCAGAACCGCCGCGCGGCCGTAGACCCCACCCCCGGCGTTCAGGATTAGCCCGCTATCGGTGCACTTGTCGGAGCATAGGTACATGACCAGGGGGACGACGAACTCCGGCTTCAACTGCTCCTGTACCTCCGGTGGGAAAACGTCCTCCGTCAGCCGCGTCGTCGCCAGCGGCGCCACCGTGTTCACCTTGATCCCGTACTTCTCCCCC
>JASFBC010000125.1:0-3316 GCA_036172315.1 Anaerolineae bacterium | reverse complement strand
CCCAAAATCATTATTATGCCCCACTAAAGCCCCAAATTACGGGTCCAAAGTGGATCATATACGGGTCTTTCATTCCACCAATGTACTCCATCCGCAAACAGGGCCGTTCGCAAATCGTTTTCTGCACCAAAACCCCGCCGATTTGCGACCGGAGGAGGACCGAAGCCGCTCTTCAGGGGGGCACAGGCCATACCCAAGCAATGTTATTGTAGACCCGATACCCCGAATCGTCAAATCGCGGATTCCCCGGCAGGAGCAGGTCGCAGGAAGCAGGTGCTACCCCACATCATTACAGAACCGCCGAAATTCGCAGTTGACACACGGAGCCCGAGAGAAAAGCGGGTCCGGCATCCGCTCCCCCTCCACCATCTCCCGCATGGCCGCAACGATCTCCCGCACCTCCTGCCGCAGGGAAGGGGTCAGCGGAATCTCTTCCGCTCGCCGGGTGAGCAGGGAATAGATGATCCCCCGCCGCACTACCCCGCCCCGCGTCTCCTCCAACATCATCCCGTATGCGGCCAGTTGCCGCCGCAGGTGCGGCCCCGCCCGCCGCCCCGTCTGCTTGTAGTCCACCGGTATCCATTCCCGCCCACCGGACGCATTCCGAACCCCCGCCGTCCCATCCTGCGCCCCAACTTCCAGTACCAGGTCTATTCGCCCCCGCAGTCCCAGTTCCTCCGAGGCCACCCAGACGTCAAAATGGCGTCGGGCTTCCTCCAGGCCGTAGATGCGCAGGGTCCGCCGCTGCTCCCGCTCCCGCGCCTCCTCGTGGGCCAGCCGTCCCTCCTCCATCTTCCCCGTGGTGGGTCGGATCAGCGGCAGGCAGTAGGTAAAGAAGACGATGCGCGGGCAGTAGGCATACTGTTTCAGGTCGGTCACGGTGAAAACGGTCCGTTCCATCGGCGAATCCCCCAGGCAACCGCAAGGGTTGCTACGCCTGCCCCTCCGTTTCTTTCGCCTCCCGAATCACCTCCAGCCGCTGTCCCCAGTCCTTCTCACAGATAACGAACAGTTGGACCTTCCCCTCCCGTTTCCCCAGGGTCCGCTTCACTCTCAGCATCAGTTCCTCCTGATGGGTCCGGGAGAGGTCGCCCAGAAACGCGGAGTACTGGATGCGGTCCAGGCCATAGTCCAGGCAGTGGTCGGCCACTTTGGTCCGCACCCGGTCATCCGGAATGTCGTACACCACCAGACAGCGCATAGAGCCCGGAAATCCAGATGCCGAGCGACGGCACCGTCACTCACCAGCGAGCGATGAAGGGCTCGTAAGCGGTGCGGTCGCCCCGGAGGAAGGTGGCGATATGACGGGCCTGGCTCTGGAGGATGACCCGCAGGGGTTGTCGTTTTTTCTCGTACCGCTCCGCTGCGTCCAGCCGCTCCAGGATTTTCTCCGCCACCGTCCGCCGGGTCGCTTCCGTCAGCCGCCCTTCCTCCATCTCCAGTTTCGTCCCCTTCGTCACCATCCCCACCACTGTCCGATCCACCACGACGGTGCGGAATTCCTCTATCAGGTCAAACACCAGGCTGGGTTTGCCGGGACGGTCGGCATGGATAAAGCCACCGTAGGGGTCCAGGCCGGCCAGGATCAGGGCTCGCTCCACCTGGCCGTAGAGGATGCCGTAGCCGTAGTTGAGGGCGGCGTTGACGGGGTCCTGCGCGCCGCGCGTCTGCCGCCCGGGCCAGCCCCAGGATTCGGGGATGACGGCTTTCAGGGCCTCCCAGTACCGCTGGGCGGCCCGTCCCTCTATGGCGAGAATCTGCCCGCGCACCTCCTCCACGGTATCTCCCTTCAGGTGGCGGAGTTCCTCCAGGCTGTCCTGCACCCGTTCCGCTGCCTGTTTCAGGAGACGGGCGACCTCGGGGGCGGCCTCCTCCCGGTATTTGGCCGCGTAGCGCAGGAAGTGGGCCTGGTTGGTGATCTTGCCCCGGGCGAAGGCGACGGCCAGTTCCACGCCCCGCCGGTCCCGGTAGGCCAGCAATTGCTCCCGGCGGGTGAGGACGGTGCCGGTGAGGCCGGCGGAGTAGAGGGCGGCGTAGGGCCGACCGGCGGGGTCCAGGAAATAGATGGGGATGCCGGCGGTACAGCAGGCGGAGATGGCGTCGGCGGAGAGGCCGATCCCCTCGCCGGTGATCAGGACCTGCTCCAGGTGCAGAAGGGGCGCCTCGGCCAATTTTTCGTTCTCTCGGGTAACCCGCAGGCGGCCGCTGTGTTTGCCCAGAAAGGCCCCGTACTGGTCTACGATGAGGTGCTGGATGATGGGCATATCTCACACTATCTGCCAAAGCCCCGACGGCGTGATTTCAAAAGACGCGTCATGGCCGAGCAAAGAGCCAGGCGCCCAGCAAATCTGCCTAGCAGTGGTCAATATGCTCCCGAAACGGCCACTATCGCCACCCGTTTCGCGCCAGACCAGGGGTTCCATCGTACCGCGCGCGTTCACTCCATCCGCCAGCGCGTGAGCCGGCAACGGCTCTCCGGCCTTAATCTGGGTTTGTGGACGGTCACCGTCCAGTTGCCAGCCTTTTCCCGTCTCGCCCTGGAATTGAAGCAGGCGCCACTGCCCAAAACCGTAACGCCGTTCACCGCCGACCTGCAAGGTCTCCAGCCAGGCGTGCCAGGCCTCCTCTGTGCCCAGGGGGTGGGGCGGCAGAGCGCCCACATCCAGGAAGACGTAGCCGCCGATGCAGGTGGGTGTACCATCCGAAGCGAATGGCGCGATGAACTCTACTTCATGGAGGCTACCCTCTTCAGCGGAGGTAGTGGCCGGAGCCAGTGCGGTGGTCACATGGGCGCTCAGGTAACGGCGCTCAAACTCGGCGACAGAGTATGAGGCGTATTTCAGTTCACCATTATACTGCGGAGCGAGTGGATTGCCGTTTTCCTGGATAAACCAGTAGCCAAAGGCGCAGTGAGATTGGACCCAATTGCCCACGGCTGTGTAGTCATCAGGGTGCGCGGTTTTGAGTACTTCCTTCGCGAAGCCGCGCCGGGTGAGTGCCTCGGTGACAGCGCCCCAAAGGTTGCGCGCGGGGACGTAATAGCGCGTGCGCTGGACATTGCCCACCTTGTGATAACCGATGTGCAGGGGGCTGCACACTCTGTAGGTCACTTTGAACATCTGCCAGGTCATATACTCCTCCTATCCCAGCGCTTTGGCGTGGTAGCGGGCGTAGATGAGCGCCTGCTCCAGCAGCCGCTTGGCGAGAAGGAGTTGATCCAGGTCGCCGGCCAGATGCTCGCGCACGGCTTTCAGTGGATCGGCAGCGTTCTGAAAGGCGGCGATGCCGGCTTCTCGGAGGAAGTCCGAGGCCTGCT
>JASFBC010000124.1:0-2429 GCA_036172315.1 Anaerolineae bacterium | reverse complement strand
TCGCCGGAGCCGTCTCGGGCCACGCCCGGGTCGTTGACGACCACTTTCGCCCCCCGGCGGGCCAGTTCCAGCGCGTAGGCGCGGCCCAGCCCCCGCCCGGCCCCTGTCACAATCGCCACCCGCCCGTCAAAGCGAATCTCGGCGGCCCGACGGCGCTCCTCTTCCTCCCGCCGCTTCCACTCCGCCACCTGTGGGACGGCCTTCCAGAAGTAGCCCACAAACCCCCGCTCCGGACTGGTGTGGTGGCGCCGGAAGACCATCCTGACCGGCATGCCGACTTTCAGGTCATCCAATTCGCAGTCGGTGAAGTCGGCCATCATCCGGCCGCCGCCCTCAAACTGGATCATCCCATAAATGGCCGGTGGGTCCACGGAGACCGCGAGCATATCACCGGTGAAGGAGCGGATCGTCGCCGGGACGTCGGCGAACTCGTAGTCCTCCTGGGAGTGCATGGCCAGACAGGTGGGGTTGACGCAGATTTCGGTTTTGGGGAACTGGGGCGTCCCGCAGACGGTGCACCGTCCCCCCACCAGTCCCAGAATCATAGAATGCTCCCGCCAGAGGGTCGTCAGCGCGGTCTGGGTGGGCGCCTCGGCCCGGATGCCCGACTCGGTGATGATGAGGTCACGGAACTTGAGGAACTTCAGGTAGTTATCGGTAGTCTTTTTCTCCGCCAGCGAACCCCGGATGCCCCTGCGCGGCGGGAGGGCCTGGATGTGCTCCGTCACCTGGAAGCAGAGGGCGTCGGCCCCCTGCCCGAATCCGACGACGACGATCCGCTGGCCGGGCTGGGCCTCCTCCAGGACCCGCACCAGCATGACCAGCGGGTGGGCCGTCCCGGTCTCCCCGCAGACGGTGTAGAGGTTGTCGGCGACCTTCTCCGGCGGGATGCCCAGCGGGCGCACCAGCCGCGCGGGGTCCCGCCCGAAGAGGTACGGGTAGACGAACCGGTCTATGTCGTTCACCGTCAGCC
Organism: Anaerolineae bacterium; assembly: GCA_036172315.1. GTDB lineage: Bacteria > Chloroflexota > Anaerolineae > B4-G1 > DUEL01 > SpSt-77. The sequence goes on along the minus strand of JASFBC010000124.1, from coordinate 1,456 downwards.
CCAATTTCTGCAGGAGCCCCTGAATGGCCGCAGGGAGAATTTTAGCATACCCCTCGTCCCGGAGCCAGCGCTCCTCCCAGGTGTAGTCAAACCGGTGGAGCGCGCCCCGGTAGTGGTCTGCGAAGTCCAGCGTCAACGTGTGCGCGCCCAGGAACTCCGCGACGACGTTCTCCGTCCCCACCAGGAGCGCCGCCGCACCGTCCCCGAACCAGAGTTCATAGTAGGACGCGGCGCGCGCTTCCCGCCGGTCCGCCGCCGTCACCAGAACCGAACGCTTGCTGCCGGCCCGAACGGCGTCCAGCGCGGCCAGAAGCGCCGAGGTCCCGGCCCGCTGGGAGGTGGTGAAGTCGGCGGTGAAGATGTCCCCCCGCAGGTTGAGGGCCGTGGCGACGATGCCCGCGCAGGAGCGGTCGGCGAAGGGAAGGGTGGTAGAGGCCAGATAAAGGCCGTCCACCGCCTTCTTATCCACGCCCACCAGGCAATCCCGCGCCGCAGCGACGGCCATGGTGACGCTATCTTCGTCCCAGTTGCAGAATGAGCGCTCCCCCTGGGCGGCGGTGACCAGGGCAGGTGCCAGCCAGCCCATCTGCTGGACTACCGCCATCCGGTCCAGCCGCAGTCGGGGGATGTAGCCGCCGAAGGATGTGATGCCGGGCATAGATACCTCCGTTGGGAGAAGCGTGAAGCGTTTCAGAACCGAAACAGCCTCTGCACCAACTGCGACTTCATCAGGTCGCCCTCTATCTTCAACTTCCCGCTGGTGAAGGCCTGCATCGGGGGCAACTTCCCCGCTACCAGCGCCAGAAAGTCCTCGTCCGCCATCCTCAGCGTCGTTGTCGGCTTCTCGTGTACCCCCGCCGTCACCGTGCAGGCCTGATCTTTCACCACCACATACCAGTCCCCCCCGCCCGGACCGGAGATCCGGAACTGGAAGACCACATCCACCCCCGCCGCCTTCTCCGGCCGGAAAAACTCCGGCATCCGGGCAAAGACTTCGGCGACGGTCATCGGCGCTCCGGCAGGCGCAGGCTGGGGGGGCAACCCCTGCGGTTGCCCCGGGGCGGGAGCAATCCCCGCCCCAACGCCTGCAGGTGCCCCCGCCGCCGGCGAAAGCATCTCCAGTATCTGCGCATTCGCGCTCGGATAGGGCCTGGCCCCCTGGAGGGAGATGATTTCCTGCCAGCGGGCCGCGATTTCCTCCGGCGTGGGAACCCGGTCGCCGACACCCAGGCGGACCCCCGGAGCGCTCACCACGACGGCCCGCCCGTAGACGCCGCCCCCGGCGTTGTAGACGCCACCGCTGACCGGGCACTCCTCGGAGCATAGGTACATGACCAGGGGGACGACGAACTCCGGCTTCAACTGCTCCTGTACCTCCGGTGGGAAAACGTCCTCCGTCAGCCGCGTCGTCGCCAGCGGCGCCACCGTGTTCACCTTGATCCCGTACTTCTCCCCC
>JASFBC010000123.1:0-9835 GCA_036172315.1 Anaerolineae bacterium | reverse complement strand
GCCCAATCCGCCGCGTGCGCTCCCATGCCCCGCCTGGCGCATCACCGTCACTGTCGACGGCCTTTACCGCATCCCCGCCGCCACGCTGGCCGCCGCCGGGGTGCCCACAGATGACCTCTCCACCCTCCACCTCCTCCGGCGGGGCGAGGAGGTGGCGATGGGGGTGGACACCGCCGAGGGTGCCCTCCTTTTCTACGGTCAGAAGTTCCACGGCTCCGTCCAGGACGAAAAATATACTGATGAAAATGTCTACTGGCTGGCGGTGAGCCCCACGGCCGGCCTGCGGATGGCGGCCCGCTCCGTCGCCCCAGGCGGCCCGGCCCAGCCCCTCACCTGGTACACTGCTACTGCCCACTTCGAACAAAATAACATCTACTGGGCCCGTTGGTCTACCCAGCCTCGGACGGATGATACCTGGTTCTGGGAGTATATCGCCGCCAGCAGCCCGCTGACCAAAACGTACCCCCTCACCCTCTCCATGCCGTTTTCGGAATCATACACCGCCACCCTGCGGGCGGAACTGGCCGGCCGCAGCGAAAATTTCCATCGCGTCGGCTTCGCCTTCAATGACACCCCCATCGGCGAGACTGCCGAATCGGGAAAGATCGGATGGACGACGGCCCTCTCGTTCCCGTCCTCCCTGCTCCAGGACGGACAGAACCTGCTGGCGATGGGAGTCTTCACCGACGGCGGCGCGCAGGGGGTGTACCTCAACTGGATGGAAGTGGAGTACCGCCGTCACCCCTGGGCAGCGGACGACGCCCTCTGGATAACCTCGCCCCTCTCTGGCGCCGTCGCCATCACCGTTACTGGGTTCTCCACCTCCGCCCTCCGCCTCTATGATATCACCGATCCCCTACGGCCCATCCTCCTGGAGGGCGCGGCTCCCATCCCCTCTGGCACCCTTTGGGCGCTGACCTTCCGGGACAACGCTCCGGGTGGAACCACCTACCTGGCCCTGGCGGAGACCGTCGTCCGGGAGGTGCCTGCCCTCATTCCGTACTGCCCTCCAGCGGACCTCCTCTTCCCTGCCGATGGCGCCGACGAAATCATCATCGCGCCCTCGGCTTGGATCACTGCCGTCCGCCCCTTGGCCGAACACCGCCGGACCCAGGGATTGCGAGTACAAGTGGTGGCGGTGGAAGACCTCTATAATCTATTCAACGACGGAATTTTCCACCCTGAGGCCATCCGCTCCTTCGTGGCCCATGCCCATCAGAAGTGGCCAGGCCACCCACCTTCTATGCTTCTTCTGGTAGGGGACGGCCACTTCAATTTCAAAGGCTACAGCCCCAATACTTATGGCGATCCATCCCCCGTCTGGATGCCTCCGTACCTGGAATTCGCCGATCCCTTCCAGGGGGAGGTGCCGGTGGACAGCCGCTACGGGGATGTGGATGGGGATGGCTTCCCCGAACTGGCCGTGGGGCGTATCCCCGCCGGTTCGATGAGGGAAGCGGAGAGTGCAATAGCCAAAATTCTGGCTTATGAAAGCCAGCCCCCCGCTGATTGGCAGAGACGGGTTCTCCATGCCGCCGACAATGTCCCCGACAACGCGGGAGACTTCCGGGATATAGCGGAGAGGCTCTTCGGTTTTCCCACTGGGGTGGAGACCAGCACTGTCTACCTGAACGATTACTGCGGTCCTCCGGTCAGCCCTCCCCTGCCCTGCCCATCGGCCACCTTGGCCCTGACCACCACCTGGAGCTGGGGTGTGGCACTGCTCACCTACGTCGGCCATGCCGCAGTGCACCGCTGGGCCCATGAGCCCCTCCTCCTTAACACCCAATTGGGCACGCTAACCGGGACGGTGGGGCTTCCGTTCCTCCTCTCCCTGGACTGCTGGGACGGCTACTGGATGTTCCCGAGCCGGTATCCGATTGCAGACACCACCGATGTCCGCTCTATCGGCGAGTGGGCCACCACGGTGCTGACGGACCGAGGGGCCATCGCCGCCTTTGGGCCCGCCGGCCTGGGCACAACGGACGACGAATCTTCTATTGCCCAGGCGATGTACCGGGCTATGTTCCAGGAGGGGAATCTCCAGTTGGGCCCGCTCACCCAAGCGGGGAGACGGGCTTCCCCCACCCACCTGCGCCGTACCTATACCCTCCTGGGCGACCCGGCCATCTGGCTCCCCTGGTGGGAGGATATGACCGTCTCCCCGGCGGTGGTCACGGTGACCGCTGGTAGCACCCACCCCCTGGCCGCGCTCTTCATAGTCACCGCCACCACCCGATTCGGGCAAGCCTTCCCGGTGACGCCCACCTGGAGGGTGGGCGCGGGCGTCCTGGACGGATGGGGGGTCTATACCGCCCCGACCATCACCGGTGCTGTGCCCGTCACGGCCCACCTGGGCCCCCTTTCTGCGGGGGCCAGCATCTATATCCAGGCCGGGCGTCGCTATATCCATCTCCCGCTGGTCCTGCGGGGCAGGTAAGCGGCAGGAGGCAGCAGAAATGCCCTCGTCATTCGGCATCCAGTGGATAGACATTCTCGGCGACAATTGGTCCGGCCCGCTGCGAGTGCGGGTGCGGGGAGGGAGCATGTACCCTGCTCTCCGCCCCGGCGATGTAGTGCTGGTGGAGCCGGCGGGTCCGGATGACCTTCGCCCTGGCAATGTGGTGCTCCTCCGAAGCGACAACGGGGCTTTGCTCCACCGCTTCCTGGGCCGTACCCCTCAGGGATGGTTGCTTACCCAAGGAGATGCCTTTATCTCCCCCGACCCTCCATGGCCCCCCGAGGCACTGCTGGGAAAGGCGGTGGGGAGGGAGCACCGGGGCCGAGTCGTCCCCATCCCCAACCCTTCCCTTTGCTCCGCTATCCGCCAGGGGTTCCGCCGGGCCGGTGGGTTCCTCCGCCTCATCCGACGGATGCTTGCCGCCCTCTTGTTGGCTCTCCTATTACCAACCCTGGCCCAGGCCGCTGTTACCTTGGTCTCCTTCACCGCCGTTCCTCAGGGCCGGGCCATACGCGTGCAGTGGGAGACGGCCAGCGAGGTGGACTTGCTGGGCTTCAAGGCCTGGCGCGCCGAATCGGAAAGAGGGGGTCGAGCCCCTATATCCGACCTTATCCCGGCCGTGGGGGACATTGTTGGCGCGTCCTACCGATTCACCGATACCAACGTGGTGCCAGGGCGGACCTACCTCTACTGGCTGGAGGCTGTGGAGGTGACCGGGGCCAGCGAGTTTTACGGGCCGGTCTCGGCGATGGTGCCCCTCCCAAGCACCCCTACACCCACCCCGCCGCCGACATGGACCCCCACGGCCACTCCGACGCCCACACCCCCGGCCCGGGTCTCCCCAGCGGCCACACCGACCCTCACGGCCACCCCTACTGCCACCCCCACGGCCGCGCCGGTCCCGACCCTTATCCCCTCGCCCATGCCATACCCGTCGCCTTCACCCGCAACGACGCAAACGCCCTCCCCTACCGCTTCCCCCACGTCTGCGCCATCGCCTGCGCCGATCGTCCGGCTCTCCGGGGCTACCTTGGCCCCCTCCCTGCCGCCGGCGTTCACCCAGGCGCCTTCCCCCACCGCGACTACCCCCATTTTCATCCCGTCACCCTCGCCAGCCTCACCGCGGCTGTCTTCCCCTGTCCTCCCCTCCGCTGGGGTTTCGCCTTCGCCGGAAAGGAAGCCCAGGCCCACAAGGGCCCCCTCCCCCGCTTCCCAACCTATCGGGTCGATGTGGGCGCTACTGGTGGCGGGGGGAGCCACTGGTGGCTGCCTGGTCTTCTGGGGTCTCTTCTCCATCCTGCGGCGCCGGAGGCCGGATTGAGGCGGTGGGGGGTCATCCTGGCATTGCTGGTGGGAGTCTCCTCATGCGTGCCGGCCGCTCCTGCACCGGAATCAACCATCTGGTTTCTGGAGGTGGAACGGGAGGGTGGATATTGGCTAGGGCCCAATGCCCTCTCCCGAATGGGTCTGGACCCCTGCGCGGCTTCCCCTCCGGCCTTCTCCCTCTCCGTGGACGGGCGGGAAATCCCCATCCTGCCTCTGGAGGCTCCCGATGGTTGGGGGGTTTTCTTCTTTGCCCCCTATCGCCCGACCCGCTACGCCGTCCGTACAGCCATCCGTCTGGGGAAAGGCCTGGGGGGCGCGCGTATGCTCTGCGATGAGACGAAAAATGGGGGGTCTTTTGCTCCTGTGAACAGCGGCCGTTTCTCCCTCCATCTGGAGGAGAACCACCGCTACCTTCCTCAGGCCGAGACGGAAATTCCCTGGCTCTGGGCACCCCTCTATGCCCCCGGTGTGCTCACGTTCACCCTTCATCTGACCGATGCCGTTCCCGGGCCCATCTCATTGACGCTTCACCTCTGGAGTCACACCGACTTTCCTCCTGGCCCCGACCATCATCTGCGCCTGTGGTGGGATGGACGCCCAGCAGGAGAGTGGGAATGGGGCGGAGCGGGGATGCGGCACCTTTCTGCGCAGTGGGAGGAGGGGAGCCCCTCGGGGGAGCACCAACTGGTCCTGGAGGCCCTGTTGCCGCCGGGGATTGAAGCCTCCCTGGTCTGGGTAGACAGCCTGGACATCGCCTACCGTCGGGCCATCAGGCCGGTGGGGGAGATATGGGAGGCGGAGGGGGAGAGCCTGCAGGTGGACGGGGCCGGACCCGCCACCTTCGTTCTGGATGTGACCGACCCCCTTTATCCCCGGGGGCTCTGCCCCCTTTCGGCCGACGGTCGGGCGGCGACGGTCCCCGGGCATCGCTATTGGATCGGCGATCCCCGCAAGGCTCCAGCCCCGGTCGCTCTCCGCCCGGCCCACCAGGTAGACGGGTGGATCCCAGACGCCGAGTATCTGGTCATCGCGCCGGCGTTGTTCCAGCGGGCGCTTTCCCCCCTGATGGAGCATCGCCGGGCACAGGGGCTCCGGGTGGCCATGGTGGAGCCTGCCGCCATCTACGACACCTTTGGCAACGGCCAGCCCGACCCAAAAGCCATTCGCCGGTTTGCCGATCGCCTCCCCTCCTTGCGCTACCTCCTTCTGGTTGGGGACGGGACCGTCCGCCCGGCCAGTGGCCCCGGGCTGGAACTGGCCCCTCCGATGACCCGCACCACGGTCCTGGGCGAAACCCCCTCCGACGGCCTGCTGGGGTTGGGGCCAACGGGTCAGGCGCGGCTCGCCGTCGGACGGCTCCCTGCCCGTTCCCCCTGGGAGGTGGAGATGATGGTGGGGAAGATCCTCCGCTGGGAGACCGAAACCGCAGGCCCTGCTGCCCTGGTCGTCCACGACGACGAGCCGGAGTTCCAGCCCCTGGCAGAGGAGATCCAGGATTGGTACCGATCTTCCGGTCTCCCCGAGGAAAAGACGGGGAACCGGGCCCACGCGCTGGAACTTCTGAAGGATGGCCGGGTATGGCTCAACTACATCGGCCACGGTAGCTTGACAGTACTGGCAAAAGATGGTATATTAAAGCCGGATGATGGGGTGTGGTGGCGCGGGTCGGTGCTCGTGGTGGCCTGGACCTGTCTGGCGGCCCATTTCGCTCACCCCAGTCAGGAGTCGCTGGCTGAAGAGTGGCTGCGCGCGCCCGGTGGGACGGTGGCCTTCCTTGGTCCCGTTGGAGAAACAACCGTTGAGGAACAGCATCCCTTCGCTATAGCCTTCTACCGCGCTTTGGGGAAGAGGGCACGGCTGGGCGATGCCTGGTTGGACGCCCTGCAGGCAGAAGGTTCCCGGGATGTCGCTCTGAGTTACACCCTCCTGGGCGACCCGGCCCTGTTTTGGAGAGCAGCCCTCGGCGAGGAAAAATGAGGAGGCATCCGGACGATAGACCTGAGCTGAGCCGTTGGGTGGCCGTTGCTCAGAGCGCCATCCTATTGGACAACCTGGCCCGGCTGGGCGAAGTCTTCTCCCGCCCTTCTGTTCTGCCCATCGTCGTGGTCAAGGGTGGGGCGCTGGCCTTTACCCTATATCCTGACCCCGCCCTGCGGCCCGTGAGCGATATAGACATCCTGGTGCGGAGGGAACACATCCCGGAGGTTTTGACCCGCCTGCGGGCGGCGGGGTACCGGAAGTGGGGGCAGGAGATGGCCCCTGGCCTCAACCAAATCCTGGGCCATCATCTTCGCCTGGCCCGCGAAACCGGCGGGTCATTCCACCTGGAGGTCCACTGGACGCTTGCCCTGAGCGACCACGACCGCCAGGTCCCGGACATGGCCTGGTTCTGGGCCCACACCGAACCTCTGCGGTTACCGTTTCCCAACCCTTTTCTCACCCTGGACCCAACCGCTCATCTCCTATACCTGGCGGCCCACGCCATGCTTCATCACGGGGAAGCCGCGGCCGACCCAAAGTGGGTGTATGACATCCTTCTGCTGGTGGGGAAGGAGGGAGCACGCATCCGGTGGGAGGAACTGGCGGAGCAGGCGGCGGCCTGTCGCTGGACCGAGGCTGTGCTCCGAGCGCTTCAGCGCGCGTCTGGATACTCCCGTAAATCGCTGCCGGAAGGTGCTCTCCCGGCACTGGGGGCCCGCAGAGACCCGGCGGTTGCCGACCTGCTGGAACGAAAGGCCACCCGCCGGAGAAAAGGGGAGACTGCCTGGGAGAGGTTCTCCTCCCTAAATTGGAGGGGGCGGACGGCCCTTCTCCGGGGACTATTTTTCCCCTCCCCCACCTTTGTCCGTTGGCGCTACCGGCCCAATCCGGCCTGGACCTGGCCTCTCTACTACCCATACCGCTGGTGGGACATCTTGCAGGAGGCGATATTGCTGATAGGTAAGGTTGTCCGGCGCCGGTTCCGCCAATCCCCACGATGATGAGAGGCTCCCTCTGTGAAGCCCGTCCAATCCGTGGTCGTTGTCATCGTTACTTTTGCTCTGGCCGTCCTGCTGATCTGGGTCGTTGCCCCTCCCCGGATCATCATCCATTGGAAGACAGCCAGCGAAGTGAATACGGTCGGCTTCTTCCTGCTGCGGGCTGAGTCGCCCGATGGGCCCTTTGTTCCCCTCTCCGATACCCCTGTGGTGGCCCGGGGCGACCCCCTGATCGGGGCATCGTACCGGTTTGAGGACCGGGATGTCGTCTGGGGGCGGACATATTTCTATCAACTGGAGGAGCTGGAGCGTGGGGGCGTTCGCAATCACTATCCGGAGGTGGTACGGGCACGGGCCGGCGCTGGATGGGGTGATGCCCTGACCGCCGGGGCGGCGCTGGCGGCGTTGATGGGTGGGGGGATTGCGCTGTTATCCAGGCGAGGGAAAGGAACAGGATAGTGGAGGAATGGAACGGGCGTTAGGGTGGACGCTGGACATCGGGGGCATTCCTCTGGCCCTGGAAGGTCCTGCCTTTTGGGTGGAGCCGTTTGCCAGGGCTTGGGAACGCTGGGGCGGTGCAACTCCCGTATGGCGGGTGGGCCTGGAGCCGGACGCCGGGCTTCCGCCGTCGTCGGCCTCCCTCTTTGCCGCCCGGCCCCGCTTTGCCGATGGACACGTCCTTCTGAGGGCGCCGGGTTTTGCTGGGGAGATCGTCCCCCAAAAGGGGTGGGCCTGCCTGCGCGCCCACCCTGGGGCCGGCCTGGAGGACATCGCCTGCTTCGTCCGTACCGTCTTTGCCCTCTGCGCTTTTGAACAGGGGGCGATTCTGTTCCATGCCGCCGGCGTCGTCCACCGGGAAGTCGCCTGGGCCTTCTTCGGCAACTCGGGCAGCGGCAAGACCACCCTGGTCTCCCTCTCCCGGGGAAAGGTTGTGCTCAGCGACGACCTTCTGCTCCTGCGCCGGGGCCAGGATGGCTGGATGGCATGGACCACGCCCTTCAGCCGCTATCGGGGCGACCGGCTCTTCGCACCCTTGCGGGCCCTCCTCCGCCTGATGAAGGCGCCGGAGGACCGGCTGGAGCGGATGTCTCCTGGCACGGCGCTGGGCGAATTGGTCGCCAACTCGCCGGTGGTCAACGCCGACCCCGTTCGCCTGCCGGCGTTGTTTGCCCGGTGGGAGGAGATCCGGGCCCGGGTGCCAGTTTGCGCTCTCCTGTTCCGCAAAACCGATGCCTTCTGGGGGGTGATAGATGCTAAATTTGGATGATGTGCTCTCGGTTGCGCCCGATGTCCTCTCCCGCCAGAGTGGGGAGGAAGTGGTGGTCGTTTTGCTTGGGAAGGGACGGTTCTTCGTCCTCAACCGGACCGGCGCGGCCGTCTTTCGGATGATGGACGGGCAGATGACGCTGCGGGAGATTGCGGCAGCGTTGAATCAGGAGTACCGCGTTCCCCCAGAGCGCGCTGAACAGGACGTGCTGGCCCTGGCGCGCAAACTCCTGGAGCGGGGCGCAATCATCAAGAAGGAGGCATAAGATGAATGCCCAGAGAACTGCCTGCATTCTGGCCCTTGTGCTGACCATCGCCGGGATGGTCGCGATCAGCACCGCCCTGCCCCAGGGCAGCGGCAACCCCGCGGATATAGTGATCAGCACCGCCCTGGCCCAGGGTGGCAGCAGCCCCACGGATATCGTGATCGGTGAGGTGATGTTCAACGCGATAACGGAGACGAGTTCCTCAGGCTACGGCGAGTGGGTGGAGATTCACAACAGAGGCCAGTACACAGTAAGTCTAATCGACTGGAGTATAAGGGACAACACTACGACTCGGACCATAACCTCCACTATGTGTCCGAATCCCCAGTGCGAGATCCCACCGGGCGGATGCTGGTTGATTGCCTGGAACAATGATTACCTTCAACGCGAGTTTAATTACTATACCAGTCCTCTGTCCCTGTCGGTCCAACTTACCAGCACCATTTTCCTTAGCACCGAAATAGGGAATGGTTTAAGCAATAGTGCGGATTGGGTGGCTTTAATTTACACGGACGGTAAGGCGGTGGATTGTGTCTCGTGGAGCTCGCCAACGTACACGAACTGCAGCAACCTTAGTTATGTACCCGGTGGCAATGGCGTAGATACGAACCTCAGTAAAGCAAAAGATGGACAATCTATCACCAACATCCAGGGCCAGTGGTATTATCACCAAATCAATGGCTCACCTTATAACTGCAGCAATACCGCCCAGGGCGGCAATCCCACCGCTGTCACCCTTTCTACCTTCTCCGCCCGTCCGTGGGTCCGGCCATGGCTGATTTTGGTGGGAGCAGTCGGCGCCGGAGCGGTGGCCATTCTGCTCCACAGGCGGGGGAACAGGCCGCAGCGGTCCCCGCGGGCGCGGGCGGGCCCATAATGAGGGTTTGCGCTGATTTCAGTCGGCGCAAGCGGCGGCAGGCCTGCCGGAAGGAGAGGGTTGTGCTGGACTTCTATTCGGTGGCCGCTAACGCCCTTTGGGTCCTGGGCCTGGCCCTGATTCTGGCCGCGCTCAGTTGGGCGAACGGGATATCGGCCCGGGAACAGGCTTCCATCCGGGGTGCGCTGGGCCGGTCCGGGGTCCAGCGGGCCCTGAACGGCGAACTGGTGCTCCTCTGCGCCGGCCTGGCCGCCACAGGCCGAACTTGGTGGGAGCAGGTGCTGTGGGGCGCGCTGGCGGCGTGGTTCATCGTGCTAACTATATGGGGAGGAGCAGGTGCCCCGTTGGAGAAGCAGACGTTGCATTTTCCCCAACCAGGGGGTGAATTCTACAGAGCAGGTGGAGAAGACAGATGCGGAAGAGGTGGACCGTGAGGGATGAAATCCAGACCCGCTGGGTAGAGATCGGCCGGTGGGTTGTGGGCTTAGGCGTGGCCGCCCTATCCGTCTGGCTGCTGGCGCGCGACCTGGACTGGTCCGGCGTCTGGCAGGCGCTCGGGGCGGCGGATTACCGCTGGGTTGCGGTAGGCGTTGCTGCCATCATCGGCACTTTCTTCACCCGCACCCGCCGCTGGCAGGCCCTCCTCTGGCACACTCGCGTC
>JASFBC010000122.1:0-15268 GCA_036172315.1 Anaerolineae bacterium | reverse complement strand
CCGAATGTAGCGCGGGCCGTTACGCAGGCTAACAGCCTGCGCTACAGGCTAACAGCCTGCGCTACAGGCTAACAGCCTGCGTTACAGGCTAACAGCCTGCGTTACAGGCTAACAGCCTGCGCTACAGGCTAACAGCCTGCGCTACAGGCTAACAGCCTGCGCTACAGGCTAACAGCCTGCGCTACATTATTCCGTCCGGTCGTTTTCGGGGACGGGTTGGCCGTTGTATTCGGCCCACTCCTCCCGGGCCTCGGCGACCAGGAAGATGGAACCGGTGACCAGGATGCCGGTATCCGGCTTCAGGAGCGTCAAGGCTCGCTGAAAGGCGCGCCGAATGTTAACGGCGATCTCGGCGCCGCCGCCGACCGATGCAGCGATGTCCGCCAGTTCCACCGGAGTGGCGGAGCGGGGGTGGTCGGAGCGGGTGACGATGAGGTAGCCGGTGATCGGCAGGAGCGCCCGCAGCATTCCAGGAATGTCCTTATCGGCCGACGCGCCGAAGATGAGCACCCAGCGATGGCCTGGAAAATACTCCCGAAGCGCCTCCCGCAGCACTTCGGTGGAGTACGGGTTGTGGGCGCAGTCCGCCACCACCAGCGGATCGGTGCTGAGGATTTCCAGCCGTCCCGGCCACTCCACCGTTCGCAGTCCCTCCTGAGCCGCCGCGCGGGAAAGGCGGAAGCCCCGTTCCAGGAGGATCTGCAGCGCGGCCAGGGCCGTAGTCCCGTTCTCCAACTGATGACGGCCCAGCAGGGGAATCCAGTACTCGCCTGCCAGGTCGTCCCGCCCGTCACCAACGCGGCGGACGGCAAAGAATTGCCCTTTCAGGTCAAAGGGGCCGGGCTCCCAGACCCAGTCCCGCCCCACCACGGTAAGGGGGGCCTGGAGGGTGCGCGCCGTCTCCTCTATGACCGCCAGCGCCTCCGGGCGCTGCGGCGCGGTAACGACGGGGATGCCGCCCTTGATAATCCCAGCCTTCTCCGCCGCGATTTCCGGCAGGGTGTTCCCGAGCAGGTAGGTATGGTCCAGGCTGAGAGAAGTGATAACTGCCACCTCCGGACGGATTACGTTGGTGGCGTCCAGCCGTCCGCCCAGGCCGACCTCGGCGACCAACACATCTATTTTCTGACGGGCGAAGGAGGTGAAAGCGATAGCGGTAATCGCCTCAAAGGTAGTGATGCCGGGGATACGGGCAATAAGCGGGCGAAATTCCTCCACCAGCGAGACGACTTCCTCGCGGGAAATCAGGTTGGTGCCGATGCGAATGCGCTCACGGAATGTGTGAAGGTGGGGAGAGGTATAGAAGCCGGTCCGGTATCCGGCCGCGCGCAGGACCGATTCCATCATCGCTGAGGTGGAGCCTTTCCCCTTGGTTCCGGCGACGTGGACGGAAGGGTAAAGGCGGTGCGGATTCCCCACCATATCCAGCAACCGCTCCACGCGGGAAAGGTCCAGCGTCTCCGGCGAGTAGCGTTCCAGTCGCCGTTTCTCGTAGTCGGTCAGGCTGTGAAGGTATTCTATCGCTTCCCGGTAGGTCATCTTTTCTCCTTCAAACAAGTCATTTTACCGCGTTTGGTCGGAATTGCAACTGGGTTCAGATCTCCCCCACCGCCTTCGGCGGCAGCGGCGAAGCCGGTGGGGTGAGGATACAACTCGCATCCGAACCTCCGGTTCGTCGTGTTTGCCCTCCACCCGGATTGTGTTATAATCAAAGCGTGATGTCAAACCAGAAAGTGAGGGAAATAATATGAAACACGGGCCACGAATCCTCGGCGCAATGCTTCTTTTGATCACCCTGATGCTGGCGCTGGCGCCCCGGACCCAGGCTCGCCCTCTGACGCAGAACCTCCTGGCCAACCCCGGCTTTGATGCCTGGGAGGGCGCCACGGCGCCGAACTGGTACCCCTGGGACGAACGAAAAGACCCCTGCAAGCAGGCACCCAACTGGGATCCCTGCATACCAAACTGGTGGGTAGAGCGAGATTTTAGGGGATATGGTCTGCTCCGCAGCGCGCCCTCGTCCCAGGCCATCGGGCAGAGTTACACCCCCTGGCACGGCGGGGTGATGCAGACCGTGAGCGTGGCGCCTGGGACCCGGCTGCGCTTCAGCGTCTGGGCGCGCGCTCATATCAGCAACGACGACCTGCCCAACCCCTCTTATGGTGGCTGGAACCCCAACTTCCAGGTGGGGATTGACCCGGAGGGGAAGGGGCTCTGGTACGATCCCGGCATCGTCTGGTCGGCGCCGGTGAATGCACTGGATCAGTGGGTGCGGATCTCGGTGGAGGCTACCGCCGGGGCCAGCGGCAAGGTGACCGTCTTCGTCTCCGCCCGGATGACCGGCCAGCAGCCGCTGAAGCACAACGACGCCTGGTTTGACGACGCCGAACTGGTGGTGGCGGCTCCAGCGGCCACAGCCACTCCGGTCCCCACCAATACCCCTACCCGCCCCCGCTTCCAGGCCACCTTTGCCGGGGAGACCATCCCGGACGGCACCGCCTTTGAGGGCGGCGCGGCGTTCATCAAAACCTGGCGGGTCCGCAACACCGGCACCGACGCCTGGCCCGATAACACCGTCCTTGTCTTTACCGGCGGGGAGAAGATGGGGGGGCCGGATTCCCTGCCGATCGGACGGGTAGCGCCCGGGGAGGTGAAAGAGATCAGCGTCAACCTGGTTGCACCGGCCACGCCGGGGGACTACACGGGCAACTGGGTCCTCCAGAGGGGTGGTACCCGCATCCCCAGCGGTGAACTGTGGGTCAAGATCAAGGTCACCGCACCGGCGGCCCCCACTCAGCCGCCGGCTACCCCCACCCCGGAGGCCACACCCACCCCGGAGAGCGGCCAGATTTGTGTCCTGGCCTTCCACGACCGCAACGGCGACACGTTCCGTCAGCCGGAGACGGAGGAACTGCTGCCCAACGCGGTCTTCTCGGTGGGCGGCGCGGCGGGCCTGGTGGGCCAGTACACCACCGATGGCGTCAGCGAACCTTATTGCTTCTCCGGCCTGACGGCGGGCTCCTATCGGGTGAGTATGCAGCCGCCGGCCGGGTACATCGCCAGCGGGCCGTCGGATATGATGGTGGCGCTGGCCGGCGCGGCCCGGATGGACGTGGCGCTGGGCGCGAAGCGGGGGGAGGGCCCGGCAGCGACGGCCACTCCCGGCGTCATGCTTCCCACCCCGTCCGGCGGCGGAAAACAGCCGTCCTTCTGGTCCCAGGCTCTGCGGGGGATGGCCAGCATCGCTGGCATCCTGCTGCTGGTACTGGCGATTATCCTCGGCGTGGTGTTTGTCCTCTCTCGCCGTCGGTGAGAGAGTGTCATTGGGGTTGGAGGTCCCGGCATAGCGGCCTCCAACCCCGTATTTTTGAGGATGGGCTGTAACCGACCCACCAACCGCTCCCGGGCTAACCGCACCCTCTGGCTTCTCGCAGCCGGCGCCTGCATGGCCGCGTTTGCCCTTCGGATGTACCATCTGGCCACCCCGGCCCTGCGCTGGGATGAGGGCTGGACGATCGCCCATGGCGCCCTGCCCTGGTCCGAAGTGGTCCGGATTGCCGCCCTGGAGTGGCACCCTCCCTTATTTTACCTTTTCTATAAACTCTGGCAATCCCTGGTCGGAGTGAACGCTTTCACGGCACGCTACCTGGCCGTCCTGGCGGGAGTGCTCACCGTACCTCTGACATATGTGGCCGCGAGGGCATGGGCTGCCGACCGGCGGGTTGCGGCCACCGCCGCGCTCTGTAACGCCGCGCTCCCCCTCCTGGTCTACTACGGGCAGGTCAACCGGATGTACGCCTGGACACCGGTGGGCGTCCTGCTGGCGATATGGGCGCTCCTGCGGACCACCGAAAAGAAAGCCGGCGCCGG
Organism: Anaerolineae bacterium; assembly: GCA_036172315.1. GTDB lineage: Bacteria > Chloroflexota > Anaerolineae > B4-G1 > DUEL01 > SpSt-77. The sequence goes on along the minus strand of JASFBC010000122.1, from coordinate 11,398 downwards.
GGCGGTAGGGGCAGGCATCGCCACTGCCTTTGCTCTATATCTCCTGTACTACACCGTCTGGCCCCTGCTGGCCCTCTACCTCTACGTCCTGCTGGCCCGCCCCCGTGCCTGGCGGACCTCTCTCCTGGCTGCCGGAATCGCACTTCTCCTCTTCGCTCCCTGGCTGGTCTACGCGTCCGGGACTATCCAAAGCCGGATTCAGCCCGGCTCGCTGGCCCAATCCCTCCGGAATACGGCCGAATTCATCGGCCCGTCAGTCTTTGGCTTGGTGTTCGCCTACGGGCAGGGATGGACGGCCGTCGGCGTGGTCGGGGGGGTACTACTGGCCGGACTGATGCTGGCCCCCCGGCGCCGGTGTTTCCCTATGCTTCTCCCGGCCCTGGGCATTGCCATCGCTGTCATGGGCATCTCCTACGGTGCCCAGGCCGTCCGCTTCTTCGCCGTGCGCCACTTTGTCCCCGTCGCGCCGCTCCTGGGGCTGGCCCTGGCCTGGGCGCTGGAACGGTTGCGCCGTCAGACCGCGTGGCTGCTGCTCCTGGCCCTGACCGTTCTGGCCATCACCTTCTGGCCGGTCCGAACGGCGGTCTACGCCAAGATGCTGGAGGTGGTGGACCCCTTTGACCCGGCCGAGGATTGGCGGTATCTCGCCCCCCACTTATGGCCTGACGACCTGGTATTTTTCAACAACCTGGCCAGGGCTGGCTGGTATGAACAGAGCCGGGGAGGCCGGGGAGCCCCCTGGTCCTACGCCCTGCGCTGGGACCCGATTGTGGAGCCGATGCCCGTCATCGCCGCGCGGGTGGAGGCGGCGATGGAGGGGCATTCGCGCCTGTGGTTTGTGCTATACAAGGGCACTGTCGGGGCAAACAACAACCTGCGCGGCTGGCTTTCCGCCCATCCCCGTCTGTACCCGATGTGGGAGGGATGGGCAGGCGACTCGCTGGTTCTGGGCTACGTCGTGCCTCACGAACCGCTGATGGACACCTCCGTTGGGGGAGAGTTCGCCGACGGTCAAGTGGAACTGCTGAGGGCGCGCTTCACCCCGACAGTTCGGTCGGGAGTGGCGGTGGAGTTGGATTGGCGCGTCAGGGAGGCGCCTTCCGAGCCCTTGAAAGTTTTTGTACACTTGATGTCCGAAGAGGGCCAACTGGTGGCGCAACACGACGCGCCGCTGCCGCATATCGCCTCTTCACGCACCGGGCTAGTCATTCAGGACCGCCACGGGGTAGAGATTCCACCGGGGATCTCGGGCCCGTTCACGGTTCGCGCGGGGCTCTACACCGAGGATACCGGCGAGCGGTTGAGATTAAAAGATGGAGGGGAATTCATCGTCCTGGGTCGGGTGGAAGGCATCCGCTAACCAGGATTTTGGAAATGCCGACTGTTGGCTTGCCTTTTGTCCCGGCTATGTTATAATCAACAAAGTCCCGCCAGTTAAAATAGATAAAAAAGGAGGTCGGTAGATGAAGTGTCTGCGAGTTGGGTGGATTATCCTGGCTTTGGCTCTTTTGGTCGGTTTCCAGCAGCCCATCTACGGCCAGGAAGGTCCTAACCTGCTGCGAAACGGAAACTTCGAAGAGGGCGAACCGGGCCAGGCCTGGCCCTTCCAGGACGGCATTCCAGAAGTCCAGGTTGCACCAGGATGGCGGGCTTTCTTCCTGGATAATCCCCCCTCTTACGTTACAGCGCCGGACTATTGTCAAGGGGACGTCCGCTGTGCCTGGGGACGGCCAGAGTTCCGGGGCGTGGATGCGATTGAGTATGCCTACCGTGTCCACTCCGGGCGGCTTGCTCAGAAATACTTCTCCTGGAACCGCCAGCACGAGGCCGGGCTTTACCAGCAGGTCAGCGGCATCCAGCCGGGTACCCGCCTGCGCTTCAGTGTGTGGGTACATACTTGGTCCTGTATGCCGGCACCGGGAACATGGAATGAATGCCGCACGACTCCCCTCTCCGATAATCCGGCCCCAATGCATATCTGGGTCGGCATTGATCCCACTGGCGGCACGGATTGGGCCGCCCCCACGGTCGTCCGTTCCCCGGAGGGGGATGCCTGGGATACCTGGACGCTATTCCAGGTAGAGGCAGTGGCCCAGTCGGATAAGGTGACGGTCTTCTTTCACAGCCGTGCCGAATGGCAGGACCGAATCCCCCGGATCAATAACGACGTCTACATTGACGATGCCAGTCTGGTGGCGCTGGGGCAGGCTTCGCCAACGCCGCCGCCCCCGCCGCCCACTTCCGCCTCCGGCTCCCCGGCGGCCCAGCCGCCTGCATGGACACCAGCCCCTCAACCGACTCCCCGGCCTGACGGCTGCCGGGTCCACATCGTCCAGCCTGGGGACACCCTCTTCGGCATTGCCCTGCAATACGGCATCCCGATGGAGGACCTGGAGCGGCTGAATGCTGGCTCTCTGGGGCCGAACAAAATGATTTGGGTCGGGCAGGAGATTGTCCTCTCCTGTCCCACTGCCACACCTACGCCCGAGGCAACGCCTACGCCGGAGGCCACACCGACGCCCCAGAGTGGGCAGATTTGTGTCCTGGCCTTCCATGACCGCAACGGCGATGGGATCCGCCAGCCAGAGACAGAGGAACTGCTTCCCAACGCGGTCATTCTCCTCAGCGGCTCCGGTGGGCTTGTGGGACAATATACCACCGACGGTATCAGTGAGCCCTACTGCTTCCCGGGCCTCCAGCCAGGGGCATATCAGGTCGCTATCCAGCCCCCAGCCGGGTACGGCATTAACGGCCCGGCCCAGATAGCGCTGGCGCTGACCGCCGGCGGACAACTGGAGGCTGCCATCCCCCTGCAACGGGGAGAGTTCGGCGGCGCAACTCCGGCCGTTATCCTGCCCACGCCGGAAGAGAATCCCGTTGCCCGACCGCCCATCTGGCCCCAGGTCCTGCGCTGGGGTGCCCGCGTCGGGGGTATCTTGCTGGTCGGCCTGACGATTCTGATGCCGGTGTGGTGGCTTCTTTCCAGGCGGTAAATACGTGAAGCGTGAAGCGTGAAGTGTGAAGCGTGAAACGTGAAACGTGAGATGATGAGACGGAGGTAATGTCATGGTAGCAAACGACGCAACGACCAGGAGCACGGAGCCCTCTACCCTGCAACGGGTCGTCAACCACTTCCGGGAATTCGGCGAGTGGCTGGCGGCCAGCAACTGGGTCTACGGCGTCATCGCCTTCCTGGTCATCGGGGCGCTGATTCTGCCACCGATCTCCCTCCCCCAACGATTGCACCTCACCGGGTACACCCGCCTTAGCGCGAAGAATCCGTCCGTTTCCCACCCCGACGGGATTACCGTCAGTGTCCGCCCGGAGGAGAACGTCTCCCTGCGGGTACGGCTGGATTCGGTCCCCCAGGCTATATTCCTGGAAGGCTCCGCCGACGCCGACCTGAAAAAGGCGCTGGCGGCCATCCCGCCCGTCCTCCAGGTCAAAAGCCCCTTCTACCGCCTCCAGACCGGCTCTCGTACGGCCGGCCCGGCAACGGTAGAGGTCGTCATCCCCAATGACGCGGAGCCCTGGGAGACGCTGGACCTCTACACCTGGACCGGCACGGCCTGGGAGTGGGTCGGCGGGACGCTGGACCGGGAGCGGGAGGTGCTCATTGCCCACGTGGACCGCCTCCCCTCCTCGGTGGTGGTGATGCAGACCCTGCCGGTGGTTCCGGCCATCGGGACGGTGGCCTCCAGCGAGGTGGTAAGCGGCCCGATAGCAAGCCTCCTCACCCAAGTGATGCGCCCTGGCCTCTATCTGGGCGCGGACGGGCTGCTCATCGGGAGGCCCCCGGCTCCTCCCTCCGGCAGCCCGGAGGCCCTGCTGCTGGTGGGCAACCGTCCGGCCGGTCAGCCCCTGAATCGGGCCCTTCTGGAGGAGATGCTGGCGAATCCCGACATACAGGCCCGCCACATTGCCGAGATTCTTTCCAAAGCCCCAGGTTACAGCGGGGTCTCTCTGAACTATGAAGGACTGACACCCGAGCAAAGGGACGCTTTTTCGGCCCTTGTCGCCGCGCTGGCCGATGCCTTGCATGCCCGGGGGCTGCGCCTGGAGGTTATGGTGCCGGCCCCCTCCCGCACCGACTCCGGCTGGGAGCCCGGCGGCTACGACTGGGCCGCCCTCGGCCGCGCCGCCGACGCCCTGGTTTTCCCTCTCCCGGATAATCCCACCGCCTACGCGGAGGGCGGCGCCGTCCAATCCCTGCTGGAATGGGCTGTGGGGCAGGTGGGCCGCTACAAACTGCGCGCCGCCGTCTCCTCCCTCAGCGCCGATTCCGGCCCCGATAGGGTCCGCTATGTAGGACTGGAGGAAGCGCTGGCCCCCTTCGGCCAGGTCCAGCCGCCCGCCGAATCCTCCCTCCGGCCCGGCCAGGAGGTGGTCTTCACCCTGGTTGGCCAGGTGACCAGCATCACCCCGATGGAGTCGGCCGGTACTTACGCCATCGCCTACAAGACCGCGCAGGGGGAGAACCGCACCGTCTGGCTGGGCACCCCCTCGTTCCTGGCCCGCAAACTGGACTGGGCCCTGCGCTATCACTTAGGCGGCGTCGTCGTCCACGACCTACTGGACGCGGGGAATATGCCCGGCGTCGCCGAAGCGGTGGACGGGTACCGTGTGGCGGCGGGCCTGCCGCAGCCGACCGCGCTGGAGGTGGTCTGGAAGGTGGAGGGCCCCCAGACCGCTGAGGAGCGGGTCACGCTGGCCCAGCCGGAGTTCCGCTGGAAAGCGCCGGAGGCGGCCGGGACCTATACTGTCTCGGCAGCGATCGCTGGGGTGGACCGGGGCTCTGTGCAGGTGAACGTCGTCGCGCCCACCCCGACACCGATGCCCACTCCAACCCCCGTAGCGGGCCGTGGAACCGCCATGGCGGCCGCGGCTCCGGCCTGCATGCAGGCCGCTTTCGTAACCGACGTCACTGTGCCGGACGGCACGAAGTTCAACAACAACGAGACCTTCAGGAAGACCTGGCGGCTGCGCAACAGCGGCACCTGCGACTGGCCCAAGGACTCCGTCCTGGTCTTCGCTAGCGGAGAGAAGATGGGCGGGCCGGATAGTGTTCCCGTGGGCACGGTGAAGGCCGGCGCAACGGTGGACATCAGCGTGGACCTGAAAGCACCGGCCAATCCGGGCCGCTACACCGGCCTCTGGTATGTGAGGGCCGGCGGGGCCAAAATCCCCGGCAGCGATGTGAGTGTTGTCATCCAGGCCGGGGAGGTCCCATCGGCCCCGGCGCCAGCCCCTGGAGCGCGGGGCAGTTTTGAACTGGGCGGCCACGTGGCCAACTTCAGTCTCCCTTATGCCAATCAGATGCGTTACGCCGGGATGAACTGGGTGAAGACGCAGATTCGCTACCCGGCAGATGCCTCCGGTGTGATCGCTGCCGCCCACGCGGCTGGCTTCAAGATTCAGGTCAGCGCGCTGGGCCCGGCCAGTCTGACCGGCCAGGCCGGTTTTGAACAGGAGATCGCCCGGTGGGTGGCGGGCCTGGCCGCCGCCGGTGCCGATGCTATTGAAGTCTGGAACGAACCGAACATTGACCGGGAATGGCAGAACGGCCTGATCCATCCGGCCAACTACACCAAACTTCTCTGCGCGGCGTATCAGGCGATCAAAGCGGCCAACCCGGGGACGGCGGTCATCAGCGCCGCGCCGGCGCCTACGGGTTACTTCGGCGGCTGCTATCCCCACGGTTGCGACGACAAGCCTTGGATGGAGGGGTTGTTTGTCGCTGGTGCGGCCAACTGTATGGACTACATCGGCGCGCACCACAACGCCGGCGCGACGGCCCCGTCAGCCCGCACCGGTCACCCCGCCGATGGGGGCGACCATCACCACTCCTGGTACTTCCTCCCCCAGACGGAACTCTACTACAACATCTTCCGGGGCACCCGTCAACTCTTCTACACCGAGTTGGGCTACGCCTCGCAGGAGGGGGTGGAGCCGTTCCCGGATAACTTCTGGTGGGGCCGGGGGACGAACAACGCGCAGCAGGCCGCGTGGCTGGCGGAGGCGGTCCGCCTGAGCATCCAGACCGGGATGGTGCGCTGCATCATCGTCTGGAACGTGGACTTTCTGCAGGCCATTCCGGGCGACCCGCAGAACGGCTACGCCATCATCCGGCCCGGCGGTATCTGCCCGGCCTGCGATGCGCTGCACGCGGTGCTGGGTTCGCGATAGCAACGAGCCTCCCGCAGGTTGCGAAACCTGCGGGGGGCTTTCCGGGAGGGCGACTATGGAATTACACGAATTGGTGAATGAAGTTGCTGGAACGCCGCTTGACCCTGTACTATATTAGGTGGGAATCACCCCAAAGTATATTTTTAATTAATAATAAACCGCCTCACGAGGCCCGAAATTTATAGAGAACCACAAATCTCAAACTCGTGAGGCAATAGAGATGCATGTACTGATGAACCCCTTGAGTTCTTTAGAGCATTATGCTCGCTTCCTGTCAGAGACCCTGAACTACTGGTCACCCGTTCTATTCCGGAGGAGACTCTATGTTCCGACCATCTCGCTCCCCGCGTGGGCGTCGGCGACTGATTTTCGGTATCGCTCTTTGGCTGGTGGCCTTTCTGCTGGGGGTCTTCTGTCTCTGGTGGGGCTTCTTCGCCCCTTCGCCGGAGGCGTCCCTGCCCGCTGCCGAAACGGCCACTCCCCCAGCGACCGCCACTCCCGCCAGAGGCCTGCAGCCCTTGGCGACCGCTACCCCGTCCTCGGGCACCACTTCCCGGCCCACCGTCCCCCTGGACCGGGAAGTTTTCGGCTACGGCATCGCCGCCCACGCCATCGTCGGCGACCCGAACTATACGATGGATGTGGTGAAGTCGCTGGGGCTGGGCTGGGTCAAGCAGCAGGTTCGCTGGGACCTGGTGGAGCCCAACCCGGGCCAGTACAACTGGGGGATGTATGACGGGGTGGTGGACGCCGCGAACGCGCGCGGCCTGCGGGTGATGCTCAGCGTGGTGCACGCGCCGGCCTGGAGCCACACCGCTTACATAGACAACAATCCCGAAGGCGCCCCACCGGACGACCTGACCCTCTTCGCCGACTTCCTGGGCCGTTTGGTGGACCATTACCGGGGCCGCATCCACGCTATAGAGGTCTGGAACGAGGAGAATCTGGACCGGGAATGGGATACGGCGGAGGGCGTGAGTCCGGCGCGGTACGTGGAAATGCTCCGTCTGGCCTATCAGGTCATTAAGAGCCGCGACCCCAACATCATCGTCATCAGCGGCGCGCTCTCCCCGGTGGGTGCCACGGTCACCGACCCCAAGAATCCGAACCGTATCATCTATATGGACGACTTCCAGTATTACCAGGAGATGATTACCAGGGGGTTCCTGAGTTACGCCGATTGCGTGGGTGTCCACCACAACGGCTACAACATCCCTCCGGACATCGCCTGGGACGACAAGACCTACCAGGACCCCACCGCGAAGTTCCGGGGCTTCTGGGATAACCCCCATCCATCCTGGTCGTTCCGCAGCACCCTCTGGCGATACCGGGACGCCATTTCCGGGATGAAGCCTCTCTGCGTGACGGAGTTCGGTTGGGCTTCCTCCGAAGGGCTGGGGCCGCCACCGCCCGGCTTTGAGTTCGCACTGGATAACACCCTTCAGGAGCAGGCCGATTTCATCGTCCGTGCCTACCAGTTGATGCGCCAGTGGGGTTTTGTTCGCCTGGCCTTCTTGTGGAACCTGGACTACATTCAGAAAACCGGTCTGCCCCCCGAAAAGGATCCGTACGGCCCATACAGCATCATAGACCCTCAGGGCGTCCCCCGTCCGGCCTTCGGGGCGATTATGAACATGCCCAAACCGTAGTCCGGGAGGAGCCCCCCGCTCCTGGAGCGCCTGCCAGGCATACTGCTCGTGGAGGCGAACCCGATCGGGGAGCCCAAATACCCTGCTCTGGAAGACCTCATCGCCCGGGTGGGGACCGGGTCGTCCGGATAATTCTCTTAAGAGAGGCTCATGCCCCCTAACCGACATCCGTTGCAATTATTCGTGTACCTCCTCCTGGCTCTGGGCATCGCCGGGCTATTCCTTATGGGGAGGCCATCTCCCGTCGCTCCTGAGACTCCGACGCCGTCCCCGTCTCCGCCCCCGACCCCTACCTCCTGGCCGCGAGTCCGGCGGGGGTCCCCCGAATACGGCATGGTTGCCTTTCTCTGGTGGCGGGAGGAGGTCGCTGACCGGGACCTCAACCTCATCCGGGATGCCGGTTTTACCTGGGTCCGCCAGAACCTGCACTGGATAGATGTGGAACTGTACAAAGGGGGATTTGACTGGCGTTACAGCGACCGCATCATCCGGCAGGTTCAGGAGCGGGGCCTTCACCTGCTCTTCCGGCTCCACGGTCTGCCCCGCCCCGGCTGGGTCTCCCTGCCCGACGACCCGGCGCTGCCGGTGCCGGTGGAGGACTTCGCTGACTTCTGTGGCGCGGTGGCGGCCCGCTACCGGGGACAGGTGCGCGCCTACCAGGTCTGGAACGAGCCCAATCTGGCCCGGGAATGGGAAGCCCGGGCGCCGAATCCGGAGGGGTACGTCCGCCTGCTGCGGGCCTGCTACATCGCCATTAAGCAGGCCGACCCGGATGCCCTGGTGGTCTCGGCGGGGATGGCGCCGACGGGCACAGGGTTGCCCATCGCCATACCCGATACCGATTACTTCATCGGCATGTATCAGGCGGGGGCGGCCCCGTACTTTGACCTTCTGGGCGTCCATGCCGCCGGATTCGCCGCGCCGCCGGAGGTCTCACCGGAGGAGGCCGCCGCTAACCCCGTCTACGGCGGTCAGCGCTTCTTCTGCTTCCGCCACACCGAGGACATCCGGGACATCATGGTCCGCTATGGCGACGGGGAGAAGCAGGTCGCCATAACCGAAATGGGGTGGACCTCTGACCCCATCCACCCCGAATATTCGTGGTTTGCCGTCACCGAGGAGCAGAAGGCGGATTATCTGGTGCGGGCGTTCCGGTATGCGCGGGAGCACTGGCAGCCGTGGGTGGGCCCGATGTTCGTCCTGGCCATCGCTGACCACGACTGGACCCCCGAGGAAGAACAGTACTGGTGGGCCATCACCGAACCGGGCTGGCCCCTGACCGTCGTCCGTCCCGCCTATGAGGCGTTGAAAAGCATGGAGAAGTAAGAGCGCGATTCCCCCGCAGTGGATTCCTTATGAGGGGAAACCCGCCTCCCGGTTAAACCGATCCCAGGCCAGAGAGAACGGTAGCGGCGGGCGATGCCGCACCGGAGTGTTCGCGACGACTTCAACCCAGCGCTCTGTGGCCGCTGCTGCTCGCTCAAAGCAGGAAGCGCTGAAGGCCCGGAGGGGCTCCGCCCGTTCTGCAGGGCTCACTTCCCGGTATCGGGCAACCATCTCCGTCGCTTCCTGCAAAAAGGAGGCTTCCAGAGCATCCCGTTCCTCCCGGTAGAGCGGCATACGGGTGGCGTAATCGCGAATCACCTGGCGGTGAAGGCGTTCATGGCTCCACCATAAAGTACGGGGGTCGTAAGTCCCCGTCGGTTCTCTATCCAGGCCTGGAATAGAAGGGAGCCCCGCGCCTCCCAGGAACACCGGCTTGAAGATGCCGGTACAGGTGCCAGAGGTGCCGGTCACCCAGACAACCGGCATACCGGGGATAAGGTGGGCGACCATTGCGCCGACAGACTGGCTGGGGCGGGTTGGCCCCAGTCCGGCATGGACACAGAGGGTATCCATAATCCAGCCCCGACCGGGATTCCAGAGGGGGTCAGCAGCCGCCTCCGGTCCATGGTCCCGAAGGGCGGCCATCATCGTCTCCACGGTAGTTCGGCCTTTCTGGGCTTCCAGGATGGCAGTGGAGCGGCGATGGCGAGGCTGACAGCCGTCCAGTCGGGTGTAGAGGAAATCGGAGTAGCATCGGGCGAAATGGAAGTCGTCCCGTGATTTACACCACCCTTTCTTCAGCGCGTATTCCACCAGGCCAGGGGAGGCCTCATTCCATTGGGAGCCGATAGTCAGGCCGTTGGAGATGGTGCGCACATCCTGCACCCGTTCGGCCGCCCATTGCTTTCCGACCGTCTCCAGCACCCAGGCCTCCTGCGGGTCGGCGATGATGTAGGAGTTATGATAGTAGGTCTTGTGACGGAAGCCGCAATTCCCTCCCTGGCCGTAGGTTTCTAACAACTGGACGATAACTTCCAGCGCGCGGCGAGCGGTGTCGGCCCGCTCCAGCGCCAGGCGAATGGAGTCCATCCCGATCAGTCCGGGGGCCTTGTTATAGGGTTCCCGGGTGAAAACGGCCTCGTTGCCGATAGCCACCCCGTGCTCATTGACGCCCATCTCACAACCCCAAATCCAGAAGGGCTTGCAGAGCAAGACTTCGTACGTTTCTGGTACCTGGGGCACCTCTATGTAGGTGCATCTCACCGTAGTTCCGGGCTCGTGATGGACACGGGGAATGTGGACCAGTACATGAGCCTCATTCGGCTCCCGGTCGCTGTTTTTCGCCAGAATCACCGTTCCATCGGCGGTCGCACTGCCTGTAGCAACCAGAGTGTCGCACATCTTGCACCTCGCTGATTAGCAGATTTATCGGAAGTAGGACGCAGATAAACGCAGATGAAGAATATGGATTTCCTTGACCTTTGGGCGCGTCCGCCCCTCTCATTGCCATTCCCGATAAAGTTTAGCGGAGATGAACGCTATTGGGGGTTCTTCCCTCCGTGGGAAAACTGTAAAATACAAGGACTATTCGGCCGGGATGGTTCATTTTCCAAACACTATCTGCAGGTCGGCCAGAGCCTGTCGGTAGAGAGTAGGCGCTTCCCGACGCAACCGCTGAAAATCGGCCGCCACCCGCCCCCCGGAGACAAAGTAGGCCAGTGCTCCCAGGAGGCTGATGCCGTTGACCGATGAGCCCTTCAGAACGCCGGTGGGGTCAAAGAGCAGGAGCGGGTAATCGGGGTCGGCGATGACGAAGTCGCCGGGGAGGTCAAACTGGGTAGCGGCAAAGCAGAGGGCCGTCACCGCCTCATCGGAGGCATCCGGACCGGCGATCATCAGGGGGTCAAATCCGATGGCCTCCAGCAGGGAGATGCGGCAGGCCACGCCCCACCGTCGGACCCGCAGCACACAGCCGGCCTGACCGACCCGCACCGGCTCGCAGGCGGCCGCGTAGCCCGCCGGCAGCTGGAGGATGACCGCCTGCTCCCGCAGGGAGCCCTCTTCGGAGACGCTCCAGTAACAGGCGTGCCAGTTCTCTACCGGATACCGGCCGGGCAGGTTATTGAGCACCCGGGCGGTCGCCGGCGCCCGGCTGGGACGGAATGCATTCCCTCCTCGCGGCGCCATCGGCCCTCCAACTCTCAAACTATTCAGCGCTGACGGAAAGTCAGCCTCCC